>DFBX01000002.1:12315-13263 GCA_002366795.1 Rhodobacteraceae bacterium UBA3069 | reverse complement strand
CCTCGGTCAGATCGGCCCCGGTGCAGAAATGCTTGCCCTGTGCGCGAATCAGGATGACGTGCACGTCGCGGTTGGCCTCAAATTCGGCGCGGGCGGCAGCGATGCTTTCGTGCACCTCCAACGACAGACAGTTAAACTTTTCCGGGCGGCTCAACTCGATGATACCGACATTGCCTTCGATACTGGTGGTGACAGGGGCGCTCATTTGGCGGCTCCTTTGGGTTTGTTATCGTATTGCAGCGCAATCCGGCCGACTTTTTCACGCGCGATCACCAGTTTCTGGATCTGCGCGGTGCCGTCGCCGATTTGCAGGCCAAGCACATCGTTGTAGCGCTGGTGATGCGGCAGGTCGGTGGTATAGCCATAATGTCCGTGCAGGATCAGGCATTGGTGGATGATCTCGCAGCAGGTCTTGGGAAGATACCATTTGCACATCGCGGCCTGGGATGTGTGGGGCAGGTTCTGGTCGCGCAGGTTCAGCGTGTAATAACAAAGCTGGCGCATCATGGTCAGCTGGGTTTCCGCCTCGGCCAGCGGAAAGCTGACGCCCTGATACTGTGCCAGCGGCGCACCAAATGCCTGGCGTTCCTGCACATATGCCCAGGTTTCATCAACCGAGGCCTGTGCCGCGCCCAGACATTCCAACCCGATCAGCGCCCGGCTGAAATCAAACCCGGCCATGATCGAGCCAAAGGCGCGGTCCTGTTCGGCCATCATGTTTTCGGCGGGCACATAGACATCATCAAAAAACACCGATCCGCGCCCGACAGGCTTGGTGCCGATGTCGTCGAAATGGGTGCGGCTGATGCCCTTTTCGTTCAGATCGACAAAAAAGGCGCTGACGCCCCGCGATCCGCCCTCGGGATTGCTGGTGCGGGCAAAAACCACGGCTGCATCAGCCTGATCGGCAAAGCTCATTGAGGTCTTTTCACCATTCAGACGCCAGCC
>DFBX01000002.1:11548-12140 GCA_002366795.1 Rhodobacteraceae bacterium UBA3069 | reverse complement strand
GCCAAGCGCGCCCATTTCACGGATTAAATCCCGGTCAAACGTATGACCCGAGGCCCGCTTCTGATAGCTGGGGGCCAATTTTTCACGCGCAAACCGTGCGGCGAGATCGCGAAAAGTTTTTTGATCTTCTGTTGGCTGAAACTGCATTCCTGACTTTCCTCCCGAAGTGTCGGATTCTATCTTTGCAAAAAACCTAACAAATGTTAGAAAGTGAGGCAAGCCGTAAAGGGAGGTCACTGTGAAACCGAACCATAAGGGAACGCACGCGTTCAATAATTTGCTGTCGCCGCTGCGCGTTGGAGCCTTTGAATTGCGCAATCGCGTTATCATGGGGTCGATGCACACGCGGCTGGAATCGCAAGCTGATCCGATCACCAAGCAGGCCGCATTTTACGCTGAACGCGCGCGTGGCGAGGTGGCAATGGTTATCACCGGCGGGTTTTCTCCTAATGACGAGGGGCTGCTGGAACCGGGTGGCCCGCGTATGGACGATGCTGCCGAAGCCGCGACGTTGCGCCCCATCTGTGATGCGGTGCACAAAGAGGGCGCGCTGATCTGCGCCCAACTTTTGCATGCGGGGCGCTACGCCAAG
>DFBX01000002.1:9940-11440 GCA_002366795.1 Rhodobacteraceae bacterium UBA3069 | reverse complement strand
TATCTGCTGAATGAATTCACGGTGCCCCATACCAACAAGCGCACAGATGACTGGGGCGGCAGTGTTGAAAACCGCCATCGCCTGCCGGTCGCGGTTGTGCGCGCTGTGCGCGATCACTGCGGGCCGGATTTCATGATTATATACCGGATTTCTGCGGCTGATCTGATTGAAAACGGTGCCCCCGCCGAAGAAATCGCGCTGCTGGCCCAAAAGATCGAGGCCGCAGGCGCAGATATGCTGAACACCGGGATCGGCTGGCATGAGGCCCGCGTGCCGACCATCGCGTATCCTGTGCCTCGCGGGG
The DNA here is from genome assembly GCA_002366795.1 of Rhodobacteraceae bacterium UBA3069. Lineage (GTDB taxonomy): Bacteria > Pseudomonadota > Alphaproteobacteria > Rhodobacterales > Rhodobacteraceae > UBA3069. The sequence continues at coordinate 11,136 of DFBX01000002.1, read as the reverse complement.
CGTGGCGCACGGCGGCGGCGAATGTAAAACGCGCAGTGTCGATCCCCGTCGTGGCCTCAAACCGGATAAACACGCCTGAAATGGCCGAAGACATTGTTGCCAACGGCGACGCGGATCTGATTTCGATGGCACGCCCCATGCTTGCCGACCCGCATTTCGTTCGCAAGACACGAGAGGGGCGCACAGATGAGATCAACACCTGCATCGCCTGCAATCAGGCCTGCCTGGATTATATCTTTTCGGAACGTGTGGCGGGGTGTCTGGTGAACCCGCGTGCCGGGCGCGAAACTGAATTCCACGACACTGTAACAACCCGGCCCAAAAAGATCGCCGTGGTTGGCGGCGGGGCGGCTGGCATGGCCAGCGCGGCCGAGGCCGCACGGCTGGGTCACAACGTGACTTTGTTTGAGGCCTCCGACACATTGGGCGGGCAGCTGAATCTGGCCCGCGCCGCCCCCGGCAAAGACGAATTTGACGAAACATTGCGCTATTTCCAGACGAAGCTGCACAAAAACGGTGTGGCCGTGAAGCTGGGCACAGTTGCCTCAGCCTCGGATCTGGACGGTTTTGACCATGTGGTGATCGCCACTGGTGTGACTCCGCGTATTCCAGATCTGCCGGGCATCGACCACCCTAAGGTGGCAACCTACGCGCAGATCCTGTCAGGTGAACGTCAGGCGGGGGCGCGGGTTGCAGTGATGGGCGCGGGCGGCATCGGGTTTGACGTGGCCGAATATCTGGTCACGGCACCGGCTGAAACAGAACAAACTGCTGCGTTCTTTGGAGTATGGGGCGTCGACGAGGGCTTCACCCAGCCCGGCGCCTTGAATGGTGATCCGCTGGCTCCGGTGCCCTGCAGTCGCGCTGTGACCGTGCTGCAACGCAAACCCAGCAAACCGGGCAGGGGCCTGGGGGTATCTACGGGATGGATATTGCGCAATGCCTTGCGCAAACACGGCGTTCAGATGCTGGCCGGGATCAGCTATGAGAGCATTGACGATGCCGGGCTGCACATCACGCTGGATGGTGCGCCGTCGGTTGTCGAGGCCGACACAATTGTCCTGTGTACCGGGCAGGAACCCGTGCGCGTGCTTCATCAGGCACTGACGGATCAGGGCATCGCGGCAACAATGATTGGCGGCGCGAAAGAGGCGTCCGAACTGGATGCGCTGCGCGCCATCGACGAAGGGGTCAGG
>DFBX01000002.1:9176-9886 GCA_002366795.1 Rhodobacteraceae bacterium UBA3069 | reverse complement strand
GCCGGGCGGCCCAGAACGTCCTGCACCGTGGTTTCAATGCCTGAAAGGTATCCTTTGGGGGCAAGTCCGCCCAGTTCTACCATGGCATCTGCCACCTCAGCGATCATGCCGGAGGCAATCATATTGGCACGCGCATCAGCGGGTGAAACCGCGCGGAGGGTGATGTCGCGCTCAAGGGTTTGTGTCAGCAGTGCGGTGATATCTTCGCCGCTTAAGGCCTCTTCGCCGGTCAGCCCATAGGCTTTGCCTTCATGCCCCTCGGCGGTCAGCGCCTCGGCTGCCACATCCGCAATATCGCGGGCATCTACCCAGGAAACGGGTCCGCCTACATCGTCGAGATATGTGTTTTCATTGGCGATGTTATTGGCCTGCCACAGCAGGTTCTGCGTGAAATAGGTGGGCTGGAGGAGCGTCCAGCCCATGCCACTTTCTTTCAGCAACTCCTGACTGGCTGAATGCCAGACACCGAAGGTTAGCTGCGCCTTAGGTGAAGCGCCCAACCCGGTCGACATGACCATATGCTGTACACCTGCATCCGCCGCGGCGTGGATCACATTGGCCTTCCAGCGCCCCATTTCCTGATGCGCGGGGGTGACAAGAAACGCCTTTTTCGCCCCTTTGCAGGCCCGCGCCAGCGCGTCAGGGTCGTCGAAATCCGCCACAACTGCTTCGCAGCCCTGCGCCTCTAATGCGGTCACATGTGAGGCATC
>DFBX01000002.1:7713-9014 GCA_002366795.1 Rhodobacteraceae bacterium UBA3069 | reverse complement strand
GTCCGGGTCTTTGGCAGGGCCTCGACAAAATGAATTTCGCGCGGGCGGAACGGTTTGGAAACCGCCGTGCCAACAGCGTCTTTCAGAACGTCAATCAATGCCGCATCAGGGGTCACGCCTGGGGCTGCAACGCAGACAACAATAACAGCCACGCCTTTCAACGCGTCTGGCGCAGCGATGGCAGCCGCGTCGATGACTTTGCCTGTCAGGGTCATGGCCCCCTCGATTTCAGGTGGGCCGATGCGTTTGCCCGCGATGTTCAGCGTGTCGTCGGACCGGCCCAGAACATACCATGTGCCATCCTCATCGTGGCGCACCCAGTCGCCGTGACACCAGACACCGGGAAAGGTGGACCAGTAGGTTTCCAGATATCGCGCCTTGTCCTGCCAGATGGTCGGCGTCAGCCCCAAGGGGGGCTGGGTTACAACCAATTCGCCGACCTCGCCCAGATCAGCCTCAGTCCCATCCGGGCGCAGGACCTTGGCGCCCACCCCCAACGATTGCGTCGAGAACCCGCCCGGCGACAATCGGTGCAATACCGTTGAAGTCAGGATCGCGCCAAACATTTCGGTGCCACCGGAAATGTTCAGCGGCGCGGCGCGGTGGCGGCAGATATGCGACAGTTGCCAAAGCCAGGCATCGTCGGTCCATGGCTCTCCGGTTGATCCGACAATGCGCATGGCCGAGAGGTCGTATCCGGCCAGCGGGGCGGGGTCCTGTACCATGAACTGGCGCACCAGCGTGGGTGCCACCCCCATGTTGGTTACGTTCGCTTCGGCGGCGATGCGCAACAGGCGAAACGGATCGTCCGGGGTTGACGGTGCACCTTCGGCCAGCACCAGTGTGGCACCGGCCAGAAGTGTCGAAATCAGGGTCAGTGGCCCCATGATCCAGCCCATATCCGTCATCCACAGGTGCCGGTCATCGCGCTTGAGGTCAAGGCACAACAGAAAGTCAGTCGTTGCTTTGGTCTGAACACCAAGATGTGTGAGCACCACGCCTTTGGGCCTGCCGGTCGTGCCCGAGGTATAGGCAATCATCAAGGGATCGGCGGCGTCAACGGGGGCGGCGGGGAACGTCGGATTGGCCGCGGCCATAGTGTCATGCCAGTCCAGATCGCGGGCCGGATCGGCGGATGTCCCCCCGAATCGGCGCAGGCTGATGACCGTTTGCACAAACGCCAGGTCCTCTATCGCGCTGACCAGTGTTTGCTCCATCGCCACCGGCTTGCCCCGGCGAGGAGAGGCATCAACAGTCAGCACGGCGCGGGCCTTGCTGTCGTTCAGCCGTGCGGTGATCGC
>DFBX01000002.1:7011-7599 GCA_002366795.1 Rhodobacteraceae bacterium UBA3069 | reverse complement strand
GTCCCGTCTTCGGCCACCCAGTCAATCGCGGTTTTGTTGCCAAGGCCAAGATCAATGCGCGCATCGAGGCATGTTTGCGTCAGGTTGAGAGTGGCCCCTGTGGCCCAGCGGATATTCTCGGGGCCGTCGGTGATGTCACGCAATGTGTGATACGGTTTTGAAAACCGGATACCGGCCAGATCAATAATCTCAGACCAGAACCAATCGGGGTCAGCGTTGGACCGCTCAAGCAGGTCCTCATAGGTATCTGCGCCGCAATGGCTCAGAAAACTGGTAAGAGTGCTGTTTGCGCGGATATCGTCGGCAGGATCAAACATATCGGACCTTGTGAAAAAAAGGCCGCGCTGGAGCGCGACCAATTGGGGGGTGTTTGCTCACCTTCCGGGGGTCGGCAATGCCTGCCTAAGGCATTTAGCCATGCATTGACAGGCCACCGGATACGGAAATGACCTGACCCGTGATGAACCCGGCATCCTCTGACGAAAGGAAACAGATGATGCCTGGATAATCGGTGGGCTGGGCCAGACGCTTCATCGGGATGGCCCGCTTCAGACCTTCGGCGATCTTTTCGCCCGCCTCGCCCTTGGC
>DFBX01000002.1:3808-6988 GCA_002366795.1 Rhodobacteraceae bacterium UBA3069 | reverse complement strand
TTGCGCGCCAGCTCACGGGCGACAGTCTTGGTGAAGGAAATGATGCCACCTTTGCAGGCTGAATAGACCGCCTCACCTGATGATCCGACACGGCCCGCATCCGAACTGATGTTCACCACGCGACCACCACCGTTTTTGACCATGCCAGGCAGGACAGCATGATGCATGTTCAGCGGTCCATAAAGGTTGATATCAATCACTTTCTTCCACAGATCCATATCCGTATCGAGGAAGGGTTTGATAAGGTCCCAACCCGCATTATTGACCAGAACATCAATAGGTCCGCCCGCCTCAAAGGCCGCGACGGCAGCATCGACAGCCGCGCGATCCGCAATATCAACCGTGTGGGCACTGGCTTTGCCGCCATCCGCCTCGATAAGCGATACGGTTTCGGCAGCACCAGCCGCATTAAGGTCAAACACCGCAACCTCAGACCCTTCTTGGGCGAAACGTTTGCACACTTCGCGCCCAATTCCGCTGCCGCCACCTGTGACGATCACTCTTTTACCTTGCAGTCCACGCATCTTGAAACTCCTCTCCGGCCCTTGCTGTTTTGCGTTGCAGGGGCTAAAATCTAACATCTGTTTGAATTTATCCGCTTGAAATCAGTGTGTCCAGAGGTATTTACCCATGAACATGACGCCCAAACCCCAAAGCGCTGTGCTGCATGACGGACAGCCAAGTAAGTCCGAGCAAACGCGAGAGACGATCCTCGCGGCGGCCGCACAGTTTTTTTGCAACGAAGGGTATAATGCCGCGACCATGCGCAAAATTGCCAAAGTTGCAAATTTGGAGGCCGGCAGCATTTACTACCACTTTTCGTCCAAAGAGGACATTCTGGGCGAAGTTCTGGAGCTTGGATTGCGTCGCCTTTATGATGAAGCATCGCGGGTTCTGGCAGAAGCCGAGGCGCAGGGCAAAAATTTCCGCCAGGTCCTGACTGAACTGGTCGATACGCATCTTACGTTTCTTTTGACCGAAAGCGATTTCACGTCCGCCAACATTCGAAACTTTCCAACGCTGCGCGATGATTTACGCCAAAGACACCGCCCGCTGCGCCGCGCATATTCAGACCTGTGGAACGAGTTTTTGACCAAAGCGCAGCAGAATGGCAGCGTTCGTGACGATATCGAGATCAGGCCCGTACGCCAGTTTGTGCTTGGGGCGCTCAACTGGACCGTTGAATGGTATGACACCGAACGTTTTTCCGTCGCAACCCTGTCCGAGCGGGTGACAAGACTGTTGCTGGATGGGATGGCCAAAAAAGAGCAGGCTCTGGTCCTTGCCCCCCGGCATGGTGATCAGCAGATTCTTGAGCCAGAGGGCGGTGTCAACAAGGCGGCGCGTACCCGCAAGCAAGTGCTGTCCGCAGCCGCGCGTATCATTCGTGATCGTGGCTACAAAGCGGCAACCATGCGCGCCATCTCAACCGAGGCCGGGATCGAAGCGGGCAGCATATATTACCATTTTGGATCAAAAGACGAGATTCTGGACGAAGTGCTGGATTTGGGGCTACGAGATCTGTTGGAGGGTGTCGCAAGGACCGCGTCTGACCGCGAGCAATTTCCTGACGACCTGAGCAGAATAGCCGCCGCTATTGGCACACATCTGGAATGCCTGTTTCAGGCCAGCGAGTTCACTTCGGCAAATTTGCGGATATATGGCCAACTGCCTAAGGAAGTGCGCGCGCGCCATTGGCCTGTGCGCAACGAATATGCACAACTCTGGGACCGCATCCTTCAGGATGCGCAGGACTCAGGTAGCTTGCGTTCTGATATCAGGATCGTCCCTTTGCGGCAGGTCATGTTGGGGGCTTTGAACTGGACCGTTGAGTGGTTTGACCTGGAGAAAGCCGGACGAAAGGGGAATATCTCTTTAGCCGAGCTTACTGAAATTCTGCAAAAACTGCTTCTCGGCGGGCTGACGAAGTAGACCGAGCACACGCGCCTGCTTTTGCCAGATAGACCATATTTTCATTTCTCCTCAGACTGTAGCCGTCGGCGAGGGTGCTGCAAGGTGCTGATCTGGCGGATGCAAGGTGCTGCACAGCAAGGGCGCGTTGACAAACTTGATAGCTGGTGAGATAACCAAGCAATCGCTTGCTTATCTAAGGGACGCCGAATGACAGCCGTGGTGGCAAAAGCCAGAAGCAACAATCGCCGAGAGCTCATTCTTGACGTGTCAGCAGAGCTGTTTGTTGAGAACGGCTTCGCCAACACATCAACGCGCGATATCGCCAAGGCGACCGGCATGCTTCCCGGGTCACTGTATTATCATTTTGCATCAAAGGATGAGTTGCTTGTCGCGGTCTTCGAAGAGGGCGTGAAGCGAATCAGCCAAAGTGTAGATGCGGCCCTGGAGACGGTGGGGCCGGATCCCTGGGAGCGATTGCAGGCAGCTTGCGAGGCGCATCTGGCGATGCTGCTGGGGGCAAGCAGCTATGCCCATGTCGTGATAAGAACGCTGCCATCAGATATTCGAGACGCTGAGAAAACGCTGGTTGGCTTGCGCCATCAATATGAGATGCGGTTCACGCGGCTCTGCGACGCTCTGCCCTTACCGCCACAAACTGACCGAAGCGTTCTGCGACTGATGCTCATTGGGGCCATGAATCATACCCCAGTCTGGTACCGCGAGGGCCGCGATACCCCCGCCGGTCTGGCCCGTAAATTTATCAATAATCTGCGCATGCAACTGACCGATGTAGAGGTTGGGGCAACGGCCCGCGCAGATACGCAAAATGATGCCAATTTCGAGGAGAATAAGAATGAATGACGTAATGTTAGCTCCGGCGCGGGTGTTGGTGACCAAGATCGGTCTGGATGGACATGATCGTGGCAGTCGCATCATCGCCGCCTATCTGCGCGATGCGGGGATGGAGGTGATCTATACCAACCCCTGGCAGGCGATTGACGCGGTTGTGGCGCTGGCACTTGAGGAGGACGTGGATGTCATCGGCATCAGTTCTTTGGCGACCGACCACCTGTTGGTTCCAAAGCTGATGGTCGCGCTGAATGCCGCCGGGTTGGGCCATGTGCGTGTGGTTGTTGGTGGCATCGTCCCCGACGAAGATGAAGTGGACCTATTGGCCGCAGGCGTTTCCAAGGTATTTCACCCCGGCGCTGTGCGCGAAGAGATCGTGACCGAAGTTGAAAAACTTGCAATCGCCGCCAACAAAGA
>DFBX01000002.1:2855-3698 GCA_002366795.1 Rhodobacteraceae bacterium UBA3069 | reverse complement strand
GGTGACTATGGCGACAAACTGGGGTTTCCCGGCACCGATCCGATGACACGCGGCATTTATCCAACAATGCATCGCGGGCGCACATGGTCGCAGCGTCAGCTGATCGGTCTGGGCCGCCCAGAAGACTTCAATGCGCGGATCAAGAAAATCCTCGCCTCAGGGGCCAGCGCCCTCAGTATGATTCCGTGTAATTCGGTTTACAGGGGGATCGACTGTGATGAGGTAGAGCCAGAAATCCTGGGCACTTGCGGGACCATTCTCAATACCGAAGAGGACATGGACCTTAGCCTGGCCGACATCCCGATTGACAAGATTTCGATCGGCCTGAACGACCCAAGCCCGTTCACCATGCTGGCGCAGATGCTGGTGGTGGCCGAAAAGCGCGGGATAGATTGGAAAGATGTCACCGGAACATCCAACCAAAGCGATTACATTTCGCATTTCGTCGCCAATCACATGTTCTATCGCCTGTCTCTGACCGGAGCGCGCCGGATGCTGCTGGACACGGCAACCTATCTGGCCGAGCATGTGCCGAACTGGAATGCGTTTTCGATTGTCGGACAACATATGCAACAAGCTGGGGCGACTCCGGCCCAAGCGATGGGGCTGACACTGTCCACGGCCATCCAATACGCCGAGGATTGCAAGGCGCGCGGGATGGACCCGGAAAAATTCCTTGAACGGTTCACCTTCTTCTTCGACATCTCGATCAGCTTTTTTGAGGAAGTGGCCAAGTTCCGCGCCGGGCGGCGCATCTGGAACAATCTTGTAACCGAACGCTTCGGCGTCACCAATCCGCGTGCCAAACGGTTCAAGTTTCACGCTCAGACATCGGGCTGCGAT
>DFBX01000002.1:0-2711 GCA_002366795.1 Rhodobacteraceae bacterium UBA3069 | reverse complement strand
GGCATGTTCAAGGCGGTTGAAAGCGGCTTTGTGCAAGAGATGATCGGGGCCAGCGCCCTTGAGTTTCAGGACCAGGTGGATAGCGGCGAACAGATCGTTGTCGGCGTCAACGCATTCCAAGAAGACGAAGACGCCTCGGCGCGGCCAATCCTAAAGCGTCCGCCAAAGGAACACATGGCTCGCCAAGTGGAGAACCTGAAAGAGATCAAAGCCGCCCGCGATCCTGATGTGTTGAGCAAGGCGTTGGGGGATTTGCGCAAGGCCGCGCAGTCCGAAGATCTGAATATCTTTGCCGCCGAGATCGATGCGGTGCGTGCGGGTGCCACGATGGGTGAAATCGTCAAGGTGCTGCGGGATGAATTGGGCTTTGGCCAACCGCTTGTGGTCGCCTGATCGCCATGCAGGAGCAAACCATCGAAAAGCCGGGGCTAGCAGCACGTCTGTTGGCCGGGGAAACGGCCGCACTTGCCCGCGCGATAAGCATCGTCGAGCGTGACGGCCCGACGGTCGGCAAGCTGTTGAAGTCAATCCAGCCTCACTTGGGCCGTGCGATCGTCGTTGGCTTTACTGGCCCACCGGGTGCAGGAAAATCGACCCTGGTGAATGCGTTCATCGGTGAAATGCGCTCGCGCGGCAAAACCGTCGCTGTGGCTGCTGTCGATCCATCCAGCCCGATTACGGGTGGTGCGGTTCTGGGGGATCGGATTCGCATGGCAGAGCACACGATGGATGCGGGCGTGTACATACGCTCGCTTGCATCTCGGGGGCATTTGGGCGGCTTGTCGGCGTCTGCCGCACGGGTGGCTGACCTTATGGATGCTGCGAGCTTTGATGTGATTGTTCTGGAAACCGTAGGGGCCGGGCAATCCGAGGTTGAGATGGCGGAAATGGCCGATGTCAGGATTGTTGTTTCAGCGCCGGGTCTGGGCGATGACGTTCAGGCCATCAAAGCTGGCATTCTTGAGATTGCCGACATTCTGGTCGTCAACAAATCCGACTTGCCGCTTGCCAAGCGGACAGTTAGCCAGCTGAATGCAATGTTGGCCCTGCGTGCGCCGGGCGATTGGAATGTGCCGGTGCTGTCAACAAATGCGGTCGATCGGACCGGCCTGTGTGATCTGGCCGATGCTGTTGATCGCCGGGCTGCGACGCGCAAAATGAAGGGCCCACGAGAGGCCCTGGGCGGGCGTACCCGGCGCTTGCTGGCGCAATCCGTTGCCAAATATGTAGAGCACAGCATCCTGAACGATACAGGCGCGTCCATCGACGAAGTTGTTTTACAACTTCAGCAGGCCGACATAGGTCTGAACGAAGCGATAGCAAAAACACTAGAGCAATTAAGTGAGAGCCTGAAAAATGGATGATCTTGGCCAAGAATTACCGTCACCAGAGCTGTTGAAAGCCCAATTCACCGAGCGCGATGGTTTTATGAAGGCGCTGGGTGCCGAATTGGTCGAATTGGGCCGCGGTCATGCCACCGTTCGGATGCCGGTACGCCCGGACAACTTGAATTTCAACGGAACCTGCCATGGCGGCGCGATCTTTTCGCTTGCTGATTGTGCCTTTGGGGTGGCGTCAAACAGCTATGGTGAGCTGGCAGCGGGCATTGATGTTCACATCACCTATAACGCCGCAGCCAGGGTCGGTGATATATTGACCGCAACAGCAACCGAAGTCTCCCGTTCCCGCAAAATCGCGGTCTACGACGTGAAGGTCAGCAGCGACAAGGGGGTCCATATCTCGTCGTTCACAGGGACAGTCTATATAATCGGCCACAAGAATTTCACCTGACTATGGATCAGGGTTGACAGTGCGTCGCTCGCAGCCTAACAAGCGTTAGGTAGGCGGGTGATTATAAGAAATGATGGCGATCTCAAAAGAAGTGACGGAAAATGCAGAGGTTGGCCGTAAAGGCATTCTGGATGCGGCGGCGCAGCTGTTCGGCCGTCAGGGGTATGGCGCAGTATCATTGCGCATGATCGCCGAGGCCGCCGGGATCAAGGCGGGCAGCATCTACTATCATTTCGCCTCAAAAGACGCGATTATCACGGAAATTCTGGATGCCGGAATTCAGGCGGTTCATGACGAGGTCGGTGACAGGCTGGCGGCTCTGGATGCTGATGCGCCCGCACGCGACGTGCTGCGTGCGGTAATCCGCGGGCATCTAAGTGCCTTGCTCGAACATGGCGATTACACCTCGGCAAATGTGCGCATTTTTGGCCAGGTGCCGCCTGCGGTGCGTGATGCCAACCTGCCGGTGCGGCGCGCCTATGAAAGTTTTCTGGATGGCCTGTTGTCGGATTTGCAGGCCCAAGGTGCGATCCGGGGCGATATCAACCTGCCCCGGTTTCGGCTGATGCTGATCGGCGCGCTGAACGCGACGCTTGAATGGTTCGACCCGCAAAAGGGCGATGCCGAGGGACTGGCCGATGATTATGCCGATATGTTCTTGACTGGAATTCTGAACCGAGATGGTGAAAAAACATGAGCCGCATAGCATCACTGGTAGACCCTAGATCGTCTGCTTTTGAACAAAACCGGGCGCAATCGCAAACGGCGTTGGAAACCCTGCGCACACGCATGTCCATTGCAACTGCTGGGGGGGCTGAAAAACTGCGCGCCCGCCACCATGAGCGCGGCAAGCATCTGGTGCGTGATCGGATTGACCGATTGATTGACCCCGGCACGGCCTTTCTGGAGCTGTCACCGCT
>DFBX01000003.1 GCA_002366795.1 Rhodobacteraceae bacterium UBA3069 | reverse complement strand
TGTCAGGCGCGGAACACTAGGTGAAGGCCCCATGCGCGCCCCCGCCCTGAAGCGCGAGATTGATCCGCTTCACATCGGAAACACTCATGATTTCGACCCCTTACAATGCGGTCCAGCCGCCATCGACGCTTATGGTCGTGCCGGTGATCTGCGCTGCTGCATCGGAACACAGGAACACGGTCGTGCCGCCGATCTGTTCGACCGTCGCGAATGCCTTGGAGGGCTGGCGTTCCAGGATCACCTTCTCGATCGCCTCTTCCTCGGTCATGCCATATTTCTTGGCCGTGTCGGGGATTTGCGCATCGACCAGCGGCGTGTGGACATAGCCGGGGCAGATCGCGTTGGCGGTGATGTCTTCCTTGGCGGTTTCAAGCGCGACCACCTTGGTCATGCCCACAACCCCGTGTTTCGCCGTCACATAGGCGGATTTGAACGGCGAGGCGGTCAGCCCGTGCGCCGATGCGATGTTGACCACACGGCCCCATCGCCGCTTGCGCATATGCGGCAGCGCCGCTGCGGTGGTGTGAAACGCGGAATTCATGTTGATCGCGATGATCGCGTCCCATTTTTCAACGGGGAATTCGTCAATCGGCGCAACGTGCTGAATGCCCGCGTTATTGACCAGGATATCGCAGCCGCCCGCCTGTTCGATCAGGGCGCGACATTGGTCACCTTTGGACATGTCGGCCTGGATATAGGTCGCGGTCACGCCGAAATTATCCGCGATTTCCTTCGCGATTCCATGGTCTTCGGCGGTGTTGCTGAAGCTGTTGATGACAACATCCACGCCCTGCCGCGCCAGTTCTTTCGCGATGCCAAGGCCAATACCCGAGGTCGAGCCAGTGATGATTGCGGTTTTGCCTTTGAGTGTCATGGTCTTTCCAATCCTTATACGTTGATCAGATGGTAATTGCTGCACCTGCAAAAGAAAGGGGAAAGTCGCGCAGACGTGAAGGCGCTTCGCTCTGAAATTCGCTGGCCGGGCCAGATCCAAGCAGGAAGTTGCACCCCGGCGAGGCACCGGATCGAATCGTTAACGGCTGTCGATGATGATGAACCTCGCCCCCCGGATCGCTCGCCAAAACCCAAAAAAAAACGCCCGCGCAAGGCGGGCGTCAAGTTATTGAGGCAGGTTTCATACAGGCAAGAAACCTATCGAGCAGTGAGTTGTTTATAAGCAATCCACCGCCCGAGTCCAAGCTAAAAGTTTGAAAAGACGTAAAAGCAGCGGTAACCTGAGGCCCAAGAAAACAAGAGCAGAGCAGGATTGTTGCCATTATGGGATCGGTGTTTTTCCACGCCTTACGCAAGGTGAGCAGTGCCGCCTTGCTGTCTTTCGGGGTGGCTTTTTCGGCGCAAGCCGACACGGCCCATGGCATAGCTATGTATGGCGCGCCCGCCCTTCCACCGGATTTTGTGTCCCTGCCATACGCGGATCCCGACGCGCCAAAGGGCGGGCGGCTGGTCATGGGCAATTCCGGCGGCTTCGATTCCCTTAACCCGTTCATTCTGAAAGGCACGCCGCCGTGGCAATTGCGGTTCCTTGGCTATGACAGCCTGATGGGCCGGTCACTGGACGAGCCGTTTACACTTTACGGTCTATTGGCCGAATCGGTCGCGGTGCCCGAAGACCGGAAATGGGTCGAATTCACCCTGCGCCCGGAAGCACGGTTTTCCGATGGCAGCCCCGTCACCGTCGAAGACGTGATCTGGTCCTACGAGGTTCTGGGAACCAGGGGCCACCCGCGCTACCTGGGATTTGCCGGACAGGTGGAAAGGATCGAACAGACCGGCCCGCGCTCTGTTCGGATGACATTCAAGGGCAATGACCGCGAATTGGCAATGATTGCCGGCCTGCGCCCGATCCTGAAAAAGGCGCAATGGGCGAACAAGGATTTCGCGGCCTCGTCGCTGCACGATATCCCGGTCGGGGCCGGTGCCTATGTGGTCAGCGATTACGAACAGGGCCGCTATGTGACCCTGACCCGCAACCCCGACTACTGGGCCAAAGATCTGCCACTGCGGCGCGGGGTTCATAATCTGGACGAGATACGGATCGAGTTTTTCGCCGACGCCTCGGTCATGTTTCAGGCTTTCAAGGCCGGTGTTCTGAATGTTTGGCGCGAAGGCAACGCGGAGGATTGGCAAGAGGAATTCAATTTCCCTTCAGTGACTTCCGGCGCGGTCTTGAAGTCTGAAATCCCGTTTCGCCGCCCCACTGGCATGTCCGGTTTCGTGATGAACACCCGCCTGCCGCTGTTCGATACATGGCAAGAGCGCGAAGCGATGCTGCTGGCGTTCAACTTTCCTTACATCAACGGCACGGTGACAGGCGGGCGGCAGTCGCGCATCACCTCGTATTTCGCGGGTTCTGATCTGGCAATGCGGGAGGGCCCCGCGCCGGACGGCGTGCGCGCCCTTCTGGCCCCGTTCCCCGATCTGCCGCCCGGCACGCTGGAGGGCTATGCCCTGCCCGCTGGCGACAGTTCCGAACGCAACCGCAAGGACCTGCGCCGTGCCACCGCCCTGCTGGCCGAGGCCGGCTGGACCGTGGACCAAGGCCGCCTTGTCGATTCCCGCGGCCGCCCCTTTGCCTTTGATCTGCTGCTGCGACAGGGCGACACGCAGAATATGGCCGTGGCCGAAATCTATCGCAGCGCATTGAAAAGGTTGGGGATCGAAATGACCCTGCGCCCCACGGACAACGCCCAATATGCCGCGCGCGAGGCGGCGCAGGATTTCGCCATGATGCCGTTCCGCCGCGATCTGTCGCTCAGCCCCGGAAACGAGCAAAAGCTGTATTGGGGCAGCGCCGGCGCGGACCAGCCCGGATCGCGCAACCTGATGGGCGTCGAAAGTCGCGCGGTCGATGAAATGATCCAGACCATGCTGGACACGACCGACCCGCAGGTGCAGGTCAACGCCGTGCGCGCGCTGGACCGCGTGCTGACGGCCGGGCGATACGTGATCCCCTTCTGGACCAGCCGCGTTGACCGAATTGCACATCACAAGACGTTGAAATACCCCGAAAACACGCCGATTTACGGTGACAGGCCGGGATGGATGCCCGATGTCTGGTACGACACGGACAACTGATCCGGCTGACACGCTCCAGACACAGAGAGGAGAGCAGACCATGAGAAAACTGATCCTATTGACCGTATTCGCAGGCCTGTCCGCACTGGCCGGATGCGGCACGATCGAAGGCGTGGGCGATGATATAAGCTCGGGGGCGCGCACGGTTCGCGGCTGGTTCTGAACTGCCGTGTCATAAACCCGTTACAGTGCCGCGCTAGGCGCAGGGTATGAATATACTTGTCCTCTGCACCGGAAATTCCGCACGGTCGATCCTGCTGGAATGCCTTTTGAACGATCTTGGCGCGGGCCGCGTGACGGCCTATTCGGCGGGCTCTCGCCCCTCGGGCCAAGTGCATCCGCAATCGCTGCGCCTGCTTGCAGCCAAGGGCATTGATACCTCTGTCCTGCGCTCCAAAAGCTGGGATGAATTCGCCCGCGACGATGCGCCGGTCATGGATGTGGTGATCACGGTTTGCGGCTCTGCCGCAGCCGAGGAATGCCCGTTCTGGCCCGGCGCACCTGTCCGCACCCATTGGGGTGTCGAAGATCCGGCCGCCGCCGATGAATCCGATTGGGACGCGGCATTCCAGACCGCGCATGACATTCTTGAACGCCGCGCGCGCGCCTTTCTGGCTGAATCGGTCGAGGATATGGACGCCAAGGCGCTGACCGCCGCGCTAAGCCGGGCCGGAGAAATCGCATGAGCAAACGCCTGATCGCCGAAGCGCTCGGGACCGCGCTTTTGCTGATTTCGGTCATCGGGTCGGGCATCATGGCGGTCAACCTGTCGGGCGGAAATACCGGACTGGCCCTGCTGGCCAACGCCATAGCCACGGGCGCGATGCTGTTTTCGATCATCACCGTGCTTGGCCCCATTTCCGGCGCGCATTTCAACCCGGCCGTCACGCTGGCCTTCGCGCTGAATGGAGAACATCAATGGCGCGATGTAACCCCCTATGTTGCAATGCAAATCACTGGCGGAATCATCGGTGTATGGGCCAGCCACATCATGTACGACCTGCCGGTCATCCAGACATCGGCAACGATGCACCGGACTGGCCTCGCGCAGTGGTTTTCCGAAGGGATCGCCACGTTCGGGCTTTTGATGGTGATTTTCGGCGGGCTGAAGGCGCGGCCCGACGCGGTGCCACCACTGGTCGCCTTCTACATCACCGGGGCTTACTGGTTCACATCCTCGACCAGTTTTGCCAACCCCGCCGTGACCATAGCGCGCACCATGTCCGACACGTTCGCCGGCATCTACCCGGCCCATGCACCCATGTTCATCCTGGTGCAGATCGCCACCGCGCTGATCGCCACGCCGTTCCTGTGCTGGTTGTTTCCGCGCCCGAAGGGAACCAGCTAGGCCGTGGCGGGTTGATCCTTTGACAGATGCAAAGGAGCAACCGTTATGCAATGGACCACGATCCAATCCCACTGGCCCTCTTTCACCGGCTCTATCCTGCAACGCTGGCCTGATGCCGCCGAGGCTGACGTGCTGGCCACCAGCGGCAATCGCAACGATTTCGTAAGCTACCTGGCCCGCATCACGGGCGAACCCCTGCCCGAGATCGAGCGCCAGATCGCGGAATGGAGCGCAGGGGAAATGCCCGCCGATGTCCGCATGAGCGAGGCTTTGGACAATGAAAACATTGCGGGTGCCGCGCGGGACATTCCGGCAGGCGAAGTGCCGCTGGACGATGACGCGGCCTTTGGCCGACGACAACATTCTGGCCACGCCAATAGGCCGTAAAGCCGCGTGATTACAAATGGCTATGCGGTGAAGCTACATCAGGGACGTGATCCATAGAACGGTCGCGTCCTCTGCGCTCGTGGAAATCACGTTATGCCCCATAGAGGCATCGTAATAGGCGCTGTCCCCTCGTTTCAACGTCACCGGTTCGTAAAATTCGGTGAACAACTGAACGACGCCGGTCAGGACATAAAGAAATTCTTCGCCATCATGGCGCACCCAGCCGTCGAAGTCCTCCATCCGGCGGGCGCGGATGCGGGCGCGATAGGGCAGCATCTGCTTCTGGGTCAGCCCCTCTGCCAGCAGCTCATGCTCGTAAGTGGCGGTGGCATGGGCCACACCGGAGCCAGAGGGCGTGACAACGCGCCGCCCCGTCACCTGTTCCTTATGCGGCGGAGTGAACAGCTGCGGCACGGAAATCTCCAGCCCCGTGGCCAGCTTTTTCAGTGCCTCATAGGTCGGCGACATCTGCCCGTTTTCAATTTTCGAAAGGGTGGACCGCGCCAGCCCCGCCTGATTGGCCGCTTGCTCCAAGGTCCATCCGCGCGCCTTGCGCAGTTCGCGCACGCGGGTGCCAAGGTTCAGCGGTTCAGCCGGACCATCCTCGCCCGTTTCGCGGGCGATACGGATCAGGGCGCGGGGATCTGTCTGGGGCGTGATCTGGGACATGGGGATAGATTTACGCAGCCGCGCGCCCGCTTGCAACTGCCACGGCCCAGGCCTAGGAATGGTCGCATGCTAAGTATTTTCGACTCAGGCCCCGCTGCGCCCTGCCCCGCACCTTTCAATCTGGCCGCCCATGTGCTGGCCCATGCCCAGCGACTGCCCGACAAGGTGGGCCTGTCGGTTCTCGGGCAGGAGGGCAGCACCGACTGGACCTATGCCGCGCTGGAAAGCGCCGTGCGCGGCACAGGCACCGGCCTGCTGAATGCTGGTTTCAAAGCGGGCGATATCCTGTTGATGCGGCTGGATAATGACGTGGAATTCCCGCTGGCCTACCTGGGGGCGATTGCCGCCGGATTGGTGCCGGTTCCGACCTCGTCCATGCTGACGGCGGCAGAGGTGGCCAAGATGGTGGCGCAACTGTCCCCTGCGGCCATTCTGCGCGATGCGCGCGTCGCCTGCCCCGAAGATACGGGCCTGCCGGTCATCGACACGGCCGCGCTGGCCGATATGCGCGACTTGCCGCCCTGCGACTACGCCATGGGTGATCCGAACCGCATGGCCTATATCATCTATACTTCTGGCACCTCGGGCAATCCGCGCGCGGTGATGCACGCGCATCGCGCCATCTGGGCACGCAAGATGATGCACGAGGGCTGGTATGGCTTGCACGAAAATGACCGGCTGATGCATGCGGGCGCGTTCAACTGGACCTTCACCCTTGGCACCGGGTTGATGGACCCGTGGTCCGTTGGCGCCACCGCCCTGATCCCCGACGCAGGCGTGAAAACCGAGGAACTTCCGGCCCTTCTGGCCCGCCATGGGGCAACGATTTTTGCCGCCGCGCCAGGGGTTTACCGCAAATTCCTAAGCCACCACCCGCAATTGGACCTGCCCGATCTGCGGCATGGGCTGGCCGCGGGCGAAAAGCTGTCTGAAACCATCCGCGACGACTGGAACACCGCCACCGGCACACGGATATTCGAAGCATATGGCATGTCCGAATGTTCGACCTTCATTTCCGGCAATCCTGATACGCCTGCCCGCGCCGGATGCCTTGGCAAACCGCAAGACGGGCGGTGCATCGCCATTCTGGACGAGGGCACAGGCCAGCCCGTCCCGATCGGCAGCGAGGGCGTGATCGCCGTTCATAAATCCGACCCTGGCCTGATGCTGGGCTATTTCGGGGCCGAGGAAGACACACGCGCCCGTTTCAACGGCGATTGGTTCATCACCGGCGATCACGGCGTGATGGAGGAGGATTTCCAGATCCATTATGCAGGGCGCGGCGATGACATGATGAACGCGGGCGGCTACCGCGTGTCCCCGCTGGAGGTGGAGGCAACCCTGATCCAGCATCCGCAGATCAGGGAAATCGGCTGCACCGATATCGAGGTCAAGCAAGACGCGCGCATCATCGCCGCCTTTTATGTGGCCGATACTGATCTGGACACCGCTGCTTTGAACCTATGGGCCGCTGAACGGCTGGCGCGCTACAAGCAGCCGCGCGCATGGGTCCGGCTGGACCGCCTGCCCACCAATCCCAACGGGAAACTGTCGCGCAAGGCGCTGAAACCGCTATTCAAGACGTGATCGGCGGGGGCCGCGCCGCCCCCTCGCACCTTGTCGGCCAAACTGCTAAGACAAGCCGCAACTGCCCGGAGGCCGCCCAATGTCCACGCTTGTGAAACTCGATATCCTGTCCGACCCGATCTGCCCGTGGTGCTATATCGGCAAGACCCGGCTGGACCGCGCGTTGGAACAGCGCCCGAACCATCCTTTCGTGATCGAATGGCACCCGTTCCAGCTGAACCCCGATTTCCCACCCGAGGGCATGGATCGGCGCGAATACCTGGAGCTGAAATTCGGCGGCAAAGAGGGCGCGATCAAGGCCTATGCGCCGGTGGTCGAAACTGCGGCCGAGGCCGGGCTGGAGATTGATTTCACCGCGATCCAGCGCACGCCCAATACGCTGAACGCGCATCGGCTGATCCATTGGGGCAAGGTCGAAGGCCGGCAAACCGCCGTGGTGTCAGCCTTGTTCAAAGCCTATTTCAACGAGGGCCGCAACATTGGCGACAACGAAGTGCTGGCCGATATTGCCGACAGCTGCGGCATGGACGCGGCGATGATCCTGCGCTTGCTGCAATCGGACGCGGACGTGGCCGAAATCCGCGAATGCGACACTGCGGCGCGGCAAATGGGCGTGTCCTCGGTTCCGACCTTCATCGTGGCCAGCCAGCATGCGGTGCCCGGCGCGCAGCCTACAGAAACATGGCTGAACGTCATAGACGAGATGATGTCGCGCGAGGATGCCGCCGAATGACCATCCAAGCCGGAGCAGCCTGACAATGCGTGGATTCTTGCAAATCCTGACCCTTTTGGGGATGCTGATGCTGATCGTCGCGGGCGGCACGGTGTTCTTTCACCATGCCGAAGGCTGGAGCTGGCTGGACAGCTATTTCTTCACCGTTGTGACGCTGTCCACCGTCGGCTACGGCTCGATCGTGCCGGTGACGGCCCTAGGCAAGATCGGCACCACGGTGTTCATTTTCATCGGGCTTGGCGTCTTTGCCGTGGCGATCCAGCAATTCGGCTCTTTCGCGGTGCGCAAACGCGAACAGCACACGGAATGGCTGATTGCGCGGTTGCGGCACGGGCATCGCGATATGGATCCGGCCAATGCGGATGACGCCCCCTCGCAGCAGGGCGATGAAAAACCCGACGAAACCCAGTCAAACCGCCGCTAGTTCGCATCACTTTGTTGGTGGTTTCCGTTTGGGAAGGCTTGCGCAGGCTGGCAGCCGCCTTCGCCTCATGGTAGAGACTTCGACGTGCGCGAAGGATTTATTACGTGTCGAACCAGCTTTCCAAAAGTGAATTTATTGCAATGATGGCGATGCTGTTTGCCGTCATCGCATTTTCCATAGATTCAATGCTGCCCGCCCTGCCCCGGATCGGTCAGGAACTCAGCCCCGATGCGCCGAATCGCGCGCAGTTGATCATTACCTCTTTCGTGATCGGCATGGGCATCGCCACCTTCTTTGTCGGTTCGATTTCAGACGCCTATGGGCGCAAACCGCTGATCCTTGGCGGCGTGGCGCTGTATATCCTGGGCGCAGGATTGGCCTGGGCCGCGCCCAGCCTTGAACTGATGCTGCTGGCGCGCGTCGTTCAGGGCATTGGCAGTTCTGGCCCGCGCGTGGTTGCGGCGGCCATCGTGCGCGATATGTATGCCGGGCGCGAAATGGCGCGGATCATCAGCCTTGTCACGCTTGTTTTCATGCTGGTGCCTGCGGCTGCACCGCTTCTGGGGCAGGGAATTATCAGTGTCGCGGGTTGGCGCGGTATTTTCGCCGCCTTCGTGATCTTTGCCCTGGTTGCCTCGTTTTGGATCACCTTCCGCCTGCCCGAAACCCTGCGCCCCGAGGCCCGGCGCCCCGTGCGCCTGACCCTGATGTTCGACGGGCTGATGCAAATGCTGCGCCACAGAACCGTGCTGCTGTCGCTGTTGGCCCAAATGGGGTGCTATGCAGTTTTGTTCATTGCAATCAGCCTTGTGCAGCCCGTTTTTGATGTAGTTTTCGGGCGCGGCGACCAATTTCCGCTGTGGTTCGCGGCCATGGCACTTGTCGGGGTCATTTCCAGCGTGATGAATGCCAGCCTGGTCATGCGTTTCGGGATGCGCCGGCTAGCGATGACAGCCTTCGGGGTGCAGGTGGTGCTGGCCTCGATCATGTCCGCGATCTGGATATCGGGCCTGCGCGGCGATGCGATGTTCCATGTCTATTTCGTCTGGCAATGCACCCTGTTCCTGCAAACCGGGTTTACCATCGGCAACCTGAATGCCATCGCGATGGAACCTATGGGTCATATCGCAGGCATGGCGGCCAGCGTGGTCGGCTCTGTCTCGACGCTTGGGGGCGCATTGATGGCGGTGCCGGTGGTGCTGGCCTTTAACGGAACGCCGTTGCCGCTTAGCATCGGGGTCGGCGCGGCCTCGGCGGTGGCGTGGATTTTGCTGATGTGGATGCGCCGGTACGAGGGCTAGCCGCGGTTTTCAAGCTGCTCTAACGCCTTTTCTATCTGGTCGAACGGAAGGCCCGACAAGTCCGACAGCGGCAAATCCCACCACGCCGTTTTTTGAATGCGTTCAATGATTTCCGGCGCGAACCTCTTGCGGATTTCCTTGGCTGGCAGCCCGCCCACGATGCTGTAGGGGGCCACGTCGCGCGTCACGACAGCACCGGCGGCCACGATGGCGCCGTCGCCGATGGTGATGCCCCGCAGCAACACCGCCTTTGTCCCGATCCAGACATCGTTGCCGATGACCGTCGGGGCCTTCTCGTCATATTCGACCCGCTCCAGATCCTTATAGCCCGAACTGCGTGCGAAACGCCTTTGGTGGAACTGGAACGGATGGGTCGAAAGGAAATCCGTCGGGTGCCCGATCGCGCCGATCTCCACATGGCGCGCAATCGAGCAAAACTTGCCGATCTCGGTTTCCGCGCCGACAAAAGTTCCAATGTTTACATAGCTGTAGCGCCCGATGCTGACCCCGAACCCAAGCGAGACATCCCGGCTGATGGATACCGGCGGCTCGAAGCGGCATTTGCGCTTGATACGCGCTGCGGGATCGATGAAATTCTTCATGCACAAGTCCTAGCAACCGGCGCTTTGCCTGCCAAGTGGGCAGCACTGCGGAAAAACTCTGCATACAGTCGCATACCGCCTGTTTTTGTTTACCTCCTTGCGGTAAAAGGCAAGCAGACCAGTGCAACGCAACCTGAAAGGGCCCGCAACATGTCTAAGATCAAGGTCGAAAACCCCATTGTCGAAATGGATGGCGATGAAATGACCCGCATCATCTGGGATTTCATCAAGCGAAAGCTGATCCTGCCCTATCTGGACATTGACCTGCTGTATTACGATCTGGGCATGAAGGAACGGGACCGCACCGATGACCAGATCACCATCGACGCCGCCATGAAGACCAAGGAAGTGGGCGTGGCCGTGAAATGCGCCACCATCACCCCGGACGAAGCGCGCGTTGAAGAATTCGGCCTGAAAAAGATGTGGAAGTCCCCCAACGGCACGATCCGCAATATCCTGGGCGGCGTGGTGTTTCGCCAGCCTATCATCTGCAAGAACGTGCCGCGGCTTGTGCCGGGCTGGACCGATCCCATCGTCGTGGGCCGCCATGCCTTTGGCGACCAGTACAAGGCGACCGATTTCCACTTTCCCGGCGCGGGCAAGCTGACCATGAAATTCGTGGGCGAAGACGGGACCGAGATCGAGCGCGAGGTATATGATGCGCCCTCTGCCGGGGTCTATATGGGCATGTATAATCTGGATCAGTCGATCCTGGATTTTGCACGCGCATCAATGAATTACGCGCTGAACCTGAAGTGGCCGCTGTACCTGTCCACCAAGAACACCATCCTCAAGGCCTATGACGGGCGGTTCAAGGACCTGTTCCAGCAAGTGTTCGAGGAAGAGTTCGAGGAGCGGTTCAACGCTGCCGGCATCTGGTATGAACACCGCCTGATCGACGACATGGTCGCCTGCTGCATGAAGTGGAACGGCAAATTCGTCTGGGCCTGCAAGAATTACGATGGCGATGTGCAATCGGACACCGTGGCGCAGGGCTTTGGCTCGCTTGGGTTGATGGCCAGCCAGCTGATGACCCCCGATGGCAAGATTGTCGAGGCAGAGGCCGCCCATGGCACCGTCACCCGCCACTATCGCCAGCACCAGAAGGGCGAGGCGACCTCGACCAACTCCATCGCGTCGATCTATGCTTGGACAGGCGGGCTGAAGCACCGGGCCAAGCTGGATGACAACGCCGCGCTGATGCGCTTTGCCGAAACGCTGGAACGCGTGGTCGTCGAAACCGTTGAATCGGGCCACATGACCAAGGATCTGGCGCTGCTGGTCGGCCCCGATCAGGGCTGGCTGACCACCATGGGCTTCCTTGAAAAGGTAGACGAGAACCTGAACAAGGCGCTGGTCGGCTAGGATTAGTCATGGATTGGGCGACCGGGGCGCATGGCCCCTGAGCGCCTGCCGATCCTGCTGGACGCCGCCGCGCCGCGCGCATAGCGTGCCGCCATGACCATGGCTGACATCACACATAAACATTCTGCCCTTGCGGATGCGCAGGGGCTTTTCTTCGGCACCACCATGGCCGCGACCGGGGTTCTGATCCTGACCCACCTAGGGCTGGTGACGGGCCAGACGGCCGGGTTGGCGGTGCTGATATCCTACATGACCGGCTGGGGCTTTGGCCCGGTGTTCTTTGTCATAAACCTTCCGTTCTATTGGCTGGGGTTCCGGCGCATGGGATGGGCCTTTACGCTGAAAACCTTTGCAGCGGTGGGGCTGCTTTCAGTGATTTCCATGGCGCTGCCGGGGTATTTCCGCATCGAACAGCTGCATCCCGTGGTCGGCGCGATCCTGTTCGGCATGGTCACGGGTGCCGGGCTGCTGGCGCTGTTTCGCCACGGGGCCAGCCTTGGCGGGGTTGGCATTGTCGCATTGTATTTGCAGGATAAAATCGGGTTTCGCGCTGGCTGGACGCAGCTCTTGTTCGATGCGGGAGTGTTCGCGCTGGCCTTTGCCGTGATCGAACCGCTGCCGGTTCTGTATTCCATGCTGGGTGCCCTGGTGGTCAACATGGTGATCGCGATCAACCACCGCCGCGACTGGTATGTTGCCACATAAAGGAAAAGCCATGCCCGCCTACCTGATCCTGATCTTGGCCGTGGTGGCCGAAACCGTTGGCACCACTGCCCTACAAGCCAGCCAGCAATTTTCGCGTTTGTGGCCATCGGTGCTGTTCGTGCTGGCCTATGCGATCAGCTTTTACCTGATGTCCCTGACGCTAAAGGTCTTGCCCGTCGGCATCGTCTATGCACTATGGAGCGGGCTTGGTATCGTGCTGATCGCATTGATCGGGCTGCTGGTGTTCGGGCAGAAACTGGACCTTGCCGCGGTGCTGGGCATCGCGATGATCCTTGGCGGGATTATGGTGATCCAGCTATTTTCTAACGCCTCGCCGCACTAGGCAGGATCAAGGTGGACACGGGGCGTAACACGCAGCCCTTACGGGCCTGAAACTCGATATGGGAAAAGCGAACCTGTCACACTGACGCAGAATCGCATCAGCCCCGCATCCGGCCCTACATTGCGCATCACATGTACAAAAGAACAGTATGGAATTCCATACCGCCCCTCAATTTTCGCATGACCGACAGGTGGTTAGCCCATCGCGTTCAAGCGTTTCAGCAAAGCCGAGGTATCCCAGCGACCGCCGCCCAGTTTCTGCACATCCTTGTAGAACTGGTCCACAAGCGCGGTCACAGGCAAAGAGGCGCCTATCTCGTCGCCGGTGGACAGGCAGATGTTCAAATCCTTGCGCATCCAGTCCACGGCGAAACCGTGGTCGAACTCGTCCGCCAGCATGGTTTGATAACGGTTCGCCATCTGCCAGGAACCGGCAGCGCCCTGGCTGATCACCTCGACCACGGCCGCACCATCCAGACCGGCCTTTTGCGCGAAATGCAGCGATTCAGAAAGGCCCTGCACCAGCCCGGCAATGGCGATCTGGTTGCACATCTTGGTGATCTGCCCCGCGCCGGATTCGCCCAGGCGCTTGCAAATCTTGGCATAGGCGTCGATCACCGGCGCTGCCGCGTCGAAATCGGACTGGTCGCCGCCACACATCACCGACAGCACGCCGTTTTCCGCACCCGCCTGCCCGCCGGACACCGGCGCATCGACAAAACCGCAGCCTTTTTCCCTTGCTGCGGCATACATCTCTGTCGTCACCTTGGACGACACGGTGGTGTGATCGACGAAAATCGCGCCCTTGGCCATGCCGGCAAAGGCGCCGTCGGGCCCGGTGCAAACCGCGCGCAAGTCGTCATCATTGCCGACGCAGGCCATCACGAAATCCGCGCCCTCTGCCGCCTCGCGCGGGGTTTCGCGCGCCTGCCCGCCATGTTCCGCAGCCCATTTTTCAGCCTTGGCAAAGGTCCGGTTGTAAACGGTAACGTCATGTCCCTTGGCGGCCAGATGCCCCGCCATCGGATACCCCATCACGCCCAGTCCAAGAAATGCTACTTTGGCCATTGGCCACCTCCCCTTCATTGTGTTTGGTCGCGATTGTGGCTAGCTAGGGGCGGAATGCAAGGGGGTTCGGGCGGGCTTATGGCGTCATTGTTTCGTTGGCTGTTGAGGATCGCAAGCGGCATGGTTCTGCTGGCCGTGCTTGTGGTGCTGTTTGTCTATTATTTCGCATCGCGCAGCTTGCCTGATTATGACCGCGAATTGTCCGTGCGCGGGCTGACCGCCCCGGTCGAGGTGGTGCGCAACAATGCCAATGTTCCGCATATCTTCGGCGAATCCGACCGCGATGTGTTTTTCGGCCTTGGCTATGCCCATGCGCAGGACCGGATGTGGCAGATGGTCATGGCGCGGGCCACTGTGCAGGGCCGCCTGGCCGAGGTGTTCGGACCTTCCGCCCTGAATACGGACAAGCTGATGCGACGGCTGGACCTGTATAGCCGCGCGCAGAAATCGGTACAGGCGCAGGACAGCCGGACCGAATCCGCGCTGGCCGCCTATGCCCGCGGCGTCAACGCCCGCCTGCAAGAGGTGAACGACAGCGCATTGGGCCGCGGCGCGCCCGAAATGTTTCTGTATCGTATGCCGGTGGCCCCGTGGACCCCGGCGGACAGCATCGCCCTGCTGAAACTGATGGCGCTGGAACAATCCGCGCAGTTGCAGGACGAGGTTCTGCGCGCCCGCGCCTCGTTGATGCTGCCCGATGCGGCACGGCTGGCCGACCTGTTGCCCGATGCGCCCGGTCAGGGTGTGATGGAATTGCCGGACTACCGGGCGCTGATGGATGCGCCGCTGGCGCGCTATGCCGGCACACCCCCCGCCACCGATGCGTTCTGGCCGGTGCCTGCCGCCAACATGGGGTCCGCGTCGAACGCATGGGCCGCAGCGCCCAGCCGGTCGGCCACGGGCCGGTCCTTGCTGGCGAACGATCCGCATATGCGGTTTACCGCGCCCGGCCGCTGGTATCTGGCCCGGCTTGAATTGTCCCATGGCGGCGTCATCGGCGGCACCATCCCGGGCATTCCCGCCATCATTTCTGGACGCGGGCAGCAGATGGGCTGGACGATAACCGCCAGCTATGCCGACGATCAGGACATTTTCATTGAAAGACTAAACCCCGAAAACCCCGAGGAATATCAAACGCCAAGCGGTTTCAAGGCGTTTGAAACCCGCCCTTCGATCATACGGATCAAGGACAGTGCCCCGGTCACGCTGACCCTGCGCTGGACGGACAATGGCCCGGTTCTGCCCGGCTCTATGTTCAACCTCGACAAGATCACCCCACAGGGGCGGGTTGCGGCGCTTGGCTGGACCGCGCTTAGCCCGCGCGACACCTCGATGACCTCGGTCATCGGGATGATGTATGCCAAGTCCATCGAAGAGGCGATGCTGACCGGCGCACAAATGGTGGCGCCGTCATGGGTTGTGACCTTCGCCACCTCTGACCGCGTGGCGCTCAAGATGCTGGGCGTGGTGCCGCGCCGTGACCCCGCGCATCAAAGCCAGGGGCGCATTCCCAGCCCCGGCTGGATCGCGGCGAACCGCTGGCAGGGGCGAATGGATTATGCGGAGAACCCGCAAGTGATCGACCCGGCGGGGGGTCTTGTCGGCAATACCAACAACAAGTTGGTCAACCGTCCCTTCCCCGATCACGTCAGCTTCAACTGGGGCGACAGCCAGCGGGTGCAGCGTTGGACCCGCCTGATGCAGGCGCGGCAGGTTCACACCCGCGATAGTTTCAAAGAAGCGCAATTGGATACGGTGTCCGTCGCGGCGCGCACGCTTTTGCCGCTGATCGGCGCGGACCTGTGGTTTACCGGCGATCCCGCCCCCGAAGGCACGCCCGAACACCTGCGCCAGCGCGCGCTGGAACTGCTGGGCAACTGGAACGGCGAGATGAACGAACATATGCCCGAGCCGCTGATCTATGCCGCTTGGGTCCGCGCCCTGCAACAGCGCCTGATCCGCGACGAGTTGGGCCCGCTGGCCGAGGAATTCACCCATGTCGAGCCGCTGTTCATCGAACGTGTGTTCCGCGATGTGAACGGTGCGGGCACATGGTGCGACGTGATCCAGTCCGCACCCACGGAAACCTGCACTGAAATGTCGCGCCAGGCGTTGGACGCGGCCCTGATCGAGGTGCTGGCCACCTATGGCAACGGTCTGGAATCGCTGCGCTGGGGCGATGCCCACCAGGCGCTTCACAAGCATCCCGAACTGGGCGACCGTCCACTGGTCCGCAGCATCGTGAACATCCGGCAAAGCACTTCGGGCGGGGATCACACCCTGTCGCGCGGGATCGGGCGCGGCACCGGCAAGCGGCCCTATACCAACGTGCATGGTGCGGGCTATCGCGGCGTCTATGACTTTGCCGACCCGGATTCGTCGCTGTTTATCATCGCCACCGGGCAATCGGGCCACCCGCTGTCACGCCACTACGACGATATGGGAGAGTTGTGGCGGCGCGGCGAATACATCCCCATGTCGCTGGATGAAACCCTTGCACGGGCGGCGGCGACGGGTGTCACGTTGTTGGTGCCGCGCGCCGACTGAACGGCGGCGCATGTCACAAATCGCGGAACCGTTTTTCCTGACGCGCGGTCCATAGCACGGTCAGGGTGAACCCGTCCTCGGTCTGCTGCTCATCCTCGACGACGCCCTGTTCGAACAGCCAAGCCCGCTTGCGCCCTTCGGAAAAGGGCAGCGTAAAGGTGGTTTCGTGCCGCGCGGCGTCCAGCGCAAGGGACACCGCATCCATCAATTCGGGGATGCCCTCGCCGGTGATGGCGGAAATCGCGTGGATATGTTCGTCGCGCTGCGCCCGCTGGCGCATCCCCTCACGGGCGGAATCGTCCAGCAGGTCGATCTTGTTCCAGACCTCGATCATGGGAATATCATCACCCACGCCAAGCGAGGCGAGGATGTCATGCACGTTTTTCGCCTGCCCCTCGGTTTCCGAATGGGCGATGTCGCGCACATGCAGGATCAGGTGGGCGGACAGCACTTCCTCTAGCGTGGCGCGGAAGGCGGCGACCAATTCGGTCGGCAGATCGGAAATGAACCCAACCGTGTCGGACAGGATTACCTCTGGCCCGCCCTCGGGCAGTTGGATACGCCGCATCGTCGGGTCCAGCGTGGCGAACAGCATGTCTTTCGCCATCACGTCGGCACCCGTCAAGCGGTTGAAAAGCGTTGATTTTCCCGCGTTGGTATAGCCGACAAGCGCGACAATGGGGAACGGCACCTTTGCGCGAGCAGCACGGTGCAGTTCGCGGGTTTTCACCACCTTTGCCAGCTGGCGGCGCAGGCGCACAAGCTGTTCGTCGATGGCGCGGCGGTCCGCTTCGATCTGGGTTTCACCGGGGCCGCCGACAAAGCCAAGCCCGCCACGCTGGCGTTCAAGGTGGGTCCATGCCCGCACCAGCCGCGTGCGCTGATAGGACAGCGCCGCCATTTCAACCTGCAACACCCCTTCGCGGGTGCGGGCGCGGTCCGAGAATATTTCCAGGATCAGCCCGGTGCGGTCCAGCACCTTGACCTTCCACGCCTTTTCCAGATTGCGCTGCTGGATGGGCGACACCGGCCCGTCGATCAGGACCAGCTCGATTTCGTTTTGCTTGAACCGTTCGGCCAGTTCCTCGACCTTGCCGGTGCCGAACAGAAGGCCGGGATGCGGCCGCGCTACGCGGACCCGTTCGGACCCTTCCACCGAAAGATGCGGCAGGGCAGCGGCAAGCGATACGGCCTCTTCCAAAGCGTATTCGCTTTCGCGGCGGTCACGGTCAGAAATCAGGTCGGGATGCAGAACCCATGCACGGGTCTGTTCCCTGTCATGTTCCATCAATTGGCGTCTTCACCGTCATAAAGGTTGATGGGCTGTGCCGGCATGATCGTCGAGATGGCGTGTTTATACACCAGCTGCGATTGCCCGTCGCGGCGCAGAAGCACACAGAAATTGTCGAACCAAGTGATGACACCCTGCAATTTGACGCCATTGATCAGGAAGATCGTCACGGGAATCTTGGTCTTCCGCGTGTGATTTAGAAATGCGTCCTGAAGGTTCTGTTTGTCGGAAGCCATCTGAATTACCTTTGTTCTTGCGCTTGGCCCACACGTATTGCGGGCCTGTCCCTGCGTGGCGATTATGTAGCGCCATCGGGCGAGTTTCCAGCCCAAAAATCAGCCTGTGAAATCAGGCGCTTTTCACGGGCGGGATGCGGGGTTTCACACTGGTTCAGTCGCGCCATGTTTCGGTGGTCAAAAGCGCGATGATCGCCAGCATTTCCAGCCGTCCCAACACCATCCCCGCCACCAGCGCCATGCGCGCGCCATCGCCAAGTTCCGCCAGGACGATGGGGAATTCCGGGGCGGCACTGACCAGCGGCCCGGTATTGGCCAGCGCGGCGATGGCCAATACGGTCGCGGTTTCGAAATCGGCCCCGAACGCGGCCAGCACCAGCATCAGAAGCGCCAGCGTCATTGCGAACAGCATGAAGAAGATCCACGCCACGAAAGCGCCCTTGCGGCGAAACCGGCGGTTCTGCGCCCCGGAGCGGCCCACCGAACTGGGGTGGATCATCCGTTCCATTTCGCGCACGCCGTTCAGGTACAGCACCCAGACGCGCAGCAGCTTGACGCCCCCCGCCGTTGTGGCCACGCCGCCGCCGATGATCGCCAGCCCAAGAAAGATCAGCCCCGGTGTCGGCATCCCCGACCAGTCGCGCGCCGAATGCCATGCCGCGCTTTCGAACCCGGTGGTGGTCAGGAAGGAAAGGACCGTGAACAGCCCGCCCCACAACGCCGCGATGGCATCTGTCACCGTACGCTCCGAGGAAACCTCGTAAGCGCCGATCCAGTGGCGCAGGAACAGGATCAGCGGCACGCCGATCACGATCATCATCCCCAAACGGAATTCGGGATCGCGCAAAATTCCGGGCCGGGCCGAGGTCAGCGTATCGTTGGAAAATGTCAGCCGCGACAGCGCGAACAACATGAACAGCGCGATCAGCCCCTCGCCCGCATAGCCTGCGCTGGCGTTCTGCACCCCGCCCACCGGCGAAATCCCCGAGGTAGACAGCGTGGACATCGCATGACAGGCGGCAACCAA
Source organism: Rhodobacteraceae bacterium UBA3069 (assembly GCA_002366795.1). Classification (GTDB taxonomy): domain Bacteria; phylum Pseudomonadota; class Alphaproteobacteria; order Rhodobacterales; family Rhodobacteraceae; genus UBA3069. Next base: position 28,933 of record DFBX01000003.1, on the reverse strand, counting down.
CGGCACCTCGCCCAGAATGATCAGCAGAACCCACAAAATCGCCGTCAGGCCGCCATAGATCGGGACTAGGCGCAGCGCCGTGCGGATGATGCGGCGCTGCGGATCGACCAGCGCGAATTGCGACAACCGCTCGCCCTGCCCCGGTTCGGCCGTGGCCGTCACCTCGAACCCGCCAAGCGAAAGCGGGGCCAGGATCGAGGCCGCCGCCACCCAGACCAGCAGCCCGCCCATCCAGCCGACCATGGCGCGCCAAAGGTGCAGCGTGCTGGACAAGCGTTCGGGTTCGAAATGCGGCATGCCGGTGGTGGTCAGGGCCGACACCATTTCGGCATAGGCATTTAAAAAGGTGGTGGTGCGCAGGGCCTCGTGGAACGGCACGGCCAACATCAGCGGCAGGAACGCAAAGGCGGCGAACAGGGCGGCAAGGTTGCGCATTTCCCGATAGCGCCGCGGAATCGAGTCGCGCGCCACGGCGATCAACGTCACGATGATCAGCCCCAGCAGGCCCGAATAGAAGAACGCGCGCGCCTCGTGGTGGCGTTCATTTGCCAGCGCATGGATCGCGGGCACGAACATGGCCGCGGCACCGATCCCCGCCAGAAGCAGGAACAGGGGTTGGTTGGCGATCCGGCGTTCCATCCTAGAAAAAGTCGATCGAAACTTGCAGCAGGCGCTCGACCTCGGGCACGTCACCGGCCAAAGAGAAGATCACGATGGTATCGTTCTTTTCCACCTTCATGTCGCCGGTCGGTTTCAACACCTTGTCGCCCTTGCGGATCGCACCGATCAGCACGCCCTCGGGGAAATCGATGTCGCGCACGGCGCGGCCCGCGATGGGGGATGTTTCCAGCACCTCGGCCTCGATCACCTCGGCCTCGGCGTCGCCCACGGAATAGACTCCGCGCACGCGCCCGTGGCGGATATGGCGCAGGATCGACGACACGGTGGTGGCGCGCGGGTTGATATAGGCGTCGATGCCAAGCGGTTGCAGCAGCGGCACCAGCGTCGGATCGTTGATCAGGGCGATGGCCATGGGGCAGCCCTCGGCCTTGGCGCGCACGGCGGCCAGCATGTTGGTCTTGTCGTCATCGGTGATGCATAGCACCGCATCGGCCCGTTCGATCGCCGCCTCTTTCAGCAGGCCCACGTCCAGCCCGTCACCATGCAACACGATGGTCCGTTCCAGTGCGTCGGCGGCGATTTCGGCATGTTTACGGTTCCGCTCGATCACCTTGGCGCGCACACGGTCGGCGCGGGCTTCCAGCGCGCGGGCCACCGAAAGCCCGACATTGCCGCCCCCGATGATCACCACCCGCTTTTGGGTTTTCGTCGTCTTGCCGAACACTTCCAGCGTGCGGCGCACGTCGTCGGTCACGGCCATGACATAGCAATCGTCGCCCTCAAACAACTGGTCACCCGGTTCGGGCGCGAACAACCGCCCGCGCCGCCGGATGCCGACGACCACCGCGCGCAGCGTGAAAAACAGGTCGGTCAACTGCCGAAGCGGCGTGTTCACAACCGGGCAATCCTGGTCGATATTGATGCCCAGCAGCTGCGCCTTGCCGTCAAGGAACACCTCGGTATCGAAGGCCGCGGGCGAGGCAAGACGCTGCAGCGCCGCTTCGGCCACCTCTTGCTCGGGCGAGATGCGCACATCGATGGGCAGGTGGTCGCGGCGATACAAATCACCGTATTCCGCCTTGAGATACGAGCCCGACCGCAGCCGCGCGATCTTGCGCGAGATCGAGAAGACCGAATGCGCCACTTGGCAGGTGACCATGTTCACCTCGTCGGAATAGGTGGCGGCGATGATCATGTCCGCGTCGCGCGCGCCCGCCCGGTCCAGCACATCGGGGTAGGAGGCAAAGCCCGTCACCCCCTGCACGTCCAGCGTATCGGTCGCGCGGCGCACCAGGTCGGGATTGTTATCCACCACGGTGACATCGTTGTTTTCGCCCGAAAGGTGGCGCGCGATCTGCCAGCCGACCTGACCCGCACCGCAGATGATGACCTTCATGGAACAGCCCCTCTTAGCCTGAACAGCCTGTTAAGCCTGAGCGTTCTGATTGGCACGGGGGCGCAGCGCGGTCAATTGGATTGTCTTTTTCACAAAGGGGCGGCACTCTGGTTGGGGTAAAATGCAGTCACGCAAAGGGGGCGGCGGATGAAAAGCGCGCTAGTGAACCGATCATTGCGGTTATGTGCGGCCATGCTGGGGCTGGCCATGCTGGCCGCCTGTTTCCCGCTCAAGACATGGTACAAACCTGGCGGCCGCGTCGCGCGGATGCAAAGCGACCTGACCGATTGCCAAGTGTCCGCCCTGAACAAGGTGCCGCGCCAGATCGTGACCGGCCTGACCCCGATCCAGTGGATACCCGTGCGCCATTGCCACCCCGGCAAGGGCTGCGTCACCACCTATGAAATGGAAGGCGGAATGCCCTATCAATACGACGCGAACACGGATTTGCGCGGGCGCGTCGCGGCCCAATGCATGACCCGCAAAGGCTACGCGATGGAGGAGATCCCCCCCTGCCCCGACAGTATCCGCGCCAAGGCACCTGCGGGCCAGACCAAGGTGATGCCCGCACTGACCGGAAATTCCTGTGTCGTGCGCCATTCCGACGGCAGCTGGATCATCCTGAACAAGGGATAAGGCGGCAGGCGCTCAGCCCGCCTGTTCTTCGATCTCGCCCTCGTCCTCGACCCGCGCGAACCGCGCGCCCGCCTTGGACGTGGTCACGACCCCCAGCGATTTCAGCTTGCGGTGAAGAGCCGACCGTTCCATCCCCACGAAATTCGCCGTGCGGCTGATATTGCCGCCGAAACGGTTGATCTGCGTCAGCAGGTATTCGCGCTCGAACGCCTCGCGGGCCTCGCGCAGCGGCAGGGTGGCCAATGCGCCGGACAGGACCACGCGGCCCTCCTCGGCCGGTTTCTCCTCTTCCGAGGGCAGGTCGGCGGCGGTAATCGGGCCGTTGCCATCACCCAGGATCAGCACACGTTCGATCAGGTTGCGCAACTGGCGCACATTGCCGGGCCAGGTCATGGTCTGCATCAGGGCGACGGCATCCTCGGTCAGTTCGCGCAGAGGCATCCCTTGGGTTTTGTTGAACATTTCGATGAAATGCATGGCCAGTTCGGGAATGTCCTCGCGCCGTTCCTCAAGCGAGGGCACGGCAATCGGCACCACGTTCAGGCGGTGATACAGTTCCTGGCGAAAGCGGCCCGCCTCGATCTCTTCTTCAAGGTTGCGGTTGGTCGATGAAATGACCCGCAAATCCACCCGCACCTTGTCCGACCCGCCAGCCCGATGGAATTGCTGGTCCACCAGAACGCGCAGGATCTTGGATTGCGTGCCCTCTGGCATGTCGGCCACTTCGTCGAAATAGATCACGCCGCCATGGGCCTGTTCCAGCAGGCCTTGCTCCACACCCCGTTCCGGGCTTTCGCGGCCAAACAGAACCTCCTCCATCCGGTCCGGTCCGATGGACGCGCAGGCGACGCTTACGAAAGGCGCATCGGCGCGTGCCGAATTGCTGTGAATATAGCGCGCGGCCACTTCCTTGCCCGCGCCGGCAGGGCCGGACAGCATCACGCGGCCATTGGATTTCGTCACCTTGTCCAACTGCCCCAGCAGGGTTTTGAACGAAGGGGAAACGCCGACCATCTCGGCCGAGGTGACATCCTTGCGGCGCAGCGCCGTGTTCTCGCGCCGCAGGCGGCTGGTTTCCATGGCGCGCCGTATCACCACCAGCAACTGGTCGATGTTAAAGGGCTTCTCGATGAAATCATACGCCCCCTGCTTGATCGCCGCGACGGCGATTTCGATGTTGCCGTGGCCGGAAATGATGACTACCGGAACATCGGGATTGTCCCGCTTGACTGTTTTCAGGATGTCGATCCCGTCCATCCGGCTGTCTTTCAGCCAGATGTCCAGAACCATCAGCGCCGGGGGCTCGTCGTTCACCGCCTTCATCGCATCGTCGGAATTTCCCGCCAGACGGGTGGCATAGCCCTCGTCCTCCAGAATGTCCGAGATCAACTCGCGGATGTCACGTTCGTCATCGACAATCAGGATATCACTCATATCGTCCTCAAGCTGTTTCTTCTTGTTTCAGGCCGGGGCGCACCCCGGCCAAGGGAAGGCGGATCACCGCCATCGCGCCGGAATGCGCCGCGCCATCGAAAGGCGCGGCATCTTCCAGCGACAGGGTGCCGCCATGTTCTTCGATGATCTTCTTGACGATGGGCAGGCCAAGGCCGGTGCCTTCATCGCGGGTTGTTACATAGGGTTCGAACAGGGCGGCGCGATCCTCGGGCAGGCCGGTCCCGTTGTCGGAAATGCGGATTTCAGCCATTGTGCCATCGACGCGGCTTTCCACGTGGATGCGCGGCCTGTGCCCTTCGGGCGCCTGCCCCTTTGCGACCAGCGTGCCGATCGCCTCGCCCGCGTTTTTCAGCAGGTTGGTCAGCGCCTGGTGGATCATGGTCGCGTCAAGTTCCGCGTTCAGCGGCGCGGGCGAAAGGTCGGATGTCAGCGTTACATCCGGCTGACCCGCCTGTTGCAACAGCACCGCATCGCGCACCAGTTGCGTCAGGCTTTCAGGTTTGCGTTCGGGTTCCGGCATCCGTGCGAATTTCGAGAATTCATCAACTATGCGCCGCAAGTCATTGGTTTGACGGACAATCACATCGGTCAACTGTTCCAAGCTGCTGGCTTGGTCCTCCTCTAGGTGGCGCGAGAATTTGCGCTTGATCCGTTCGGCAGACAGCTGGATCGGGGTCAGCGGGTTCTTGATTTCATGGGCGATGCGGCGGGCCACATCGCCCCATGCCGCCATCCTCTGCGCCGAGACAAGATCGGTCACATCGTCAAAGGCGACCACATATCCTTCCAGCCGCCCCTCGGCATTGCGGCGGCGAGCCATGCGGACCAACAGGTTTTCCAGCGTGCCGCCACGGGTCACCTTGACCTCTTCCTGCATCGCCTCCTGGTTGCTGTCTTTCAGCCGTTGGAACAGCGTGCCGAATTCCGGCACCGCCACGGACAGCGCAAGCGAGGCGTGATCCTCGTGCCAGTCCAGCAGCCGTTCGGCCGACCGGTTGACGAAAGCGACCTTGCCGTCCTCGTCCAGCCCGACCACGCCCGACGTGACCGAGGAAAGAACGGAATCGAACATGCGGCGGCGGCGTTCGATCTGCCGCGTGTTGTCCAGCAGTGTTTCACGCTGGCCCTTCAACTGCCGCGTCATCTGGTTGAAATACCGGCCCAGCATGGCGATCTCGTCATCGCCGTCTTCCTCGACCACCTGCACGTCCAGATCGCCCGACCCGACCCGCTGCGCCGCGCCAGCGAGACGACCCACGGGGCGCGACAGGCGTTCGGCAAACCAAAGCCCCAGCCAGACGGCGGCAAGGATCAGGATCACCGCAAAGCCAAGGTAGACCAACCCGAATTCGAACAGAACGCGGCCCCGTTCGCTTTCAAGCTGCTGGTAGAAGCGCGCTGTTTCCTGCGTTTCGTCCAACAGGCCCAGCAATTCGCCATCCACATCGCGCGAAACATATAGAAAGCGGTCAATGAAAGCGTCCAGCGGCACCAGCGCACGGAATTCATTATTTTCCCAATCCTCGATGATGGCGATGCCCATTTCCTGCGCTTCTGCGATTTGTTCGGGGCTGGGTTTTTCAAAATCAAACAGATAAGAGCGTTCACCGCGCGCCCGAATTTCCCCTGTGCCATCAATCAGATAAGCCTCGCGCAGCCCGCGCTGAATTTGCGACTGACCTTGCGACAGAACCTCTGTTGCGGGAACGAAATAGGTGATTTCCCGCGCGGCATCGATGATCGAGGCAAGCGCCTTGGCATCCTTGGTCAGATCGCCGCGATGTTCATCCTCGTAGGCCTGCGCGGCCTCCAGCGATGATCCGACAACCTGCCGGACGCGATCGGAAAACCAGCCTTCAAGCCCGACATTCACCGTAAGGGCTGCGAAAATGGCGACCGACACGGTGGGAATCAGCGCCATCAGGGCAAACACGCCGGTCAGCCGCAGGTGCAGACGCGATCCGGCAGAACGCGCGCGCCGCGCGGCGATCAGCGCGACCACCCGTTGCAGCACCAAGGCGGCGACGACCAGCACGTAAACAAAGTCGGTCAGCAGGACCAAGCGCAGCCCGACCGCCGAACCGCCCTGATCCAGCGGACCAAGCATCAGAAATGTCAGCAAAGCCAGCAACGGGCCAAGCAGCACCAACCCGAAGGTCGCGATATTTTGCACGCGCCGCTGCCGCCTAAGCCGGGTCAGGCGTTGCCACGTTCTGCTCCTGCGTGCCCGTGATACCACAGGGCGCTCCTGTTCTGATGTGGCGCACAAGGCGCCTTACCGCCATATCTTGTGGTCTTGCGGGGTGGTGAAACCCTGCCGCCACGTTTGTGTGACGATATTACATCAGTTTGCGGCGCCGTGTCACGCGAATATCCAGATCGGTGACCTTCTTTCTGAGAGTATTGCGGTTGATACCCAGCAAGTCCGCACATTTGGCCTGATTTCCGCCCGTCGCTTCCAGCGAAATTTCGATCAGGGGCGTTTCGATCTCGCGCAGGATTCGCGCGTGCAGGCCGGGGGGCGGCAACATATTGCCATGCAGATCGAAATAGCGCCGCAGATGCCGCGCCACGGCAGCCGAAAGCTTTTCGGTATCGGCTTGACCGCCAAGCGCGGGCTCAACCTCTGGCTGGTTGCCAAAGACCGAGTCGACCTCGGCGCGGGTGATTTCATCGGTGCGGGCCGTCAGCACAAGGCGGCGCACCGCGTTTTCAAGCTGGCGCACGTTGCCGGGCCAGGAATAGACCCGCATCAATTCCAGCGCATCCTTCGACAACACCCGTTTCGGCGCGCCCTCGCGTTCGGCGCGGGCCAGGAAATGTTCGGCCAGCAGCAGGATGTCATCGACCCGCTCGCGCAGGGCGGGCACGTTCAGCGCCGCGCCGGACAGGCGATAATACAGATCCTGCCGCATCTCGCCCTTGTCCATTGCGCTGGTCAGGTCGCGCTGCGTCGTGGCCATGAAACGCGGCGTGGAATCGCCGGGACTGTCCATCATCCGCACGATCCGCGCTTGGATTTCTGCGGGAATATCACCGATCTCGTCGATCATGATGGTGCCGCCCTTGGCACGGGCCAGCACGCGCGCGGGCCCTTCGATGTCTTGCAGATCACCGGCAGTGATGGTGATGAAGGGCATGTTACGCCGGTCGGAAAAGTCGTGAATAGCCTTGGCGATCAGGGACTTACCCGTGCCGCTTTCACCCGAAATCAGCACCGGCAGGTCGGTGTTCATCACCCGCGCGATCAGACGATACAGCGCCTGCATCCCCTCGGTCCGGCCGACAAGGGGCAATTCATCGGGGCGCTCGACCTCGTCGGTGATCGCCGCGCGGGCTGCGGGGGCCGATTGCTTGCTGGATTCCAGCGCGCGCGCGGTGCGTTTCATAAGGTCAGGCAGATCGAAAGGCTTGGGCAAGTAATCATAGGCCTTGGCCTCGGCCGCTTGGATGGCCGTCATGATCGTATTCTGGGCCGAGATCACGATCACCGGCAATCCGGGTCGGTCCGCAGCGATTTTCGGCAGCAACTCCAATCCGTTACCATCGGGCATCATCACGTCGGAAATCACCACGTCGCCTTTCCCCTCTCCCACCCAGCGCATCAGCGTGGTCAGCGAAGAGGTCGCGTGAACCTTGCAACCGGCCCGCGTCAGGGCCTGCGTCAGAACGGTGCGAATGGTGCGGTCGTCATCGGCGACAAGAACGGTGCCGTCCATGTGTTACTCCTTGATCAGATTGCTGCGGGCGCGGCCCGATTTGCGTTTGCGCGGCTCTTCTGCAAGCGGAAGGGAAATGCGGAAGACGGTGCGGCCGGGCACGGAATCGACTGAAATCCAGCCGTCGTGGTCAGAAATGATCTTGCTGACCAGCGCCAGCCCCAGCCCGGTGCCATTCTCGCGGCCCGATACGAACGGGTCGAAAATATCGCCTGCGATCTCGGCCGGCAGGCCGGGACCATCGTCGGTCACCTCGATCTGAAGCGGCAGCGACTGGCTGTTGCCGTCGGCCTTGCGCAGCCGGAAACTGTGTTCATAGAAAGAGCGCAGCCGGATCGTCCCGCCCTTGGAACCCGCCGCTTCGGACGCGTTCTTGAGCAGGTTCAGAACCACCTGAAGCAACTGATCCGGATCGCCGCATGCCAGCGGCAACGAGGGGTCGTAATCCTCGACGATCTTCATCTGCGCGCCGAACCCCAACAGGGCCGACCGGCGCGCGCGGTCCAGCACATCGTGCAGGTTCACCGGTTTCAGATCGGGTTTCGACAGGTTTCCGAACTGTTCGACCTGTTCCAGCAGCTTCAAGATGCGGCGCGATTCCGCGACAATCAGGTCGGTCAGTTCCTGATCCTCCTTGGACAGGCCCATCGACAAAAGCTGTGCCGCGCCGATGATCCCCGCAAGCGGGTTCTTGATTTCATGCGCCAGCATTTCGGCCATGCCGATGGCGGATTTCGCCGCCGATTTCACCGAATGGCTTTGCGTCATCCGCCCGGCCAGTTCGCGCGGCGAGATCAGGAATATCATCTGCCCCGGCTGGCCCTGCACCGGCGCGATCTGGATATTGCAATGCAGCGGCGCGCGTTCTCCTGTGCCGACATCGACATCGTTGACGAACAGCGGCGTGGCATGGGCGCGGGCGCGGGTAAATGCCTCTTCCAAGGGTGCATCGATCATCACCTTGTCCCAGACGGGCTGGCCGATGACATGCTTGGCCGAGGTGTTCAGGAACCCTTCGGCGGCGGAATTGGCGTCGATGATCATGTCGTTTTCATCGACAATGAGCCCCGGCACAGGAAGCGAGGACCAAAGCGTGTTTTCGATGTCAAAGGCGTTCGGATCACTCATTCTCAGGCCGCCCGTATCTTGGCATCAAGCAGCGCGAAACGCAGCCGCGCCAGGACCTGCGCCGGATCGCGCAGGGTCAGCATCTCGCGGCGGGCTGCGGCATCGGTCCCGGCCTCGTCCATGTACCAGCCCAGATGCTTGCGGAAGGTGCGCACGCCCAGCTCCGTCCCATAGAATGAAAGCGCATTTTCATAATGCCCTGCGACCATGTTCACGTAATCCTCTGATGTGGGAATGTCCGGTTTCGGGGTGCCGAACCGATCATGCGCCACCTCGGCCAATATCCATGGGCGGCCCTGTGCGCCTCGCCCTATCATCACGCCATCCGCGCCGGATTGGTCCAGCGCCTGCCGCGCGCTGCTGGCGTCTAGGATGTCGCCATTGGCCAGCACGGGCACCGAAACCGCGCGCTTGACCGCGCCGATCGCTTTCCAGTCCGCCGCGCCCTTGTAGAACTGGCAACGGGTGCGCCCGTGGATGGTGATCATGCGCACGCCCGCCGCTTCGGCGCGTTTGGCCAGTTCGGCGGCGTTCAGGCTGTCATCGTCCCAGCCCAGCCGTGTTTTCAGTGTCACGGGGATTTGCACCGCGCCCACGACCGCTTCGATCAGTCGCAAGGCGTGGTCCGGCTCTCGCATCAGGGCCGACCCTGACATGCCGCCCACCACCTTTTTCGCGGGGCATCCCATGTTTATGTCGATCAGCGAGGCGCCGTTCGCCTCGACCATGCGGGCGGCTTCGGCCATCCAGTAGGGATCGCGCCCCGCCAACTGGACCGAGGTCCGATCCTGCCCCAGCCCAAGTTCGGCCTTGGCGCGGATGTCCGGCTTGGCCTGCACCATTTCCTGGCTGCCGACCATTTCCGACACCACAAGCCCTGCGCCGAATCCCGCGACAAGCGTGCGAAACGGCGAATCGGTGATGCCGGCCAAGGGGGCCAGCGCGACGGGAGGTGACAATTTCAGCGGGTCCATGAGCAAGAAAGGTCTGCCTAATCCTTATGCAACACCCATTGCGTAGATCAGGTTGCGGCGAGTCACAACACAGCACGTGTACGATTTCGCCTCACAATCTCGCACATGCTTAAATTTTGTGCAAATGCGCCCTGCCGTTGCCCTTGGCCGCCCTGCGCCCTATTCAGGACGCAACAGAAAGGAGCGCCCATGACCACCGCCGCCATCATCGTTGCTGCCGGACGCGGCACCCGCGCAGGCGGGCCCGAGCCAAAGCAATGGCAGCGCATTGCGGGGGCGCGCGTGCTGGACCATACGCTGGCGCGGTTCCGCGCGCATTCGGGCGTGGATCATGTGCTGCTGGTGCTGCACCCCGATGATATGGACCGCGTTCAGGGCGTCGATACCGTGGCCGGCGGCGCAACCCGCGCGCAATCCGTCCGTAGCGGGCTGGAGGCGCTGGAGGGCCGCGGCATCATTCGCGTGCTGATCCACGATGTCGCCCGCTGCTGCGTTCCTGATATGGTGATCGACGGCGTTCTGGACGCGCTGGACAGTTGCAAGGGCGCGGCCCCTGCCCTGCCCGTGACCGACGCGCTATGGACGGGTGACAATGGCACCGTCACCGGCGTGCAACCGCGCGAGGGCTTGTTCCGCGCGCAGACGCCGCAAGGCTTTTATTTCGAAACGATCCTTTCCGCCCACCGCGCCCATGCGGGGGATGCCGCCGATGATGTTGCGGTCGCCCGCGCCGCCGGTGTTCCCGTGACCATCACCGTAGGGCATGAGGATAACCTGAAGATAACCACCCCCGACGATTTCGCGCGGGCCGAGAAAATACTGCGAGGACAAATGGATATAAGGCTGGGCAACGGCTATGACGTGCATCGCTTTTGCGAGGGCGACCAGATTTGGCTGTGCGGGGTGTCAGTGCCGCATGATCGCGGGCTGGACGGGCATTCTGACGCCGACGTAGGGATGCATGCCGTGACCGACGCGATTTATGGCGCGCTGGCCATGGGCGACATTGGTCGGCATTTCCCGCCTTCGGACCCGCAGTGGAAGGGCGCGGCCAGCCATATCTTTCTGACCCATGCCTGCGCCATGGCGCGCGACATGGGGTTCGACATCAGCAATATCGACTGCACGCTAATCTGCGAGCAGCCCAAGATCGGCCCCCACGCCGTCGCCATGCAGGCGGAAATGGCGCGGATCATGGGGCTGGACCTCTCGCGCGTTTCGGTTAAAGCGACGACATCGGAACGGCTCGGCTTTACCGGGCGCAAGGAAGGCATCGCGGCCATCGCAACGGCCGCATTGGTAAAAGCATGACCCTCGCACATATGATCGCAACCTTTTGCGGCGTCGGCCATATGCGCCCTGCTCCCGGCACATGGGGATCGCTGGCCGCATTGCCGGTGGGTTGGGCACTGTTTGCGCTGGGCGGGGTACCCTTGTTTACCGCGGGTATCGCGCTGGTCTTTTTCGGCGGCTGGTGGGCGACGGCGGTGGACACGCGCGGCAAGGCCGATCACGACCCGTCGGAAATTGTCATCGACGAGGTGGCCGGCCAGTGGATCGCGCTGCTTCCGGTGATCATCGGGTTGTCGCATACCGGCGGGCCCGCGCTGGCGCTTTGGCCGGGCTGGCTGACGGCCTTCATCGGGTTCCGATTCTTCGACATCCTGAAACCCGGCCCCATTGGCTGGGCCGACCGGCGCGGCGATGCGCTGGGCGTGATGTTGGACGATGTGATTGCGGGCCTGTTCGCCGCCGTTCTGGTCGGGCTTGGCGCCTATGTCAGCCATGGACTGTTGGGGATATGAGCGCCGCCGGGGTTCTGAACGCCGCCCGTAACCGCGGCCTTATGATCGCCACCGCCGAAAGCTGCACTGGCGGGCTAATCGCGGGTGCCTTGACCGAGGTGCCCGGATCGTCGGACGTGGTGGACCGCGGGTTCGTCACCTATTCCAATGCCGCCAAACAGCAGATGCTGGGGGTCAGCGCGCAAACGCTGGCGGACCATGGCGCGGTGTCCGAACAGGTCGCGGCGGAAATGGCCAACGGCGCCCTCGCACATTCGGATGCACAGATTGCCATATCCGTCACTGGCATTGCCGGCCCAGGCGGATCGGATCAAAAACCCGAGGGCCGCGTATGTTTCGGCCTTGCCACACCCAATGGCGTGACCACCGAAACCATCGATTTCGGCGCCCTTGGACGCAGCAATGTGCGCGCCGCCACGGTCGATCATGCGCTGAGGCTGCTGCTGCAAGCCGCATCCTGATTGCGCCCATCATTACAGCAGACAGCGAAATAACCGCTCATAATTCAGGCACATTGCAAACTGCCCATGGTTTACGCGCCCTGACCCCGCCCTGCCGCTTTATTTGTCGCCCTAAATACGCTTCTTCCCCGCCGGAACGAGTCGAACAGACCGAGGGAAGGACAATTTTATGAACGCAGCGGATACCGCATGGATCATCGTCGCAACGGCGCTGGTCCTTTTCATGACACTGCCTGGGCTGGCCCTGTTCTATGGCGGGCTGGTACGCGCCCGCAACGTGCTGAGCGTCTTCATGCAATGCTATGCCATCGCCTGCTTGATGAGCGTGCTTTGGCTGGCCGCAGGCTATTCCATCGCCTTTGGTGGTGATGGCGCCTATTGGGGCGGCCTGGACAAGATGTTCCTGAACGGCGTGACCGCCGACAGCCTGTCGGGCACCCTGCCCGAGGTCCTGTTCTTTGCCTTCCAGATGACCTTCGCCATCATCACCCCCGCGCTGATTGTCGGTGCCTATGTGGAACGGATCAGCTTTGGCTTTGTCCTGACATTCTCGGGCCTGTGGATGCTGTTGTGCTATGCGCCGGTGACGCATTGGATCTGGGGCGGCGGTTTTCTGGCCGATGGCGGCATCTTCGGCGAAGTCGGCGTCAAGGATTTCGCAGGCGGCATCGTGGTGCATGAAACCGCGGGGATCGCCGCGCTGGTGATCGCGGTCATGCTGGGCACACGCCGCGACCATTCCAAACCGCCGCATAACCCCGGCCATGTGATGATCGGTGCCGCGATGCTGTGGGTCGGCTGGTTCGGATTCAATGGCGGCTCGCAACTGGCGGCCGATGGCGGCGCGGCCATGGCGCTGACCGTCACGCATATTTCTGCGGCCACGGCATCGCTGACCTGGGCGCTGTGGGAGCGGATCAAGTTCGGCAAGGCCTCGCTGGTGGGCATCGTCACCGGCACGATTGCGGGGCTTGCCTCGATCACCCCGGCCTCGGGCTTTGTTGGCCCTGTCGAGGCGCTGATCATCGGCGCGGTTGCCGGTATCTTGTGCCAGGAAATGGTGAACATCATCCGCAACAAGCTGAAAATCGACGACACGCTGGATGTGTTCGCGGTGCATGGCGTCGGCGGCATCTTCGGCACGATCATGATCGCCGTGTTCGGGGCCGGTTCCTGGGCCGCGCAGCTGGGCGCGCTGGCCATCGTCGGTGTGTTCACGCTAGTGGTGTCGGTCGTGCTGGCCAAACTGGTCGGCTGGATGATCCCGATCCGCGTCGATGCGGAAACCGAAACCAACGGGCTGGACCTGGCCGTGCATGGCGAACGCGCCTATGACCACCGCTCGTAACGTCGCCTGATAAAGCACTGATATACATAATAAAGGCCCCGCATCACGCGGGGCCTTTCGTCATATCACCCGCGCAACCGCCGCCCGATCTGACGAGCCGAGGCATCGGCCTTGGCCAGGCCCCACAGCACTTCGGCGCGGTCCCTGCCCAACAGGCTTGCCGCCTTGGCACGGACCTTGCCCTCGCGCTGCGCATAGCTTTGCGGCGCGTTCAGATCATGGGTGGCTTCAAGCGCCCTTCCATCGGCCAACCGCACCGTCAGATGGGTGCCGGTTTCGGAAATTTCCGGGTCGGGCGTGACCTGCACCTTGGCCCGTAGCGCCTGCACCTGCGCGTCGGCGCAAAGCACATCGGTGTAGCTGTCCAGCCGCGCGGTGTCATGGCCCAGGAAATGCATCGGCAGCACCGTGGCATAGCTGAATTTCGCGCCCAGCCCGGTGTCAGGTTCCGTTTGGTTGCAAACTGTCATCCAGCGCGGGTTTGTGCGCACATGGATCGCGGCGATCTGCGCGGGATCGACTTGCAGGGTCGCGGCTGCCTCCAACACCGCATGCAGCCCGTGGCAACAGGCATGAAACTTGTGGCTGACGGATTCGAAAATCCAATTATCTCCGAGGCTTACGATGACTTCTTCATCTGCCTCTCCGGCATGGGTCGGCCCGAACCCCTGCGCACATTCCAGCGCGTCGGGGTTGGCGACAAACCCGGCATGAACCAGCTGCGCCGCCTCGACCCCGTTGGACGCCGCAAGCCCCGCGTTGAACGGTTTGCCCATGGTCCCGAACTGCGATTTTAGACCCGATGCGCGCGTGGCCAGCAGGCCCAGCACCATGGCGCAGCCCTTGGCATCCAGCCCCAACAACCGCGCAGCTGCAAGCCCCGCGCCGAACGCGCCGGCCGTGGCTGTCTGGTGAAACCCGGTCTGGTAATGATTGCGCCCCAGCCACTGCCCGATCCTGACAGAGGCTTCGGCCCCGATCAGCGCCGCGAATTGCAGATCCTCGCCCGAGGCATCCACCGCCTCGCCCACCGCCAATGCGGCCGAGATCACGGCGACAGACGGGTGGCCGATATGGGCGAAATGGGTGTCGTCATAGTCCAGCGCGTGGCTGGTCGCGCCATTCACCAACGCCGCGCTCCGTGCGGGTGCCTTGTCGCCCCCCAATAGCGAGGCGGTTCCGTTTCCGCCCTCGTCCGTCACCATGTTGCGGGTGATGCGGGAAACGGGTTCGTCCGTTCCGGCCAACCCGCAGGCCATCCAGTCCAGAAAGGACAGTTTCAGGATGTCGCGCGCTTTCAGGTTCGCCTTGCAAGGCGTTGAATACGCGGCAAATTCGACAATAGTCGTGGTGATCATATTTCGCTCCCTGACAATCGGGAGCATAGCGGTTTACGCAGCGCCGTAAAGGTCCGCCGCGCGGCGTTCGAATGCCCGCACGATCCGTTGCATCGCGTCATTGAACACCAACCCGATAATGCCCTGCAAAACCGCGTTCTTGAATTCGAAATCCACGAAGAAAGACACGTCGCAGCCGCACTCGGCATCGGTGAAGGCCCAGTTCGAGCGCATGTAGCGGAACGGGCCATCCAGGTATTCTGTGTCGATCTTCTTGGCGTCAGGCCACAGCGTCACGCGGGATGTGAACCTTTCGCGGAATACCTTGAAAGAGATCACCAAATCCGCCTCCATCACCTGTGATCCGTCGGGTTTCGGCGTGACCGATTTGACCCGCGCCGCCGCGTTCCAGGGCAGGAACTTGGGGTAATTGCCGACATCGCCCACCAGATCATACATCTGTTGGGCGCTATACGGCAGGCGGCGGGTTTCGGAATGGGTGGGCATTGGGTCCCTTTTTCGCATGACATTTGCCCCCCATGTCGTAAAAATCGGCCACACAATCAAGGGGGTGTCCATGCCACAGCGGCCTTATGTCATAGATCAGATGATCAGCGCCAAGCAGATCGCGGCCCGGATCGAGGAATTATCCGACCAGATCGCCCGCGAATTCGCGGGAACCGACAAGCTGGTCGTGGTCGGCCTGCTGCGCGGATCATTCGTGTTCATCGCCGACTTGGTACGCGAGTTGGACCTGCCGGTAGAAGTGGATTTCTTGGAGGCATCCTCTTACGGGGATGGCACCGAAAGCAGCAGAGAAGTTCGTATACTCAAGGACTTGCGCGGCCAGATCGAAGCGCGCGACGTGCTGGTGGTCGAGGATATCGTGGATACGGGATTCACCCTGTCGCACGTGTTGCACCTGTTGAAATCACGCAAACCGCGCAAGCTGCGCACCATTGCGCTGCTGGACAAACCCAGCCGCCGCGAGGTGCCGATGAAGGCCGATTGGACCGGCTTTGAAATCCCTGATGAATTTGTCGTGGGGTATGGCATCGATTTTGCGCAGCGCAATCGCAACCTGCCCTTTATCGGTAAGGTTCGGTTTACGGATGCTGAGGTAGAGGATTAGAAAGCCGCCGCAAGCTCCTGCGCCAGTTCAACTTCATTTTCTGTCAATCTTTCGCGCACCTGGCCGCATGTTGCTTTGAATCCGGCCGCTTGATCGGCATCGGCAATGGATTCGGCCCACAGGCAATAGGCATAGGCCAGCGAATTGTTCTGCCAGTATCCGGGCTGCTGCACCATGAACCACGCAAGGTTCACCGCCGCATTGGCATCGCCAAGGGCGACGGCCTCTTGATACAGGGCGAAGGCGGCCATCGGGTCTTTGGGGCCACCCATGCCCACTTCATGCATCAAGGCAAGGTTTCCCATGGCCGGGCCATAACCCATGGCGGCGGACCGGGTGAACAGGTCGCGTGCGCGCGCCTCGTCTTTAGGTACGCCCAGCCCCTTGCGATAGATATCGCCAAGCGCCACCCCCGCCGGGGCGGATCCCATTTCCAACGCCACCCCGAACAACGCCGCCGCGCCAGCGGGGTCCGCATCGCCAAGCATGCCGTCGCGCATCATACCGGCGCGCATGAAAAACGCTCCTGAATCGCCTTGTTTCATGGCCGCATCGAACCATCTTGCGGCGGCTTCGGGGTTTGCCTCCAGCCCTTCGTGCCCCTGCAACAGCAGCAATCCCAACTGGTGTTGCGCCGCGCCCAGCCCCGCCTCGGCGGCCTTGCCCAACCATTCGGTGGCAAGGCGCGGCTCTGCCGGTTTGCCCTGCCCGGTGGCATAGGCCAACCCCAGCACATATTGTCCCACCGGATCGCCGCCGCGCGCCGCCGGTTCCAACACACCAAGCGCCGCGTCGAAAGTGCCGACTTCATAGGCAGCGCGCGCCTGCGCCACCTCTTCTGCGGTTTGGGCCGCGGGCAATACGGGCCACAGGGCAACAAGGCCAAGGATCAGGGCGCGGCGCATAGGCAATTCCTTTTGAAAGACGCGCGAAAGCTAACGCGAAGCCGCACAAAGGTTAAGGGGGGCAGTTTACCGCCGTTCACGAAACTGTGAGGTGCCCTGAACAAGATCGCGTCTAGGCTGAATTGGAACCGCCGTCGGTCGGCGGCCAGTGACAGGAGTGACAAGAGATGAGCAAGAAAACTACGATCACCGCTGTAATTCTTGGGCTTGCGCTGACCGGCGCGGCCATGGCCGAAAGCCATATGGACAAGGCATTGAAAGATGCCAAGGACGCGCGCGAGGCGCATATGGAACTGTATTCCTTCAACCTGTCGCTGCTGGGCAGAATGGCCAAGGGCGAAATGCCATATGATGCTGATGCGGCAGGTAAGGCGGCGGCGAATCTTGCCACGCTGACCGCGATGGACCAAGCCCGTTACTGGATCGAAGGCACCGACGAGATGTCGATAGACGAAACCCGTGCAAAGCCCGAGATTTGGGAAAATATGGCCGATTTCCAAGCGAAAGGCACCGCGCTGGTTGATGCCACCCAGACGATGGAAGGCGCGGCTGGACAGTCGCTTGAGGCGCTTCAGGGCGCGATGGGGCCGCTGGGCGGGGCTTGCGGTGCCTGCCACAAAGCCTATCGTGCGCCCAAGACCTGAGCATCGACAAAGGAGGGGGAATGCGGAAAATCCTGTTGTCTTTCGTCGTGCTGGCGCTGGTTGCCGGCATCTCGGGATGGGTCTTTTCCGCGCCCCGACCGCTGAATCAGGTGGTGTTTTCCGGGCTTGAAGGCGACGCGGCACGCGGCCGGCACCTGTTTGATGCGGGCGGCTGCGCCGCTTGCCACGCGCCCGAAGGGGCCAAGGATGACGCACGGCTAATCCTGTCGGGGGGGCGTGCTTTTGCCAGCCCCTTCGGCACGTTCTACGCGCCCAATATCTCTCCTCACGCGGAAGGGATCGGCGGGTGGAGCGTGACCGATCTGGGCAATGCCATGCTGCGCGGCATCTCGCCGGAAGGCGCGCATTACTACCCCGCGTTTCCCTATGCAAGTTACATCAGGCTTGCCCCGCAAGACATTGCAGACCTTAAGGTTTACCTGGACAGCCTGCCCAAGTCCGCCGTAGCGTCGCGCGGGCACGATGTGGGCTTTCCCTTCAATATCCGGCGCGGGCTGGGCCTGTGGAAACGGCTGTACCTGCGCGATGCATGGGTGCAGGACAACGCCCCCGAACAAGGCCGCCGACTGGTCGAGGCCCTGGGCCATTGCGGCGAATGCCACACCCCGCGCGGGCGCTTTGGCAATCTGCTGACCGATCGCTGGCTGGGCGGCGCGCCCGACCCGTCCGGCAAGGGGCAGATCCCCAATATCACCCCCGGCACGCTGACATGGTCCGAGGCGGACCTGGCCTATTTTTTCGAAAGCGGCTTTACCCCTGATTATGACAGCGCGGGCGGGCATATGGCCGATGTGATCGAAAACCTGAAACGGCTCCCTCCCGAAGACCGTGCCGCCATTGCCGCCTACCTGAAATCCATTCCGGCGGTCGCACCGGCCACCCCTGCGGAATGAGACGGCGGGTCTGGCTGGCATTCAGCGCATTGGCGCTGGCGGGGATGGGCATGTGGCACGGGGCGCAACCGCCCGAACTGGTCGAAGGCCTGCCCGAACGTCCCGTCACGACCCACCGCCCCATCCGCGCGGTGCCGATGACGGGTGGAATCGCAGTGATGAATGGCGACATTGATTACGCGCTGTTCAACGGGCTGGTAAAAACGCTGGCCGCGAATCCTGATATCACGCAACTGAACCTGACCTCGCATGGCGGGCTGGTCCCCGCAGCGCGGGCCATGGCACGGCAGGTCGGCCTGCGCAGGATGAAGGTCGAGGCGCACGGGCTGTGCGCTTCAGCCTGTGTTCTGGTGTTCATGGCGGGGGAACAACGCCTGCTGGCGGAAGATGCGCAACTGGCGTTCCACCGCTGGCACGACAAGGGCATGTCGCAACTGTTCGGCCAGCCCGACCCCGAGGAACGCGACAAGGCCTGGCTGCTGGAACGTGGGCTGGACGCCGCATTCGTGGCGCAGATATTCGACACGCCGCATGACACCCTGTGGAAACCCACCCGCGCCGAATTGCTGGCGGCGGGGGTTCTGCCCCCCTAGGCGCGGCCCAGTTTCGCCAAACGGTTCGCCCGAAGCCGCGCAAAATCGTCGCCCGCGTGATACGAGGACCGCGTCAAGGGCGTGGCCGACACCATCAGGAACCCCTTGCCGAACGCCGCCTTTTCATAGGCCGCGAATTCATCGGGATGCACGAACCGGTCCACCGCGTGATGCTTGGGTGTAGGTTGCAGATATTGCCCGATGGTCAGGAAATCGATGTCGGCGGCGCGCATGTCGTCCATGACTTGGTGCACGGCCTGCTTGTCCTCGCCCAGGCCGACCATGATGCCGGATTTGGTGAACATGGTCGGGTCCAGTTCCTTGACCCGTTGCAGCAGGCGAAGCGAGTGGAAATAGCGCGCGCCGGGGCGCACCCCAGGGTAAAGGCCGGGAACGGTTTCAAGGTTGTGGTTGAATACGTC
This sequence comes from Rhodobacteraceae bacterium UBA3069, assembly GCA_002366795.1. GTDB lineage: Bacteria > Pseudomonadota > Alphaproteobacteria > Rhodobacterales > Rhodobacteraceae > UBA3069. The sequence goes on along the minus strand of DFBX01000003.1, from coordinate 9,443 downwards.
GGGCTTGGCATTGACAACGGTTTCAAGGACTTCCGGGGTACACTTGATGAAGTCAGGCGTCAGGATTTCAATCGTCGTGCCCGGCGCGCGGTGCCGCACGGCGCGGATGGTCTGGGCGAAATGTTCGGCACCGCCATCCTCAAGATCGTCTCGATCGACAGAGGTAATGACGACGTGGTTCAGCCCCAGTTTGGCGACCGCATCGGCCACGCGGCCTGGCTCGAACGCGTCCAGCGTATCGGGGCGGCCAGTGGCAATGTTGCAAAACGTGCAGCCGCGGGTGCAGATCTCGCCCATGATCATCATGGTGGCATGGCCCTGGCTCCAGCATTCGCCCGCATTGGGGCAGCCGGCCTCTTCGCAGACCGTGACCAGCTTGTTCTCGCGCATGATCCGGTGCGTTTCGGCATAGCCCTTGGACGTGGGCGCCTTGACCCTGATCCAGGCCGGTTTCTTCGGCTGGGCATTGTCGGGCCGGTGGGCCTTTTCGGGGTGACGCTGGTCGGGGATCTTGAGGTCGCGCAAGGGCTTTCTCACTTATCTGTCTGCCGCATTATCTGGCAGGTATCATAAAGGCTGTGCTTAAAAAGGGAAAGCGCCCGCATGACCGCCATGCACGTGACGCAAACCGCGGCACCACACGCAATATGCAAGCGCAGCAATTCCCCCTGCCCAGCAAGGGGTTCGGCCACCTAATCGCCTGAAAAAGAGATATATTTCGCGTTTAGCATATGCAGAAAATCGGGTTTCTCCCCGCTTGGAATCATTCTAGTGACCGGGCAGAAACATTGACACCCCAACAGGAAAGCCCCCATGAAACCCGGCGTGAAACTTCCCCAGATCACCTTCCGCACCCGTGTCCGCGACGAGGCCGTGGGCGGCCCCAACCCGTTCCGCTGGCAGGACATGACCACGGATGACTATTTCGCAGGCAAGCGCGTGATCCTGTTCTCGCTGCCCGGCGCATTCACTCCCACCTGCACGACCTACCAGCTGCCGGGGTTTGAAAAACTGGCCGGTGATTTCGCCGCCAAGGTGATCCCCGATGGGTCGGGCGAATTCGCCCGCGCCATGGGCATGCTGGTCGCCAAGGACAACCTTGGTTTCGGCGTGCGGTCCTGGCGCTATGCGGCCATCGTCAACAACGGCGTGATCGAAGCATGGTTCGAGGAGTCGGGCCGCTGCGACAACCACGGCGAAGACCCCTATGGCGAATCCAGCCCCGAAAACCTGATGGCCTGGCTGGAACAAGAGGCCGCGGTCGCCGCGGAATAATCCGCCCCCCGTGCGTTTGATCTGAATGTGCCCGCCCCGGCCCAAACGGGGCGGGTTTTTCCTGATAATTTATCGGCCCCGCCAAGAATAAAGATCCATTTCCGCCCCCCGCGCGTAGTGTTGGATATGCCATGATCGTGCGTCACCTCGGGCGATACGATCTAGGCAGGCCGAAGGAATCCGTTTAATCTTTTGGCTTGTTCATGTTGGACTTGGCGCGGGCGTGGCCCCGCTGGAAGGGGTTTGCGATGGGGCGTTCGGGTTTGAAGAAACACATGGCACCGGCTTTGGCCACATCCGGGCATTATCTGGCCGCGCTGGATCTGTTGAACGGGCAGGAAAGCACCTTCACCCTGTCCATCCTCAATGCCTCGCCCGATTGTATCAAGCTGATCGACCTCGACGGCTCGCTTGCCTTCATGAACCACAACGGCCTGTGCGCCATGGAAATCGACGATTTTGCGATGGTTGAGGGGCAGCCCTGGCCTGTCCTGTGGCCCGAGGAAGGCCGGGGCATGCTGCGTGATGCAGTGACCAGTGCGGCCCGCGGCAATGCCACCGGGTTTGAAGCGTACTGCCCCACCGCCAAAGGCACGCCGCGCTGGTGGCATGTGTCGGTCGCGCCGGTGCGGGACGCGGACGGGCGCGTGGCGCGCATTCTTGCCTCGTCGCGCGACATCACCGACCGCGTGATGCGCGAACAATTGGTCGAAGCCGACAACGCCCGGCTGGAACACGAACTGGAACAAAAGTGCGTTCTGCTGGCCGAGATTGATCACCGTGTGAAAAACTCATTCACCCTGATTTCCGGCGTGTTGCGGATGCAAATGCGCGGCATGGCCGAGGATGATGCGGCCCATGCGGCGCTGGCCGATGCCGCCACGCGGATTTCCACGCTGGCGCGGGTGCATGAGCAGTTGCATTTCAACGCCGAAACCCGCGAGGTGCCCGTTGCCCCCTACCTTGCCTCGCTGGTCGAGGATTTGGGCAGGACATTGGGACAGGAAGGACAGGTACTGATCGGCGCCGTGGCCGACCTTGAGATGCCCGCTGAAAAGGCGATTGCCATCGGGCTGATCGCCGCCGAATTCCTTGGCAACGCGCTGAAACACGGGCTGGGCGCGGTGCATGTGAACCTGTCAGCGGTCGGCGATGCGATGCGGCTGGAGGTCTCGGATGAGGGGTCGGGCTTGCCAGACGGGTTCGAGATGTCGGACGTCAAAGGGCTGGGAATGCGCATGGCGCAGGTCTACGCCGCGCAGGTTGGCGGCACACTGAATTGCGCAAATGGCAAGGTGGGTGCGGTGTTCTGGCTGGACTTTCCGCTCGACTGACTGTGCTTTCAATGCGTTACAAGGCGATCCTTATGCAATCAGCCCGGCGGCGACCTTTGCCGCGCCGCGCAGCGCAATGCGGTCATCCGTGACCAGGAACAGCGGTATCGCGCCCAGAAGGTCGCGGTAAGGACCCCGCCCGCACATTTCATTATGCACGAAAGCCCAATCCAGCCGATCGGCCATCGCCTGCGCCAAGCCGCCGGTCAGGAATATCCCCTCGGTCGGCAGGTGGACATGGGCGATGTCATGCAAGAACACCGCCAGCGCGCTTTGCAAGTTGTCAATGCTGCGCCCTGCGGCCATTGCCCGGCCAGAGGCGTGATCCTCGGCTACGATCTGCTGCGCGGGATACAGATAGATATGCCCCGCTTCGGAGGGCGGCACAAAACTGCGCCCGCCAACGCGGTGAACCGCAGCGGCATTCAGCCCGGTGCCGATGTTCACCACCAGCGCCCTGCCCTGCGTGCCTGCAGGTGGTCCGGCCAAGTGGCGATGCGTTGCGCCATCTACCGCGCCCAGCCCGTGGCCCTGCCCCTGCAAATCATTGACCAGCGTTACCTGCGCCCCGCCGGTCAAGGCCGTCAGGCGGAGGCGCTCCAGCTCCCATGGGTAATTGGTCAGTTTCAGCCTGTGCCCCGTCACCGGCCCCGCGGCTGCAATGCAAAGCCGTGAAATCGCGGGCCTGCCTTGCAAATATGCGGCGATGATCGCATCGGGGCTGTCAAAGTCGGCATTGGAGTAACTGGCCCATGTTTCTTCGATCAAGGTGCCGCCTGCCGCAAGGGCCAGCCGTGTGTTCGTGCCGCCGATGTCACCGACCAGATCCATGCCTGCCCCCCCCCTGTCTTTCGCAGCCCAATACCCGCAATAAAGCAAAAGGCCCCGCCAATAGCGAGGCCCTGCTCATGCATTTCCGCAGAAGATCAGGCGCGGCGGCGACGGCCACCCGCGCGGCCCGAACGCGAGCCGCCACCTGCGGCAGCGCCGCCCGTGGGACGGTTGAACTGAATCCACTGGCCGCCCGAGGGATCCTGATCCATCAGGAAGTTGGCGGCGCGGATCGCCTCCATCTCCTTGCCGGCGCGGGCCTTCATGCTGCCCAGACCGAACAGGGTGACAAAGGTTTCGTCATCCATGTCGGCGGGCAGTTCCAGCCCGGCGGCGGCCACTTCGGCCTTTTTCTCGGCGATCACTTTTTGTGTCACCGGCAGGGCGATCGGGTTCATGATGGCCGAGGTCATCCCCGCCTCCATCGCCATGGGCAGGAAGGCGTTGTTGATGCCGTGACGGTTCGGCAACCCGAAAGAGATGTTGGACGCGCCGCAGGTGGTGTTCACACCCAGTTCGTCCCGCAACCGGCGGACAAGGGTAAAGACCTGCAAACCGGCGGTCGCCATGGCGCCGATCGGCATCACCAGCGGGTCCACCACGATGTCATGGGCGGGAATGCCGAAATCGGCTGCGCGTTCCACGATCTTCTTGGCGACGGCAAAGCGCACTTCGGGATCTTCGGAAATGCCGGTGTCGTCGTTGGAAATCGCCACAACCGGCACGTTGTATTTCTTGACCAGCGGCAGCACCAATTCCAGGCGTTCTTCCTCGCCCGTGACGGAATTCAGCAGCGGGCGGCCTTCGCAGGCTTCAAGCCCCGCTTCCAGTGCGCCGGGAACAGAACTGTCGATGCACAGCGGCACATCGACAATCGCCTGAACGCGTTCGATCAGTTCTTTCATCAGCGGCGGTTCGACAAAATTGTTGTCGGCATACCGGGGGTCTTCGGCCATCTTGTTGGTGAACACCGCGCCAGAGTTCACGTCCAGCACCGTCGCACCCGCCGCGACCTGCGCAATCGCGTCGGCCTCGACGGTAGAGAAATCGCCAAGTTCCAGCTCGGCCGCCAGTTTCTTGCGGCCGGTAGGGTTGATCCGTTCGCCGATCACGCAGAAGGGCTGATCGAACCCGATGATCGCGGTCTTGGTTTTCGATTCAACGATGGTGCGGGTCATGTCTTATCCTTCTGACGCGGCGGGTTGGCCGCCATTGTTGGACGCCCATTGGGCGTTGGTCTTGATCCCGCCAAGCGGGAAGAAATGCACGGATTCGATGTTGAAATCCGGGTTGGCGGCCTTGTGCGCGGCCAGCTTGCCGATCACGTCGGTCGGCTCGTACGGCAGCAACAGCTTGCTGACATCCATCGCGCGTTTTTGCAAAACCTTGAGCGAGGGACCGACGCCGCAGGCGATGGCGAACTTGATCAGGGTTTGCAATTTCGCAGGGCCGGCGATGCCGATATGGATCGGCAGGTCGATGCCCTCGGCCGTCAGTCGGTCGGCCCATGCGATAATCGGGTCGGCGTCGAACGCGAATTGCGTGGCCAGCGCCATCGACGCATCGGTGCGGTTGGCGAAATCGTTTTTCCAGCGCAGCGCATCCATCACGGCCCGGTCGCCGCCGTTCGGGTCGATGTCCTTGTTGCCCTCGGGGTGGCCGGCGACGTGCAGACGTTCGAGCCCGTCGAACAGGCCGGTTTCCAGCAGTTGCATCGAGTCCGAAAAATCACCGTGCGGCGCGGAAATCCCGCCCGCCAGCAGCAGCGCCTGATGCACGTTCGCCTCGCCTTGGTAGCGGGCGATCCAGTCGGCCAGCATTGCCTTGTCCTTGATGGAACGGGCCGGAAAATGCGGCATCACGTTGAAGCCATCGGCGGACAGGCGCGCGGCGGTGGCGACCATGTCGTTGATGTCAGTGCCGTCGATATGGGCGATATAGACGCGCGTGCCCTTGGGCAGCAGGGCACCGAAATCCCCGACCTTTTCGGCAGTGCGCGGCATCACCTCGATCGAATAGCAATTGAGGAAATCGGCAACTGCGCCACTGACCGGCGCGGGCTGCGCCACTTCACGCTTGCGGAATTTCAGCAAGGCCATCACGCCCTCCATAAGTTCGGACAGACGCATTCACGCCCGGCCCCCATTGTCGATCAACGCCTTCAGGCGCGGCTGGTCATATTCGGCTTCCAGCCTTGCGGCCTCTGCATCGGCGACCTCTGCGTCGCCGCCTTCGACTGGATAGGGATCGGCCTTGCGCCATTCGGCCAAGTAATCATCGGTCTGGTCCGCACCCGATTTCATCGCAGCGCGGTCGATGGCCTGTTCGAACCGTTCAGCCAGCACGCGTTTCACGCCCCGGCGGCCTTTGCCGACGATCACCTGCGCGGGGATATCCCGCCAGTAAACGATGGTGACATCAGCCATCCGATTCCCTTTCTTCATCTGTCCCATCTGTAAGACGGGCGAATTGCGACACATGGGCGAATTTCGACATTGCACCAGCGCGTTGCGACCTTTGTGGCGCTGCGAGGGGCATGACGCGAAATTTCCGCCTCCCTTCTACCGCGCGGCGGACAGGTTAAGCCATGGCCGACCCCATGAAAGTTTCCCATCATCATCATGAGGCCGCGACAAGCCTTGCGCACGGGCATCGGGCGACATAGGTTACAAGCAACTCGAAATGGAGGGCGTAAAGTCATGACGCCCAAGCGTCCCGAAGGTGCGGGCGCGTTCCCTATACCGGTTGAGAGCCCCGCGCCCAATCCGCCCGATCAACATGCGCTTTACGGAGCGTTGGATCTGGGCACCAATAGCTGTCGGATGCTGATTGCCCAACCCAAGGGCAGCCAGTTTCACGTCGTTGACAGCTTTTCAAAATCGGTCCAGCTGGGCCATGGGCTGGAAAAAACCGGCCGGCTTAGCCGTGCCTCGATGGGGCGCACGGCGCAGGCCCTGCGCATCTGCCAGCAAAAGCTGAAACGCCATAACGTCAAGCGCATGCGCCTTGTCGCAACAGAGGCGTGCCGCCGCGCCAAGAATTCCGCCGAATTCCTGCGCATGGTCAAACGCGAGGCCGGCATCCAGCTGGAAATCATCGAACCCGAGGAAGAGGCACGGCTGGCCGTGATCTCTTGTGCGCCGCTGGTGTCCACCAAGACCGAACAATTGCTCGTCGTCGATATCGGCGGCGGTTCGACCGAACTGGTCTGGATCGACCTCAGTTCGGTGCCGCACCGCGAACGCCCCCGCGCGATCATGCGGTTGCACGCCGGGTTCCATACAACCGACAGCCCCTTCCCCGCCGCCAAGGTGGTGGACTGGATTTCGGTGCCGCTTGGTGTCGCCACACTGCGCGACCAGTTTTCCGACGTGGACGATGATGCGGCGCGTTTTGCCCTGATGTCGTGGTTCTTCGAAGAAAACCTTGAGGAATTCGCCCCCTACAAGGACGAGCAAGCCCGCGAAGGGTTCCAGATCATCGGCACCTCTGGCACCGTCACCACCGTGGCCGCCTCGCATTTGGGGCTGAAACGCTATGACCGGACCAAGGTGGACGGGCTGCGCATGACCTCGGATGAAATCGACCGCGTGATCCGCAATTACCTGTCGCTTGGCCCCGCCGGGCGGCGGCGCGACCCGCGTATCGGGCAGGACCGGCAGGCGCTGATCATGTCGGGCGCGGCGATCTTGCAGGCGCTTCTCAGGCTGTGGCCCACCGACCGGCTGTCCGTCGCAGACCGCGGCCTGCGCGAAGGGCTGCTTTATGCCCAGATGAGCGCCGATGGCGTGCTGGAGGACGGCCCCTTTTAATCGGGAACGCCACCCGCATCCTACAAACGCCGCGCAGGCACCCTGCCCGCTTGCCGCCTTGCCCCGCGCCCCCCATATGGCGCATAAGGCACAAGCAAGGCCCGAACCGATTGTCCAAAGGCCCAAGCCCAGGAAAGCGACCATGACCGAAAAGAAGAAAAACACATCCGGCCGCGGGCAACGCGATCTGACGGTCAAGGTCAAGACGGCGCGCGGGCGCAAGATGTCCTCGACCCTGTGGCTGCAACGTCAGTTGAACGATCCCTATGTCAAACGCGCCAAGGCCGAAGGGTTCCGTGGCCGCGCCGCTTATAAGATACTGGAACTGGACGATAAATTCCGCTTCCTTGTGCCCGGTGCGCGGGTGGTTGACCTAGGCTGCGCGCCCGGCGGCTGGTGTCAGGTGGCGGTGGACCGCGTCAATGCACTGGGCGAGAAGAAGGGCAAGCGCATCGGCACCATTCTGGGCGTTGACCTGCAAGAGGTGGACCCGATCGCGGGATGCGAAATTCACCAGCTGGATTTTCTGGCCGACGATGCCGACGATCTGGTCAAGGAATGGCTGGGCGGCAAGGCCGACGTGGTGATGTCCGACATGGCGGCCTCTGCCTCGGGGCACAAGCAGACGGATCACCTGCGCATCATGGCCCTATGCGAAGCGGCGGCCTATTTCGCCTTCGATGTGCTGGAAGAGGGCGGCACATTCGTCGCCAAGGTTCTGGCCGGCGGAGCCGAGGGCGATCTGCAGAAGCTGTTGAAGCAGAAATTCACCAAGGTTTTCAACATGAAACCGCCCGCGAGCCGGTCGGACAGTTCGGAAAAATTCGTGGTGGCCACCGGATTCAGGGGCTAGGCAGGTTCAAGGGGCAAGCGCCTAAAGCATTGCCCGCAGCGATTGCCGCGCCGCATCGCGCAAGGACAGCGCAACGGAATCTGACAGACTGTCCCCTGCGGGCCGATGGCGATGGTCAACGCCAAGATTCTGCTGGCGGATCAATTCGAACAGCCGGGCATGGCGCGGCTGCATGGCCGCCTGTTTCATGTATACATCCGCGCCGCGGCGTTTGAGGTTTTGCATCGCTGTCATCTTTGCTGTGCCATTCTTTTGCGTCGTAATCCTTTCATACAGATGAAATGCGGCACGATTGGCCCGCAAATCGCGCATTTCATTGCCGAAAACCGCCCCGCTAAAAAAAACCGCTAGCAGCACTTCATTTTTAGTATGCCAAATTTCAGTGATGCGTGATCCGAGCAGATATCACCACTTGGCACCGCCCCTGAACGGCGGCTTGCCCCAAGGTTCGGCCCTGCCCCGCGCCGCCGCGACCTTCCTTCGGGCATATGCGGGATGACGCTGATTTCCCCCGACCGGATCGACGCCGACGCCCTGCTGGAAAAACCGGATGATCCGGCGGGCGCCGCCCTTGCCGAGCGGTCTGGAGGGGTTGTCGCCAAGCCCGCACCCGTCAAATCCCCGCGCTATGGCAACCGGGCGCGCGGGCACTGTCGGGCGTGGAGAGCGGCCCGCTGATCGGGGCTCAAGCCCTCGGTCGGTCTGACGGCGCAGGACAGGGCGGGTCTGAACTGCCCGTACGAGGACCGCGTCCGCACGGTCATGGCCGTTTTAAACGACCATGCGCAGGCGGCCGGCAAAAAGGTCATGTATGCGTTCAACATCACCGGCGAGGTGGATCATATGCGCCGCGGCCACGATCTGGTCCGCGATCTGGGCGGGACACGCGTGATGGTCACACTCAATTCCGTCGACCTGTCGGGGATGCTGGGGATTTGATGCTGGGGATTTCGCGCCATCGTGACGTGTCGATCCACGTCCATCGCAACGGCTGGGGGTGTCTGTCGCGGGCGGAAATGATGGGCTGGCCAGTAAGCTTTCCGAACCAGACGACAGGGTTATTGCCTCGGTCCGGTGGCTGGCGGACCCGCTGTTCGCCGACAAACCCTGCGTGCCGATGCCGGTATTTTCCTCGGAGCAGTCGGATCTGCAGCCGCCCGAAACCGATGCCCGCGCGGGCCCGCCGATTGCATCTATGCGGCGGGAGGAGGAAACATGGGGCATCCGAACGGGCGCGCAGGTAGTGCATTCAAAAAAACCTGTGCGCCCCGCGATTCCGCGCCACATGTCGGCAGCAACGGCAAATCATTGACACTAGCTGTTTAGTCCCGGCATCTG
>DFBX01000107.1 GCA_002366795.1 Rhodobacteraceae bacterium UBA3069 | reverse complement strand
AAATCCTGCGCCAGCTCGATCAAGGTCTTCTCGCCCTTGATCGCGGCCACCGCCACTTTCGCCTTGAATGCCGGGCTATGATTCCGGCGCGGTCGTCTTGCCATGGTCTTCTCCTTGCTCGCAGCATCATGCCGCTGTTGCGCAGAAAATCCACTTATCTCGGCTGTTCAGATTTTCGCTGCCACCTCTGTTTCCTTCAGGTTTTGTGTCGCGGGACCGCTCTTCTAGAAAGATGTCGATACTCTCTAGTGTTTTGTCAAGTTTGCTTAGAATGTGAGACCCCGCACCGAGGCGACCAATTCCGTTTACTTTTTCTCTTGAGTTCCAAGACCATATGGAGCGGTAGTCGCCCCACCAGTGAATAATGTGATTGAGCGCCTGAAACCCTACAACCCAAAATATTGCGCCTGAAACAGCAGTTTGACTGATGGTCACTCCGGCGAGCTCAAGGTCAGCGGGAAGGACTGCATAGTGTTTCGCCAATACGATCACCAATGCAGTGACCGTCAATGCTCGCGCTGATCTTTGTGTAGACAAAGAGACCAGTTCTTTTCCTTGGAGATTCATGTCTCATTTTCCCAACCAGTGGTTTTAGATCTATGTTTATGACGGCTAGATGGGCTAAAACAGCCCAAAACGTCCCGTCACGTGACAGCAAAATCGCCAAAGCTTGGAATAGGGTCAAATGTATTGCGGCCCAACTTTGCAAAGCCCCCTTCCTGCGCACTGCCGCCATTCGTCCCCCATTCAACGTGGCCATTCCCCCCCCTACCCAATCCCGAAATTGCTGATCAGCAGCTCGCCCCGTTCGCCGCGTGCGTCGTTCTTTTTGGCGATGGTGTAGGTGGTTTTGACCGGGGTCAGAGTGAACCCGGCGAAGTCATCGCGGATGTCTGGCACATCGTTGATCGACATGATGAAGCGGCCCTCGATGCCTGCCAACTGCGCCGCCATGGCGCGGAACTGGCTGCGGTCGAACATGCCCTTGCCATAGTCGTTTTCGCAGCCGTGGTAGGGCGGATCGAGGTAGAACAGCGCGTGCGGGCCGTCATAGCGGCGGATCACCTCGGGCCAGTCCAGACACTCGATCACCACGCCCGACAGCCGCGCGTGCAGGTCTTCCAGCATCGGCTCCAGCGTTGACAGGTTGAACCGCCCCGGTCGTTCCTTTGCCACCCCGAAATTCCGCCCCGAAACCTTGCCGCCAAAGGCCGTGCGCTGCAGGTAAAGGAAACGCGCAGCGCGTTCCAGATCGGTCAGGGTGGTCGGGTCGGTGTCGACCAGGCGGTAGAAATCCGCCCGCGTGGTCAGCTGGAACCGGACCGTGTCGAGGAACTGCGGGTAATGCCGCTGCAGGATGCGGAACAGGTTGGCCACATCGCGCGCCAGATCATTGATCACCTCGCATCTCGCGCGCATCCGGCGGCGCAGGAATATCCCGCCCATGCCGATGAACGGCTCCACATAGGTGCCGTGCGGGGTGGCGTCGATGATCGCGGTGATGCGTTTGGCAAGGTTGCGTTTGCCGCCCATCCACGGCGCGACCGGATTGGCCGGATCGACGGGGATAAGGGCGGGTGCAGAGGGTTTAACGGGGGTTTCAACGGGCATTCAAAGCGTCCTTTTCATCGCGATCCGGTCGCTTGGGGAAAGGGCGCTCTATGGGCCTCAAATTATTGAAAGCCCCGCAGCGGGGGCATTTGATCGACACCGATCCGCAGATCGCGCCGTCTTCCATCTTGAGTAACAAGCGGCGGCATTTGTCGCAACGCAGTTCATTGTTCAGCAAGGCGAATCGCTCCAAAAGGGGACCGCCCCGTCAGGGGTGGGGGCGGCCTAGAGCTACTTCAGGTCGGCGGGGATCGTGTCTAGCGAAGCCCCCGTGTCAGTGGGCGCTCCAACGCCCGCTGGCCCTCCCGCGCGGCGGCGGGAGGGTCGTCAGGCAGCTTGCAGCTGCCAGTCGGCCTTGGTCGTGCCGGTCTTGGCGTAAACAAGCCCGGTGCTGGTATCGGTGCAGATCGATCCGACCGCGCCCTCGATCAGCCCTGCAGGAGAGCCGTTCATCTCTCCCTTGATCTTTGACTGGGACCAGACGGGTTGCAGGTCGGGCAAGTCCAGCTTGCTCAACGCAGCCCCGAACAGATGCGTGGCAAAGGTGCAATCCTCGGTCGTGAACTCTGTCAGGGTCGCACTGCCGCCGACCAAGGCACCGGTGTTCTGGAAATCCGTGCGCCGGAACGTGGCGCGGGCAAAGGTGCCGTAAGCGTCGATCGGGCGCGCGATGCTTTGAAAAATACAATCCTCGACCAGCAGGTCGTCGCAGGGTGCAGTATCAAGCGTGAACGCCGCCGTGGCCGCGCCGGTTGCGCTCAATCCCAGCACCTTAAGGCCAGGGGATGCATAGACGCGCACATAGCGTTTGCCCGCGCTTTGGGTGGTCGCGCCCTTGATGGTGACATTCGCCGAACCGTGAACGTAAAAGCTGGCGGCTTGCGGTTCGCGCAGGGGATCGACGTCCTGGACGACCACATCCAGAACCGCGCCGTTGCAACCGCCCGTGGCCGTCACGGCGAACTTGGGTTTGACCGAAACGCCGTTCGACACGGTCGACCCAGCCGCAAAGGTCGCGCCCGCCGATCCGGCGGTCAGTTCCAGACCAAGGTTTTGCGGCCCTACCGCCTGCACCACGGCATAGGCATCGGGGCAGCCATGCAAGGTGCAGGCAATCGCGCCGCCCTGCACGGTGCCGGTGATATTGACATTGAGGCAGAAACTTTCGTCACCACTGTGACCCGGCGTTTCCGCGTTTGAGCCGAAGAACTCGATCCCGACCGCGTTGGCGGGCATCGACACGCTCTCGAACAGGATCACATCGGCGTGGCCGGTCGCAGCAAGGATTTGCGCGCCGTTCAGCGCATGGAATTTTATCCCGCCGTTGGTGCAGGTGGTTTCGCGGCCGCTGTTGTCGACGAACAGGTCGAAGGAAATGCGCTGCGCATCGACCAGAAAATTGACCGAATGAAAGCCCATGTTCAAACAGTCATAGGCGCGGCCGCGCAGGTCGATATCGGTGGTGTTCTGGGCGACGACACCCACATTGTTGCTGCCGCGCACCACGAAATCATCGCCGGTGCGGAAACCATCAAACCCGTCGCAATGCACCGCGTTTTTCCACGCGCCGCCGATCCGGTTCGCGTCGACCTCTCCGTTCAGGAATACGTTCTTGGCGGCGATGGTCAGGAAGTGACCCTCTGCCCCCGATTTGCGCAGATACCTGCCCGCGAACACCGTCGATTTGACCGTCAGGTGCGACACCAGAAAGGACGCGCCAGCATCATCAATGGCAAGGCCCGTGTCCTGCGCCGCTTGGCAAGGCGCGGTATCATCGGCGACCAGATCACCCACTGCGCCAAAAGCGAACTGCGAGATCGTGCCGTCAGAACGCGGGATGACCTTCAGGTGGTTGCCCGCCGGATCAAGGCGATGCGCCGCCGCATCCACCACCTGAAACCGGTGACCACCTTCCAGAACCCGAACCCGCTGGCCAAGGTTGAGCGGCGCGGTATTGGTGAACAGGGCCGCAAGGGTCGGAAAGACTGCGGCTGACACGTCCACGAAAGCCGCGCCCGCGCCGCCGCCAAACGCGCGGCGGGTCTTTGCCCCCAGTCCCGGCCCCTTCCAGCGCATCAGCCAAGTTCCCCCAGATAGATGGTCGCCTCGACATCGGCATCGATCAGACGCAGGCGATAGGTTGTGCCAGCGGTTAGGGTCGTGGTGTCCTCTGGGCGCAGTTTCAGGCCATCATCCGGGCTTTGCGGCTCGGACCAACCAAAATGAAGGCGGACAGTTCCACCGCCGCCATGAGCAAAAACAGTGTCCTTTTGCAGGGCGTCCGGATCACTCCAGTCCGTGGTCGGTTTGGTCAGCATAGTCAGCTCCTTGGTTATTTGCCCTTGCGGGCTTCGATTGATGTGGTGAGGCCCGCTTCCAGCGCGTGTTCGACGCGCATGATCTGCCATTTGCCGTTCAGTTCCGGGCGCAGCCCCGGCAGGTCCAACACCCCGCCCGCAAACAGCGACGGCCAATAGCCCGAGGCCTGCGCGGTGAGTTTGAACACCGCGCGACCGGCCAGCTCCAGTTCGGCCTCGGCGGCGCGGCTGGCCTCGCCCTCGCCACGCTTTGCCACCACCAAACGCCCGCCTGCGGGCTTGGCCGTGGCGTCCAGCGGGTGGGCGATGCGGGTCAGGAAATGCAGATCGCTTTCGCCGGTCTGGGCCAAGAATGGAAAATGCACCGTTGCCAGCGACTGGCCCACCGTGGCGATCAGCCCAGCACCCGCCGCAATCTTTTGCGCGATCTGGGCAAGGGTCATATCCTCCCAAGAACGGCTGCGCGGCGCGCGGATCGATCCGGTCATGCCCGCCGCCGTCGCACCGATCGTCATGGTTGCGGGCGCGACTTCACCGCTGACCGCATCGACCTTGTATTGCCCGACATAGCCAAGCGAGGACGCATCCGCCCCCAGCGTCACATCCGTTTCGGGGAATTCCAACCGCCCGCCGCGATCATCCAGCCGCAGGGTCAGGCGGTCGGCCTTCAGCCCGTCCTCGTCCACCACGCACAGCGACAACAGCCGGTCTTGGCAGGGGGGCGGTTACGTCCTTGCCCGCAGCGGTGATGCGAAACGCCGGGGTCATGCGCGCCCCCAGAGGCGGATCGTGCCGGTTTGAACCGGGGCGGAAAGGTCTGGCGCCATATCGAGGTTGTAACCGATATAGAGGACATCGCTGCCCCCCGCTCCGCGCGATGCCCCGGCGGTCAGCGCCGCATCGGCCCCCACCGCCCAGGTCATCCCGATCCGGCGGGACTTTTCGCAAACGACCAGCTGGTGGGTGGCAGTGGTTGCCAGCAACCGCGCCTGATAGGGCAACAGGACCGAAGGCAGGCTTGCAGCCTCGGCCACCGCATCCGGCAGCGCCTGACGGCTTTCAGCGCGCAGCGCGTACCATTCGGCATCGGTCATTGGCTCAGCGGTCATTTGACCTCCCGAACGCGCACCAGAAACGGCTGTTCTCGCCACCACGACACGGTGCAGCGCAGGCCCAGATGCACAAACCTCTCGCGGCGACCGAACAGGAATGCACAAGCTGCTGGCCAGAACGGCCCCTTGCGCCAGTTATAGTCGCCGACCAGAACCACCGCGCCGATTGCCGCGCCATCCACTGGTCGCAACCCCCAGAACTTCGCTCTTGATGCTTTCGATCGTGTCCTTGGTCAGGCCCAATTGCTTGGCGCGTTTTTCGACCACCTCGGCGGCACCTTCACGGGCCACGCGGGCGATGCGATCGCGCTCTTCGGCGACGAGCTTTTCGCGCATGCCGGAACTGGCCATCACGTCCTTCAGCATCTTGCCAAGAAAGGCCAGCTCGCGCGGGTCGATCTTCTCGCCCGTCTTCATCATCTGCGACTGCATCACCTTGAAGGCCAGCGTGGTGATCATCTGGAACAGCACGTTGTGGCGCTGCGCCTCTTCTTCCAGCCCGTTGTCGTTCATCCAGTCGGCAGCCCATGCACTGGCCTCCTCCTGGTATTTCACGAACTCGGCATACTCCTGCCCGTAGGAATGCAGCGCCGACTTGCCAATGCGCAGGGTCAGCCCTTCCTCTTCCAGCCGGAAGTTCAGGGCCTCGGCCAGATCGACGTAATCGCCAAAGCCTTGGGCTTTCAGTTCTTCCTGAAGCCAGCCCTTCAACTCAGCGGGCAGCAGATCAACCTTGCGGGGCGGCGGCATGGCTCAGGCCCTCGGGCTGGGGCGCTGGATGCCGGGATGCGTGGCGCGGCCACGGGCGATCTCGACGCCGCGCGCTGTCGCCTCGACCACGACGAATGCGCCATTGTCGGTGAACCGCGCTTCTTGCTGCGCACGTAGTCTTTGACGATGGCGTAACCGCCGTCGAACCCGCATTCATCCATTGCCCGGCAGTCGAAACGAAGTTTCGATGAGAGGGGCGAAGCCGCTCAAAAATACGCTTGCCCGTGTGTCGCTGCTTGCGCGGACGTCCTTTGTCCTCAGTCAACCAATGATCAATCTGATCCGTATATGCATCCAACTTTGGACGCTTGATCTCAGCCGTCCGCCGATAACCTGGTGGCTCAGAATACGACAACATCTTACGAACGCTGTCACGACTGATCCCGAAATCCCGAGCAATCTGCCGCCCGCTTAGACCATCATGAAAATGGGCACGACGCACCTTCAAATACAATTCCACGGTAGATATCTTCACGCCCTCCCATCAAATGAAAGGGCTAAAGTGGACGACTTCTACGCCGCCCGCGACACCACAACGACGCCGCTACCGTGGACGAGTACTGCTCCGCCGATTACATGTTTGCGGGGAAACGACAATTTCAATGATACCTTGCGTTACGGCAGGTGCTTGAAGCGCCAACGCACCGACCGTCATGGCCATCAGCGCCGAAGTGGCGGCAACAAGGGCGGCAAAGATCATGGTCAGGCGCATCGGGTTTCTCCTTCGTTCTGCTTACCAACCAAGCTGGAGCGAAAAAGTTTCCAAATTCCTGCCGTCCCGCATGACCAAAGGTCAAAACGGAAGAAAATTCAGTCGCGCCTCAGTTGTCGAACCATGGGTTGGTGCAAAACTGGATCGCATGCGACACCGTCAGATTATAACCATCGCGCGTAACCGAAACCGAAAGGGTTTGCTTGCCCTTGCCTGCGGCTTTCAGGTCGGGCGACGGGGTCATGGTAAAGACCATCGGCTGACGCGAGCCCTTGTCGCGCCCGTCCATCAGGTAGATCCGGTCCGCCGCCGCCGCCCCCAACACGGTCTGCGCGTAAGAGGCCGCCGCGCACCAGGCCTCCATCGGGCCGATACCCTTGGTGTCGATCACGGCGAAGGCACCCGCCCCCGCGGGCTGTACCTCGACCTGGTTTTCCGCGATAAAGGCCTGCGCGGGTGCGGCCAGGTACAAACTGGCGATTGCGGGTAGAAAGCGGTTCATGGGGATGCCCTCCGAAAGAATACCTTTTATAGATAGGCCGCGCGCATGGCATATGCCAGTCACGGTTGCGGGAGGCAGGCCCCGCCCCCCCCACTGACCCCGCCGCAAACGCAAACGGGCCCGCGAATGCGAGCCCGTCTGATTGATCTTGATCGCGGTCACTGATCCAGGAAAGACCGAAGTTTGCGCGACCGCGACGGGTGCTTGAGCTTGCGCAGCGCCTTGGCCTCGATCTGGCGGATCCGTTCGCGGGTCACGCTGAACTGCTGGCCGACTTCCTCCAATGTGTGGTCGGTGTTCATGCCGATGCCGAAACGCATCCGCAGCACACGTTCCTCGCGCGGGGTCAGCGACGACAGAACCCGCGTGGTGGTTTCCTTCAGGTTTTCCTGAATGGCGGAATCCAGCGGCAGAACCGCGTTCTTGTCCTCGATGAAATCGCCCAGCTGGCTGTCTTCCTCGTCCCCGATGGGGGTTTCCAGGCTGATTGGCTCCTTGGCGATTTTCATCACCTTGCGGACCTTTTCCAGCGGCATTTGCAGCTTTTCGGCCAACTCTTCTGGCGTCGGCTCACGGCCGATCTCGTGCAGCATCTGGCGACCCGTGCGGACCAGCTTGTTGATCGTTTCGATCATGTGAACCGGAATACGGATTGTGCGCGCCTGGTCCGCGATGGACCGGGTGATCGCCTGACGGATCCACCAGGTTGCATAGGTCGAGAATTTATAGCCGCGGCGGTATTCGAACTTGTCCACAGCCTTCATCAGGCCGATGTTGCCTTCTTGGATAAGATCAAGGAATTGCAAGCCGCGGTTGGTGTATTTCTTGGCGATCGAGATCACCAGACGCAGGTTCGCCTCGACCATTTCCTTCTTGGCGGCGCGGGCTTCTTTCTCGCCCTTCTGGACCTGGTTCACGATACGGCGGAATTCGGAAATATCCAGACCGACATACTGGCCGACCTGCGCCATGTCGGCGCGCAATTCCTCGACCTTGTCGGTCGAGCGTTCGATGAACATCTGCCAGCCACGGCCGGATTTTTCCGCCATGCGGTCCATCCATGTCGGATCCAGTTCGTATCCACGGTATTCTTCAATGAATTCGCGGCGGTTGATGCGGGCCTGGTCGGCCAGTTTGACCATGGCGCTGTCGATCTGCATCACGCGGCGGTTGATGCCGTACAGTTGGTCGATCAGGGCTTCGATCCGGTTGTTATGCAGGTGCAGCTCGTTCACCAGCAGCACGATTTCAGACCGCAGCGCCTGATAGGTTTCCTCGTCCCGCTTCGAGAAAGTGTCATCCTCGTTCAGCGTGGCCGAAATCCGGCTGTCCTGCATTTCGCTAAGGCGGGCATAGTCGTCGGCGATACGGTCCAGCGTTTCCAGCACGCGCGGTTTCAGCGCGGCTTCCATCGCGGCAAGGCTCATGTTGGCCTGCTCGTCCTCGTCATCGTCGTCGTCGCTGGCGATCAGGTTGCCGTCGGCGTCCAGCTCCTGCTTTTCCTCGGTCTTCTCGCCCGAGGATGCTTCGCCCGCAGGGGTGCCAGGGGCCACCAGCGGCTCCTCGTCGTCATCCTCTCCCATCGTGTTGCCGAACGTCGCCTCAAGGTCGATCACGTCGCGCAGCAAAATATCTTCTGTCAGAAGTTCGTCGCGCCAGATCGTGATGGCCTGAAAGGTCAGCGGGCTTTCGCACAGGCCCGCGATCATCGTGTTGCGGCCTGCCTCGATCCGCTTGGCGATGGCGATCTCGCCCTCGCGGCTCAGCAGTTCGACCGAACCCATTTCGCGCAGGTACATGCGCACCGGATCGTCGGTGCGGTCCAGTTTTTCCGACGTGCCCGAGCCAAGCGTGATTTCACGGTTCGAGGCGGCCTCGACCACGGCGGTGGATTTGCCCTCCTCTTCCTCGGCCTCTTCGTCCTCGATGATGTTGATGCCCATTTCGGACAACATCGACATCACGTCCTCGATCTGTTCGGAAGAAACCTGATCGGGCGGCAGAACCTGGTTGAGCTGATCGTAGGTAATGTAACCCCTCTCGCGCGCCTCTGCGATCATCTTCTTGACCGCGGCTTGGCTCATATCAAGGGAAGCCTCGGCCTCCTGCTCGTTGCTGTTCTGCTGGTCGTCATTGTCCTTGGCGGCCATGAAGCTCTCCTGCTCGGCGCTGCCCCTTGCGGGGTGGCAATTCAACTTGCGAAGGCCGGCGCTGGGCCTGCCTTGCACTATTCCGGTTCTGTCCCCGTGCGCCCGTCGCGGCCCGTGCCGCGGTTCAAGCACATCCCGCTTCCGCCTCGTCGCGCCGCATCCGGCACGCCCCGGCGGCGCGGGTGATTCGTTTGATCCCGAATCAATAACGTGATTCGCTGATTCCGAAACCCGCATACGCGTTTTTCTTTACGATTACGTCACTAAAACAACGCATGTTCAAGGCCCAGTCCAGCGTTCTGCCGGTCATCAGCCCCCTTTCGTGCCCCCGTCCGACATACCGATTCGCCGTATAAATTCATCTAATGCGTTCCGTTCATCTCGATTGATCGGTGCGCCGTTCGAACCAGTGTCGTATTCAGCACTATCCTCGTGCTCACTACGACTTGCACGATGAAATGCTTCCGTTGCTTGGTGAAGTCTCCAAGTCAACGCCTCGTCGGCCATCCCAAACATTTCTTGCTCAGCCTCGGCAACCTCTGCTTCCAATCCGCGCCCTGCCTGCAACTTCGCAAACTCGTCAGATAAGCTCATTCGAACAATATCCGCTTCCTCGCCGCGCCGAACGACTGGCAACAGCCTAACAGTAGGCAGCGCGAACAGCGTTTCAAGAGGCCCCGCACCGATCTGACGCATCAATCCATGATAGAGCGGCGGCAGAACCGAACCAGACGCGGGCGCAGATTTTTCCGCCACGGCCGGCGCGTCATACGTAATATCGTCGGGCAGGTCATAATCGGGAATCTCGGTCTGGTCCTCTATCCCCTCATAGCCTTCACGCACGAAATCTCCCTCGAAATAGCTTTCGTCGTAATCGGGGATCTCGGGCATATCCGGCATGTCGGACATATCCACCATGTCAGGCAGGTCGGATGGCACTGGCGCGGCCTCGGGGGGGGCACCCTGCAGCGCGGCCAGATCAATGCGCAGCAACCCGTCGCGGATCGCCGACATGGCCGCATCGGGGCAATCCATCCGCTCCAACTGCGCCTCGAACTCCTCGATCAGCTCCGGCGTGCAGATCAGCGTGGCCAGAATCACCGCCTCGCGCAGCCGTTCGGTCGTATGCGGACCAGCCCCTGCCGCCAAGACCGACGCCTTGGTGGTCGGTGCGGGCACCGGCGCGGGCGGCCATTTGCCCTTGCCGCGCGGCTTCCATGTGCCGCCGCCCTGCCCCCGCCATTCGCCGCGCTGCTGGAAACCGCCCTGATAGCCGCCGCGCGCATCCGCCTGCCGCCGCGTGCCGAACAATTCCTCGCGCAATGCCTGCACCGCGTCGCCATAGTGCCGCCGGATCGACAGATCGCGGATCGCCTTGATCTTGGCCCGCAGCGCCTTGTCCAACGCGGCGCGGCGCTCGGGGCTGTCGAACACCTTGCCCTCTGTCTCGCGCTGCCACAACAGTTTGACCATGGGCACGGCACCGTCCAGCACCTCTTGCATGGCCTGCGCGCCCTTGGCCTTGATCAGGTCGTCAGGGTCCAGCCCCTCGGGTAGAATGGCGAAACGCAGCGCCTGCCCGGCCTCCAGCAAAGGCAGGGCAAGGTCGATCACCCTGAGCGCGGCGCGAATACCTGCCTTGTCACCATCCAGCGCGATGATCGGCTCTGGCGCGATGCGCCACAACATCTGTAGCTGAGTTTCGGTGACAGCGGTGCCCAGCGGGGCGACCACGGCCTGGAACCCTGCCTCGCTCAGCGCGATCACATCCATGTATCCCTCGGCCACGATCAGGGGCTGGCCCTTGCCCGCCGCCTCGCGCGCGTGGCCCTGGTTGAACAAGGAGCGGCCCTTGTCGAACAGCGGGCTTTCCGGCCCGTTCAGATATTTCGCCCGCGCGTTGGGGTCCATCGCCCGGCCGCCGAAACTGATGCAGCGCCCGCGCGGATCGCGGATCGGGAACATAATGCGCCCCCGGAACCGGTCATAGGGCGCGCGGCCATCATCTGGCTTGGCGGCCAGCCCCGCTTCGATCACCTTTTCCGCCGCGATACCCTTTTGCGCCAGATGTGCCAGCAGGGCATTGCCCTCCGGCGCATAACCTATCTCGAACCGCTCGCGGGTTTCAGGGGCCATGCCGCGCTTGTCCAGGTAGGCCCGTGCCGCATGCGCCGCGGCGCTGCCAAGCTGCATCCGGTAGAATTTCACCGCCGCTTCGGTGATGTCCGACAAGGCATCGCGTTTCTCGGCCTTTTTCGCGGCTGCCGCGTCGCGGGCTGGCATCTGCATTCCCGCCTCCGCGGCAAGGATGCGCACCGCCTCCATGAAATCCACGTTCTCCGTCTCGCGCACGAAAGAGATCGCGTCCCCCTTCGCATGGCAGCCGAAACAATAATAGAACCCCTTGCGATCATCGACGTGGAAAGAGGCGCTCTTTTCCTGATGGAACGGGCAAGGCGCCCACATATCGCCCTTGCCTTGGTTGGATTTTCGTTGATCCCACAGGACTTTGCGCCCGACAACCTGGCTTAGGCTGACGCGGTTGCGCAATTCGTCAAGAAAATTGGGTGGCAGACTCATGTCCCGTATATAGAGCCGTGGCGAGCCGGAAGGAAGGGCATCACGGCGACAACCGCACCGCAATGAGTATCTGCGCAGTGCCGCGCCGGGATTAAGCCAGCCATCCCGTGCGGGCCATCATTGTCGCAACCATTTAGCCGCCGCCCCCCCGAACCCTAACAGAGACCCGCGAAACACTTGGATTAGCAAGCCTGCATCGCTCGCAAACCAGCGCTCCCGCCCCTTCATGCCCGACCTAGCGGTCGGCATTCAGGGTTGGGCCCAGCCTCGCTTCGCTCGGCACCAGCGCGCAAATCGCCTGCGTGATACTGGTCCCAATGCCCCCCGAGTGCTGCGGGGTGGGCTGCACCAGCGGTGCCGCCTGCGCTGCGACCCGAAAGGGTGGGAGCAGCCCGAGGGGGGCGTTCTCTTTCCCCGTCCCGCCCATTCTGCCCGGCCTATAACCCCTTGGCGCGATAGCTGGCCGCGACACGCTCGATCGCTACGATGAAGGTCGCGGTGCGCAGGTCCTGCACATCATCGCGCGAATGCCAGACTTCGCGCATCGACTGGTAGGCCGTCCGCATCGTGTCATCCAGGCCCGAGCGCACCAGTTCCAGCTCGTCCGCGCCTTTCAGGTATTTATCCTTGAATTCGGGGCGTAGCGTCCAGGCGTCGCCAAGATAGCGGTCCAGCCGCTCCAACTCGTCCACGACCAGCTGGTGGCGCGCCTCTTCCTGGCGGCGCTGCATCCGGCCGAACCGGATATGGCTCAGGTTCTTGACCCATTCGAAATAGCTGACCGTGACGCCGCCCGCATTGGCATAGGCATCCGGGATGATGACCACGCCCCGCCGACGCAGCACCTCGTCCGCCGAGGCCGTGATCGGCCCGTTCGCCGCCTCGATGATCAGCTTGGCCTTGATCATCCCTGCATTGCCCGCGTTGATCACCCCTTCCAGCGCTGCGGGGATCAGGATGTCGCATTCCTCTTCCAGTATCTCGGCCCCATCCGCGCAAAAGGCGGCATCGGGATAGCCCGACACCCCGTCGTGCCGGGCGATCCAGTCGCGCACCGCCTCGATATCCAGCCCCTCGGGGTTGCACAGGGCGCCATCGCGTTCGATCACGGCGACGATCTTTGCCCCGTCTTCCTGGCTAATAAACTTGGCGGCGTGATAGCCCACATTGCCAAGCCCCTGAACGATCACGGTCTTGCCATCCAGATCGCCCTCCATCCCGGCGGCTGCCTTGTCCTCGGGGTGGCGGAAGAATTCGCGCAGGGCGTATTGCACCCCCCTGCCCGTCGCCTCGACCCGGCCGGCAATGCCGCCTGCATTCAGCGGTTTGCCGGTCACGCAGGCCTTGGCATTGATATCGGTTGTGTTCATCCGCCCGTATTGATCGGCGATCCAGGCCATTTCACGTTCGCTTGTGCCCATGTCGGGGGCGGGCACGTTTTGCGAAGGATGGATCAGATCGCGCTTGATCAGCTCATAGGCGAAACGGCGGGTGATCAGCTCCATCTCGTGTTCGTCCCACTGGCGCGGGTCGATACACAGCCCGCCCTTGGATCCGCCGAACGGCGCCTCGACCAGCGCGCATTTATAGGTCATCAGCGCCGCCAGCGCCTCGACCTCGTCCTGGCAGACGGATGTGGCGAAACGGATTCCGCCCTTCACCGGTTCCATATGTTCGGAATGGACCGAGCGGTAGCCGGTGAACGTCTGGATCTGGCCGCGCAGACGCACGCCGAAACGCACGGTGTAGGTCGCGTTGCAGACCCTGATCTTTTCTTCCAGCCCCGGCGGCAAATCCATCAGCGCCACCGCGCGGTTGAACATCAGATCCACACTTTCGCGGAACGTCGGTTCCGGCATCATCAAACCATCGGCCATCGCAAATCCTCCCTGGGCGGCAGGTGCCCCCTCCTGTTGCTGCCACAATTAGGCACTAAGGAGTTAGGATGGAATTAAAACTTTTCACACATTCATTGGAACAAACCTTGAAACGCCGGCGTGACCAAGCGCCTTTTGCCATGATTGTTGCGCGTGGCGATAGCAATCCCCCATGCCCGGAACAATTGTCGCCAATTGGCTCCACAAAGGTCTTAATTCGTCCTTAAGCCGCCCAAATTACGCCATTTTTCCGGAGCATTAAGTCCTCTGCAATACCTGCATTCCGTAGCAGGTAGACGGTCGAGTGGACCGGAGAGAGGTGAGCGATATGCGAAACGCGTGGGAAAATGAAAAAGCGAACAGTGCTGCGGTCCGCGCAGACCGGACACTTGATCTGACAACCGGACTTGCTGCGCATCTGAAATCCTTCCGCCGGGACGAGGAAGGTGCCGTCGGGTTCATCCTGTCGCTCGGCATCCTTGTATCCATCATGGTCGTCGGCGGGCTTGGCATCGATTTCATGCGCCATGAACGCGAACGGGTGCGGATGCAGAACACGCTGGACCGCGCCGTGCTGGCCGCGGCCGACCTGGATCAGGAACTGGACCCCGCATCGGTGGTCGCCGATTATTTCGCCAAGGCCGATGTCAAAGGCAGCGTAACCGGGGCCAACGTGGATTCCGGGTTGAATTACCGGACCGTTTCCGCTCAGGCATCGGGTCCGCTGGACCCGATCGTCATGGCCTACCCCCTGCCCGATGTTCAAGCCACATCCGAGGCCGAGGAACGCATCAACAAGGTCGAAATCTCGATGGTTCTGGATATTTCCGGCTCGATGGCGTCCGGATCGAAAATCGGCAACCTGCGCCAGGCCGGCAAGACATTCGTGGACACGGTGATCGGATCCGGAACAGGCGGTCAGGTCTCGGTTTCGCTGGTGCCCTATTCCGAACATGTCAACGCAGGCCCCGACATCCTGCGCCACATGAACTACAACTACAAACACAACTATTCGCATTGCCTGGAAATTCCGAACGCTGACTTTAGCCAAACCGTGTTCGACACGACGGCCACCTACGATCAGATGCAGCATTTCCAGTGGAACTATGACGGTTACAACAACTATGTCCGTGACACGGTCTGCCCGCAATACGACTATGAACGCATCCGTCCGCTGAGCCAGGACACGACGATCCTGAAAAACCAGATCAACAGCCTTCAGCCCCGCGCCGGTACGGCCATCTATCTGGGTATGAAATGGGGCGTTGGCCTGCTGGACCCGTCGATGCAGGGTGTCGTATCAGACCTGGTGTCGGATGGTGTCGTGGACAGTGCCTTCAGCACCCGCCCCGCAGCCTATACCGACCCGGACACGCTGAAAACCGTGATCCTGATGACGGATGGTATCAACTCTTCCTCCCGCCGCATTGCATCGCACTATTACCGGACCAACTACAACCACCATGTTCACTGGGCGAAGTACAACTTCAACTGGTACCTGAGCCACTACGTCAACTATTATGACCGGCCCAACTGGTCCTATAAAAGCATGAACACGACCACGGCGAACAACCTGCTGGACAATATCTGCGACGCCGCCAAAGCCAAGGGCATCGTGATCTGGTCCATCGGTTTCGAGGTGAACGACACCGGCGCCGGCATCATGCAGCAATGCGCCTCGTCCCCTGCACACTTCTTCCGCGTGGAAGGTGTTGAAATCACCGAGGCCTTCCGCACCATCGCCCGCCAGCTGAACCAGCTGCGCCTGACACAGTGAGGACTGACATGACACATTCCATGTTCTCCAAGATCAAACAGCGCATCGCCCGGTTTCGTGCCGAACAGGACGGATCGCAAACGGTGGAATTCATCACCGTGCTGCCCTTCTACTTCTTCTTCCTCTTCTGGGGGGTCGAGGTGGGCCTTAGCACACTGAAGAACACCGAACTGGAACGCGCGCTGGACATGACCGTCCGCGACATCCGCCTTGGCACCGGCGCGAACTTTCAGCACGATGACATCAAGGATGCGATCTGCAACCGGATGGCCATTACAAAGGAATGCGACCAGAACCTTCAACTGGAAATGGTCCGCGGCGATCTGCGCAACTGGGTCGCCCCGCCGACCGATGTGAATTGCATCGACCATGCCGAGGAAAGCAACCCCGTGCGTGCCTTCCAGAATGGCGGCGACAACCAGCTGATGATCCTGCGTGCCTGCCTGAAATACAAACCTGTCCTGCCCTGGACCGATATGGCCAAGATCATGCAGGAAAATGGCGACAGTTCCGGTTACAGCCGCATGGTGGCTTCTTCCGCCTTCGTCCAGGAACCCCGTTGAGGAGATCGAGTATGATGACCCCGACCAAAGCCCCCGCATCCGCGCCGGACAACGGCCCGCTGCGCCGCGCACGGACAGCCCTTGCATCCCGCATGTCCCGCTTTCGCGAAGACGAAACCGGCGTGATGGCGGTCGAGGCTGCCGTGATCGCGCCCATGCTGGCCGCAGCGGTTCTGTCCTCCTTCGCCTTCTTCGACGGCTTCCGCGCCTCTGGGATCAACATGAAGGCCGCCTACACGGTGTCCGATCTGATCTCTCGCGAGACGGATTTCATCAACGATGATTACCTGGACGGCGCGCTTGGCCTGTTCAACTTCCTGGCAAAGAACGAAGGATCTGCCGATATGCGGATCACCGTCGTGCGCTGGGACGGGGCCAACCAGATCTACAAGCGTGACTGGTCCAAGGTGCGCGGTTCCAAGCCGGAACTCAGCAACACCGACGTCAAGAACCTGGCCGCCAAGTTGCCGGTGATGGTGCATAACGAACGTATGATCCTGGTCGAAACCTGGACCAAGTACGACAGCTTCAAGGACGTGTTCCCGCAGCAGACGTTCTATCACTACGTCTTTACCCGCCCGCGTTTCGCACCGCAGGTGGTCTGGAGCGACGATCCCTCGGCGTGATCGCGCCAAAGCGGCACATAATACGAAAAAGGCCGGGCACAGTGCCCGGCCTTTTTTGCATCTATTTTCATGCACTGCAGCCTTGCGGCAGGTGTCAGTCCTTGATGATCCGTACCTGGATCATCTCGGCCATGGCCTTGCCCGCGCCCGCCTCGGTCACACCGCCGACGCCGACGCGCTTGCCATTGGCCCAGAACAGGCCCGGTGCCCAGCGGCGGGTGGTTCTGTTGCGCAGGCGCAGGGTAAACCCGTTCGACGGTTTCACCGCCAATGCGCCCCGATCCACCGACGTGATATCGGCCAGCGTCGCCACGACGCAGCCGGTCTCGTCGGTCAGCGCCTCTTCGGTCAGCAGCAGCCGGCCCTTGGTGGCTTGCCCCAGCCTGCCCGCCAGCACGAACACCGCCAGCCCCACGATGAACAGCACGGCGCGCCAGCTCATGGCCGCCGCGTCGCTGTTCCATGCCAGAACGCATAGCAAAGCGCCCAGTAAATACAGGATGAACAGCGCGAAATAGCGCCGCGCGGGGGCGGCTTTCAATTCGAACAGGGTGCCATCGGGGCGCGCGGCCATGCCGATGCCGGTGTCCATATCCTGCCCTGTGCCGATTTCATTGCTCATTGCGCATCTCCCTTGCTTGGGATTGACCTGCACCGGATCGGGTGTAAATACAAGGCCCGCACCCTCAGGCCGCGACCGCCTTGCGCACCATGTCCCAATAGATGGTTTCGACCTCGGGCACGGTCAGCCGCCCCTCTTGCCGGTACCAAGTGGTCACGCCGGTCAGCATGGCGATCACCGCCAGCGTCGCGACCTTGGTGTCGGCCACGTCAAACAGCCCCGCCGCCGCACCCTCGCGCAGAATGCCCTCCAGCTCGTCCTCATAGCGGCGTCTAAGCCCCTCGATTACCTCGAAATTTTCGGGCGTCAGGTTGCGCAGCTCCATATAGGAAATGAACACCGCATCGGGCCGTTCCAGATGGAACCGGATGTGGAAGCGGGTGAAATGCTCCAGCCGCGCCACCGGGTCGCCCCCCTTGTCCGCCTGCGCCCGCGCATCCAGCAGGCTGTCCATATGGCCCTTCATCAGGCCGAACAGCAGTGATTGCTTGTCGGGGGTGTAATTATACAGCGCCCCAGCCTGCAAACCGACCTCGCCCGCGATCTGGCGCATGGATACGGCGGCAAAGCCGTGCCGTGCGAACAGGCGCAGCGCCGCGGCTTCGACCCTTGGGCCGGTGATTTCGGAATGGGAACCTTGCGTGCGTGCCATGGCTGACAGGTTTAACTGAACGGGCGTTCAGATCAAGCGCCGATCCGCAGGCCGAACCGCCCCCCCCTTGCACAAGCGTCCCCGCTGGGGCAACAAGGCGTATCGCCAGCCTGATCCTGCCGGAGCGTTCATGCGCCTGCCCCTGCCCCTTTGCCTGACCTGCACCCTGCTTTGCGCGGGGCCGCTGCTGCTGGCGGGCTGCGCCGATATTCCCGATCTGGATGACAACCTGACCCCGGCGGCCAGATCCGCGCCCTATCCGGCGCTGGTCCCGATCGCGCCACTGCTGGCAGGCACCGAACAGGCACAGCAGATCAAGGAAGGCACCGCCCCCGCCCTGCAAGGGCGCGTCGCCGCCCTGCGCGCCCGCGCCGCCCGCCTGCGCGGCGGGGTGGTCGATGGCGGCACAAGGCGGCGCATGGACAGCGGCGTGAACACCGCCCCGCTGGACGACGCCGCGCAGTAAACCCGCCCGCTATTTCCGCCTCTCGCGCAGGTTTCGCACCGCCCCCGCCCCCCCCCGCGCCGCAAAGCCGCGTTGCGCCCCCGCGCCAATATCGCTAAACCCCGCGCCAGACCTATTCCAACAGACCCGAACGGAGGCCCCGATGACCCACCCCCTGCGCCTTGGCATTGCCGGATTGGGCACCGTTGGTGTCGGCGTTCTGCGCATCATCCGCCAGCAGGCGAAACTGCTGTCGGCCCGCACCGGGCGTGACATCACGGTCAGCGCCGTATCGGCCCGCAACAAAAGCAAGGACCGGGGCGTGCCCCTGTCCGGCTACGCCTGGGAAGACGACCCCGTTGCACTGGCCACCCGCGATGACGTGGACGTGTTCGTGGAACTCATGGGCGGCTCGGACGGGCCGGCCAAGGCCGCGACCGAGGCCGCACTGAAGGCAGGCAAGGATGTGGTCACCGCCAACAAGGCGCTGCTGGCCATGCACGGGCAGGAACTGGCCGAACTCGCCGAGGCGAACGGCCGCGTGATCCGCTACGAGGCCGCCGTCGCCGGCGGCATCCCGATCATCAAATCCCTGACCGAAGGCCTGGCCGCCAATGAAATCACCCGCGTCATGGGCGTGATGAACGGGTCGTGCAACTACATCCTGACCCGGATGCAAAGCACGGGCCTGACCTATGAACAGGTCTTCGACGAGGCGAACGGTCTGGGCTATCTGGAGGCCGACCCCGAACTGGACGTCGGCGGCATCGACGCCGGTCACAAGCTGGCAATCCTGTCCTCGATCGCCTTTGGCACCCGCGTCGATTTCGCTGGGGTCGAACTGGAAGGCATCGGCCGTATCCAGATCGAGGACATCCGACAGGCCGCCGACATGGGCTATCGCATCAAACTGCTGGGCGTGGCGCAGATGACCGGCCGCGGGCTGGAACAGCGTATGTCGCCCTGCCTTGTCCCCGAACATTCCCCGCTGGGCCAGCTTGAAGGCGGCACCAACATGGTCGTGGTCGAAGGCCACGCCGTCGGACAGATCGTGCTGCGCGGCGCGGGCGCGGGCGAAGGCCCGACCGCATCGGCCGTGATGGGTGATGTCTGCGACATCGCCCGCGGCATCCGCCTGCCGGTGTTCGGCCAGCCCGCCGACACGCTGGTCGCTGCCAAACCCGCTGTTTCCGCCACCCCCGCACCCTATTACCTGCGCATGGGGCTGGATGACCGCCCCGGTGCGCTGGCCAAGGTCACGGCGGCGCTTGGCGATGCGGGCGTCTCAATCCACCGGATGCGCCAGTATGACCACGAAAATGGCAATGCGCCGGTGCTGATCGTCACCCATAAAACCACCCGCGCCGACCTGTGCAGCGCGCTGGACAAACTCAATGCCCTGCCCGTGGTGATCGAACCGCCCGTGGCCCTACGCATCGAAAGCGTCTAAGGGTGCCTGACCCCGCGGAGGCAAGCCACATGAGCTATCTGGGCATTGAATCCTCGCTCACCGGGCGGCGCTGGGTCGGACCCGGCGTGGAAATCGAACGCGCGGCCGAGGCCCTGGCGCAGCAATGCGCCCTGCCCGCACCCTTATGCGCCGTGCTGGCGCGGCGCGGTGTGGACGCCGCCGAGGTCCCTGGCTTTCTGGAACCGCAACTGCGCGACCTGCTGCCCGACCCGCTGACCCTTAAAGATATGGGCAAGGCAGCCGCGCGCTTTCTGTCCGCCGTGAACGCCCGCGAAAAGATTGCGATCTTCGCAGATTACGATGTGGATGGCGGATCAAGCGGCGCGCTGCTGGTCTGGTGGCTGCGCGCCATGGGGCGGCAGGCCACGCTGTACGTCCCCGACCGGATCGACGAAGGATACGGGCCCAATGACGCGGCCATGGCGGAACTGGCGC
The DNA here is from genome assembly GCA_002366795.1 of Rhodobacteraceae bacterium UBA3069. Lineage (GTDB taxonomy): Bacteria > Pseudomonadota > Alphaproteobacteria > Rhodobacterales > Rhodobacteraceae > UBA3069. The sequence continues at coordinate 30,596 of DFBX01000107.1, read as the reverse complement.
AGGGGCATGACCTGATCATCTGCGTCGATTGCGGCACGCTGTCCCACGGGCCGATTGCCGCCGCCAAGGGTGCGGATGTGATCGTGCTGGACCACCACCTGGGCGGCGAGACCCTGCCCGACTGCGTCGCCGTGGTGAACCCCAACCGGCAGGACGAATCCGGCGATCTGGCGCATCTTTGCGCCGCCGCCGTCGTGTTCCTGATGCTGGTCGAGGCGAACCGCCAGCTGCGCGCGGACAAGGTGCAAGGCCCTGACCTGATTGGCCTTCTTGATTTGGTCGCGCTGGCCACCGTGGCCGATGTCGCGCCGCTTATCGGGGTCAATCGCGCATTGGTGCGGCAAGGATTGAAGATCATGGCACGGCGGCAGCGCCCAGGCCTTGTGGCCCTGTCAGACGTGTCGCGGATGGACCGCGCGCCCTCGTCCTACAGCTTGGGTTTCGTGCTTGGCCCGCGCATCAATGCCGGTGGCCGCATCGGTCAGGCAGATCTGGGCGCGCGCCTGCTATCCAGCGACAACCTGCCCGAAGCGCAATCCATGGCCGAACGGCTGGACCAGTTGAACACCGAACGGCGCGAGGTGGAAACCGCCGTGCGCGCCGCCGCCATGGCACAGGCCGAAGAACGCGGCCTTGACGCGCCGCTGGTCTGGGCGGCGGGCAATGGCTGGCACCCCGGCGTGGTCGGCATCGTCGCCTCGCGCCTGAAAGAGGCCACGAACCGCCCGGCCGTGGTGATTGGGCTGGACGGGGATATCGGCAAGGGTTCGGGGCGGTCGGTTTCCGGCGTGGACCTGGGCGCGCAGATCCAGAAACTCGCCGCCGAGGGGCTACTGATCAAGGGCGGCGGGCACAAGATGGCCGCCGGCCTGACCGTGGCCCGCGACCAACTGGAACCGGCCATGGCGCGCCTGTCGGAACTGCTGGCAAAACAGGGCGCGGGCACGGGCGGCCCCGCCGACCTGCGACTGGACGGGCTGATGATGCCCGGCGCGGCCACGCCCGAACTGGTGGAACAGATCGAACAGGCCGGGCCCTTCGGCGCCTCAGCCCCTGCCCCGCGCTATGTGCTACCGGACATGCGGATCATGCACACCCGCCGCGTCGGGGATTCGCATCTGAAAATCGGCTTCGGCGACGGAATGGGTGCCAAGATGGATGCGATCTGCTTTGGTGCCTATGACGGCCCTCTTGGGCCTGCCTTGCAAAACCATGGCGGCGCGCGTTTCCATCTTGCCGGACGGGTCGAGATCAACGAATGGGGCGGCCGCCGATCCGTGCAATTGCGCCTTGATGACGCCGCCCCCGCAACCTGAGATCACCCTTTCCGGTGCCTGGTTCGACGCGCCGGGTATTTTTCTGCAAGAGGGGTGAAATTTGCTCTTGCGAAGGGGTCATGCTTTGCCTAAAAGCCGCTTCACACCAAGCACGGCCCGTTCGTCTATCGGTTAGGACGCCAGGTTTTCAACCTGGAAAGAGGGGTTCGATTCCCCTACGGGCTGCCATTTTCCCGCAGAAATCAAACCATGGCGCGCCTCCAGCGCACCACACGCGCCGCAAGCACATTACGCATGACCGCTTGGCGCACGCCTGTTTTCGCGGGCCCCGCCCCCAGCCAACATATTGACCGCATCCCCACAGCGATAGAAGAATGCCGCTAGCGCGGACCTCGCTCCTCGCCGGCGACCAGACAAGAGACACAGGATGCCAACGCTCTCTCTCCTCGGGCTGCTGGACGTGATGGGTACGTTCGCCTTTGGCCTCAGCGGCGCTATGGTCGCCATCAGGCGCAAGCTCGACCTGTTTGGCATCGCTTGTTCTGGCGGCGGCCACAGGGGTCGCTGGTGGTATCATACGTGACCTGCTGCTGGATGCAGTCGGGCTTGGCGTCTTTGCCATCGCCAGGTGCAACAAGGCGCTGGATCATGGGCTGGACGCGCCGGGCGCAGTCCTTTTGGGCATGATGACGGCGATCGGTGGCGGCGTGCTGCGCGACATTATGGCGGCAGAGGTGCCCCGCGTCCTAAAAGAAGAGGTCTATGCCCTTGCCGCCCTGGCCGGGGCAAGCGCTTATGCCATCGCGCTGCGGTCCGGCACACCGGAAAACGTCGCCGCCACAGGCGCTGTCATTCTGGCCATTGCGATCCGCCTTGCCAGCGTCCGCTTCGGTTGGACCCTGCCGCGCGCACGGGGATCATGACAACAGCGCCATTACCCCCGGCCACCGTTCCTATAGGCCGTGCGCATCACCGGATCGCCCCGCGGCGCAACCAGTTTTACCGATATGACATATCCCTCTTGCATCGCCGCTTGTGCCCAGTTAGACAGCGGCTCACCACGATATGTGGCCCGTTCGTCTATCGGTTAGGACGCCAGGTTTTCAACCTGGAAAGAGGGGTTCGATTCCCCTACGGGCTGCCANNCCCCCCCCCCCCCCTTATACATCAAACCTGAACCGCACCGATGTTCGATCGACCTGCGTCGAGCGTTTCAAACGTCGCAGGTTCAAAAAGGGCGGACCCTTCGGCCCGCCCTTTGGTTTCTTGCACCGTCACGCTCTGGCTAGGCCAAGGATGGCAGCCACAGCACGATCCACGGGAAGGCCAGCAACAGCCCGATGGTGGCTGCGTCCGCAAAGAAGAACGGCATCACGCCGCGGAACACGTCCTGAACGGTCAGGTCGTCCCGCACGCCCGCAACCACGAAACAGTTCAGACCAATCGGCGGCGTGATCAAACAGAACTCGGCCATTTTCACCACCAGAATGCCGAACCAGATGGCACACATCGGGCCGGACATGCCGAACGCGGACTCCGCGGCCGAAACCATCTCGCCACCATTCAGGGCCATGACAGCCGGATAGACCACCGGCAGCGTCAGCAGCAGCATCCCGATCGCGTCCATGAACATGCCCAGCACCGCATAGGCCAGCAGGATCAGCACCAGCGTCAGCATCGGCGATTGCTCCAGCCCTGAAATCCAGTCGGCAAAGGCGCTTGGCAGCTGCGCAAAGCCAAGGAAGCGCACATAGATCAGCACGCCCCAGATGATGGTGAAAATCATCGCCGACAGTTTCGCCGTTTCCAGCAGCGCATCCTTTAGCTGCGGCCAGCGCATCCCCTTGAACATCGCCATCAGGAAGACCACGAAAGCCCCCAATGCGCCGCCTTCCGTAGGCGTGCCCCAAGGGTCGCCCCCGAACGGATTGTAGATGAAGAAGATGATGATTCCGACCACGAAAAAGATCGGGAAGGCCGGCGGAAGCGAGGCGAATTTCTCGCGCCAGCTATAGCCGGTGATCTTGGGCCCGTAAGACGGCCAGATCATCGCCATGCCCACGATCAGGGACACGTAAACGATGGCCGAAAACGCGCCGGGCACAAAACCCGCAAGCAGCAGCTTGCCCACGTCCTGTTCCACGATAATCGCGTAGATCACCAAAATGGCCGAGGGCGGAATAAGCGAGGCCAGCGTGCCAGCCGCCGCCACAACCCCCGCCGCAAAGCGTTTGTTATAGCCCATTGCCTGCATTTCAGGGATGGCGATACGCGCGAACACGGCCGAGGTCGCGACCGACGCGCCCGACACCGCGGAAAACCCTGCCGTGGCAAACACCGTCGCCACCGCCATGCCGCCCGGCATCCAGCCCGCCCAGCGTTTGGCGGCTTCGAACAGGGCTTTGGTCAGGCCAGCGTAATAGGCCAGATAGCCGATCAGGATAAAGGTGGGAATCAGGCTCAGCGCCTGGTTGGACACTTTCGCATGGGGGATCTGCCCTGCGGTTTTCACCGAAATTGTCAGGGCTTTCATGAACTTGGACGGATCATAGCCGAATTTGTTCCAGAAAATCCACGTCAGGCCGACGAAACCCGCCAATGCGGCGGCAAAGGCCACGCGCATCCCCAGGAACACGAACAAAAGCAGGCCGCCCGATACGATCAGACCGATATCAATCGCTTCCATCAGCGGGTCTCCTCATCCAAAGCACTGACATGGCGTGCCTCTTCGGCGGCCAACTCCGCCGCCGACAGGGGCAGCGGCACGGCGATGGGGTTTTGCGCCCCGGTGACGATCGCGCGGGAATAGGCCCAGACCTGCAGGGCCAGTCGGCAGGCCAGCACGCCAAAGGCAATCGGCGCCAGCAACTTGGCCGGCCACAGGGGCAGGCGGATATCAATCGTGGAATCGCGGCTCCACAGCGGGGCGGCCCAATCGAAGGAGCGCGCGAAATGCGCCCATGATCCCCAGATCAGGAAAAACACCAGTATCAGCATCACCAAGACCGAAATCAGCTCGGCCGTCCATAAAAGACGCCCCTTCAGCTTGCCGATCAGGATATCCATCCGGATATGCCCGCCCAGCCGCTGGGTATAGCTGACCCCCATGAAGGCGATCAGCGGCATGGCCAGCTCGATCCAGTCCACATATCCGGGCACCGGCTTGTTGATCAGGTTGCGCCCGCCGACGGACAAAACCGCCAGAAGCATAAGCCCGAACACGGCTAGCCCGCTGACCAGCGCCAGCCTGATTTCGATCTTTTCCAATCCCCTGTCGAGGCGGCTCAGGGTCGAGCCGTCCTCCAGCACCGCAGCATTGCCTGCCATGCGTCTCCCCTTCCCTGTTCAATACCTTGATCTTAAAGGCAAACGCCCGCCCTTCGCGCATCTGCAAAGGGCGGGCGCCTCATGTCCCGTCAGTCGAGCTTAGCGGGTGCCAGCCAGCGTGCTGTCCACCAGGTCGATCAGCTCTTGCGCGGGGATGCCTTGCGCGCTCATCTTTTCGACCCATGCGGCGCGGGCAGGGCCAGCAGCCGCTTCGCGGAACTTGGCCAGTTCCTCGTCGGACAGCATCACCTTTTGCACGCCTTTTTCGGCCAGAACCTGATCCCATTTGGCGAAAATCTCGCCGTATTCGGCCAGGTAATGCGCCATCGCCTCGTCGATAGACCCGTCCAGCGCAGCGCGTTCGTCGTCGCTCAACGCATCATAGGCGTCCATATTCACCACGACGGGGCAATTCACCGTGCCGGGGTTCAGGTTGCCGGTCCACCAATCCGCCTGATCGATGGTGCGATAAGCAAAATGCGCATGCTGCGCGAATGCCACCGTATCCACCACACCGGATTCCATGGCGTTATAGGCTTCGGTTGCGGTCACCGATGTCGGCACTGCACCCACAGCCCGGAACGCCTCGCCCAGACCGCCGGTGGCCCGTACGCGCATCCCGTTCATTTTCTCGACCGTATCGCGCACTTCGCCGGTGCCGACGATGTTGTATTGCGGCATCGGGGACGGCATCAGCAGCTTGGCGTTCCAGCGCGCAAGATCCTTGGCCACGGCGGGGTGCGCGTAAACCGCGTTCGACACGGCGACCTCTTCTTCCAGCGTGTTCACGCCGATGAAGGGCAGTTCCAGCACGGTCAGCGAGGGGTTCTTGTCCTCGTGATAGCCTGCGCAGAACTGCGCCATCTCGAATGCGCCGATCGAAATCCCGTCAAGGTTTTCCTTGTTCGAGGACAGGCCGCCATAGCTGATCGCCAGTTTGAATTCACCACCCGTCTTTTCCTGAAGCAGCTCGTTCAGCTTCTCGATATGCGAGGTGAAGACGCGCGGCTTGCCCCAGACGGACACGTTCCATTCGGTGGCGGCGGCCTGCGTGGCAAACCCAAAGGCAAGCGCCGCAACTGTGGCTTTCGACAGCATTTTCATATATGTTTTCTCCCTGATCATGGCCGCTTCTCTGGCCATTTCTGCGGGGGAGGCTAGCCAAGAAGTCCTGGTATGCCAAGTGCGCAGTTATGGGTATTTCCGCTTGGCGGTCATATTTTCCGCCGCACCACATCGCAGGCGCAACCCTGACGTGCTCAGCTCGCAAATGCGGACAGGCCGCGCAACCGCAGCGCGTTGCCCACCACCAGCACGCTGGACATGGCCATCGCCCCCGAGGCCAGCATCGGCGACAACATCGGGCCGCCCATCGACGCCAAAAGCCCCGCCGCAACCGGAATCAGCGCGACATTGTAGGCAAAGGCCCAGAACAGGTTCTGCTTGATATTCTTCATTGTTTCCCGGCTGATACGGTGCGCCGTGACCACCGCGCCAAGGTCGTGCGACATCAGGACAACATCCGCCGCCTCCATCGCTACATCCGTGCCAGAGGCCAGCGCGATGCCCACATCCGAAGCTGCCAAGGCCGGTGCGTCATTGATTCCATCCCCGACAAAGGCCAGTGCTTTGCCATTTCTTTTCAATGCCTTGACCGCCTCAGCCTTGTCGGTGGGCAGAACCTCGGCGGTGATCCGGTCGATGCCCAATTCCCGCGCCACATAGGCGGCGGCCTTGTGGCTGTCACCGGTGATCATGGCGGGAACGATGCCGCGCTCTTTCAGCGCCGCGATCACGCGCGGCGCTTCGGGGCGAATTCGGTCAGAAATGGCCATGGCCGCCACCGTTTCGCCATCGACAGTGGCCAGCAAGACCGTTTTGCCGGCGCTTTCCCAAAAGTCAACTTTGCCATGCAACCCATTGGGAACATAGTGAATAAACCGCGCGGAGCCGACGCTGACAGCGGCTTTACTCACTGTGCCCGACACGCCCTCGCCGACGTGAACGCTCATCTCTTGCGCGTCGGCAATGGTCAGGCCGCGCGCCTCTGCCTCGGCCAAAATGGCGCGGGCAACGGGATGTTCGCTTTTCGCCTCCAGCGCCGCGATCAGGCCAAGGGTTTCGTTTTCATCCAGGCCTTCGATCACTGCCAGATCGGTCAGGGCTGGCTTGCCCTCGGTCAGGGTTCCTGTCTTGTCGAAGGCAATAATATCAATATGCTGCAGCCGTTGCAGCGCGTCGCCACGGCGGAACAGAACGCCCAACTCACTGGCTCGCCCCGTCCCCACCATGATCGAGGTCGGCGTCGCCAGCCCCATCGCGCAAGGGCAGGCCACCACCAGAACGGAGACCGCCGCGACCAGCGCCAGCCCAAGACTGGGCTTTGGCCCAAGATCGAACCAAAAGGCAAATGTTATCAATGCAATGACCATCACAACGGGTACGAAAACCGCGGTCACCCGATCCACCAGCGCCTGCACTGGCAGCTTGGCGCCCTGCGCCTCGGCCACGGCCTCCATGATCTGCGCCAGAACCGTGTTGCCGCCGGTCGCCGTGACCTGCACCACCAATGGACCGGACCCGTTGACCGTGCCGCCAACCACTTGGTCGTCAACGGTTTTCGACACCGGGATCGGCTCTCCGGTGATCATGCCTTCGTCGATATCCGACCGGCCCTCGGTCACGATCCCGTCCACTGGCACCCGCGCGCCGGGCTTGACCTCGACCAGATCATCGGTTTCCAGTGCTGCGATGCTAACCTCTTGCCATGCCCCGTCCCGCCGGACCCGCGCATCGCGCACTTGCAATCCGGCCAGCCGCCGAATCGCGGCACCGGCACGACCGCGCGCGCGCGCCTCCATCCAGCGCCCCGCAAGGATCAGCGTCACGATCACCGCCGCAGCCTCGAAATAGACATCGCGCGTGCCTTCTGGCAGCAACCCGCCCGCGAACAGCGCCACACAGGAATAGGCCCAGGCCGCGCTGGCACCTACAACCACAAGCGCATTCATATCCGGCGCGCGGTGCATCAGCGCGGGCACGCCAAGACGGTAAAACCGCTGCCCCGGCCAGGCCAGAACCGCCGTCGTCAGGATGAACTGCGCCGCCCAAGACATTGTCATCCCAATGGAATTCATAATCCAGTGGTGAAAGGCGGGGATCACATGGCCGGTCATGGCCAATATCACCACCGGCACAGTCAGCGCCGCCGCGATCAGCGTGTCGCGCTTCAGCCTTGCAATCTCTGCCGCCTCGCGCGCCGCGGCCTGGTCGCCGGATTGCTCTGCCGTGGCGGTGTATCCGGCCTGCTTTACTGCGGCGGTCAGCGCCTGGGGCGTGACGGCAGCGGAATAGGCCTGCACCCGCGCCTGCCCCGTTGCCAGGTTGAACGTGGCGTCCAGCACACCGGGCACGGATTTCAACGCCGCCTCGATCCGCGCCACGCAAGAGCCGCAGGTCGCGCCTTCGACAGTCAACCGGATATCTTCTTGAGCGGCAGGATAGCCCGCCTTTTCAAGGGCTTGCCTCAAATCGTCGGGGCCGACGCCGGGCTGGACCTCGACCTCGGCGCGCTTGGTGGCTAGGTTGACCCGCGCCGCGGTGACGCCATCTACCCCGTTCAACGCGGTCTCGGCCCGCCGCACGCAACCGCCGCAGTTCAGGCCAGTCACTTCAAGGCGCAGGGTATCGTGGGTCGGGGAATCCATCGCAGATCTCCATCGGGGAACTCATCCTTACATGAAGCCCGCGCGCCCCCAAGTTCAAGGCGGCGCGCAGTCACAGTGCCTTGATCAATACGGCAATCTATTCGGCCGCCATCGCCTCTGCCTCGGCGGCCAGCAGGGCGGCATTGCCCCCCGCCGCCGTGGTATCGACGCAAATGTGCCGCTCCAGACGACAGCGCGCGGCCAGATCGTCACCGCAAGCCAGCCCGATAATGGCGCCATCGCGCGCGGCAAGGGCGCGGCGCGCTTGACGGTTGTCCGCCTCATCCGACCACAACGCGACCAGCGAGATGCCTTGCAGATCGCGTAGCGCCGCACGGTCCAAAGCCCCGTCCACACCCAGTTCGGGCGGCACGCCGGGGGCAACGGCCAGCGCGGGGCAGCCGTTCAACTCGGCGATCCGCGCCTGCTGCTTTGCTTCCTCCCAGCCCGGGCCAAGGCACAAGACCACGCCGCGCCCGTATTCCGCCAAACGGTTGGATTCGCCGGTCGGGCCGGGCAGATCGGTCACGGACAGGCGCGCCGGATCCCGCGCGGCCAGCCGGTCGATCCGGGCCTGAACCTCGGCCATATCCGCGGCCGCGCCATCGGGTTTGGGCCGGACGATGCTGTCCACCGCATAGAAACGCGGCAGGTAGCTGGGCCCGCCCGCCTTCGGACCTGTTCCAGAAAGTCCCTCTCCGCCAAAGGGTTGGCTGCCAACGATCGCGCCGATCTGGTTGCGGTTCACATACAGGTTGCCCACATGCAGCCGTTCAGCCACCTGTTCCACCCGGCTATCGATCCGGGTGTGCAGCCCAAAGGTCAGCCCGTAACCGGTGGCATTCACCGCGCCCACCACCGCGTCGATCTGTTCGGCCTTGAAGGTTGCGACATGCAGCACGGGGCCGAAAATCTCGCGCTCCAGCGCGGCAATTCCGGGCACGCGGATCACCACGGGACCAAGGAAATGCCCGCCCTCGGGTGCCTCCATCGCCTTGACAACGCGGCCTTCGGCGCGGGCCGCGTCGATATAGGCGGTGAAATCGGCCTGCGCGCGCGCGTTGATCAGCGGGCCGATATCGGTGGCCATGTCCCACGGGTTGCCAAGGCGCAGCTCTGCCATCGCACCCAGCAGCATTTCCATCAGGCTGTCCGCGATATCTTCTTGAATATACAGCATGCGCAGCGCCGAACATCGCTGCCCCGCCGACTGGAACGCCGAGGCGACGATGTCGCGCACCGCCTGTTCCGGCAGCGCAGTGCTGTCCACGATCATCGCGTTCAGCCCGCCGGTTTCAGCAATCAGCACTGCGTCGGGCGCGGCGTTGTCGGCCATCGCGCGGCTGATGCCCTGCGCAGTCCCGGTCGATCCTGTAAAGCAAACCCCGCCGATGCGCGGGTCGGCGGACAGGGCCGCGCCCACTTCGGACCCGTGGCCCGGCAGCAGTTGCAGGGCCGTGCGCGGCACGCCCGACTCGTGCATCAATCCGGCGGCCAGATGGGCCAGCAGGCCGGTTGCCTCGGCCGGTTTGGCCAGCACGGCATTGCCCGCTGCCAAGGCCGCCGCGATCTGCCCCGAAAAGATCGCCAAGGGGAAGTTCCACGGCGAAATACAGGCAATCACCCCGCGCGGCGCGGCGGTCTGCTTCAAGGCTTTGACGGAATAATATCGAAAAAAATCAACGGCTTCGCGCAGCTCGGCAATGGCATCGGCAGGGGTTTTACCCGCCTCGCGGTGCAGCAGGGCAAAGATTTCGCCAAACCGCTCCTCGTATAGATCGGCGGCACGGTTCAACGCCTCTGCCCGCGCTTCGGGCGATGCGTCCCACGGCTGCGCCGCGCCAATCGCCGCCGCCGCATCCGCGCCCGAGGCCAATTGCACCTGCCCGACCTCGTCGGCCAAGTTGGCAGGGTTGATCACGCGATGCACCTCGCTCCCCTGCCCCTTGACCGCCATCAACGGCGCGGCCTGCCAGGTGGCATCGGCAAAGGGGGCGCGGGCCGCCTCGATCCGCGCCAGATCGCGCGCCTCGTGCAGGTCGAACCCCTTGGAATTGGGCCGCTCGGGCGCATAAAGCGCCGCGGGGTCGCGCAGCGCATCGGAACGGCGCGCCTCTTTCACCGCCTTGAACGGGTCCGTCGCGATGACCGAGGGCGGCACGTCCTCGTCCACGATCTGGTTCACGAAGCTGGAGTTCGCACCATTTTCCAGCAGGCGCCGCACCAGATAGGCCAACAGGTCGCGGTGCGCCCCGACCGGCGCATAGATCCGGCAGCGCGTGCCCGCGTCGCGGCGCACGATCCCATGCAGGCTTTCGCCCATCCCGTGCAGGCGCTGGAATTCGAAGCTGCTCGTATCCTCGGCCATTTCCAGGATGCAGGCGACGGTATGGGCGTTGTGGGTGGCGAATTGCGGGTAGATGCGATCGGTCATGCCCAGCAGTTTCGACGCGCAGCACAGATAGCTGACATCGGTGGCCGGCTTGGCGGTGAAAACGGGGAAGTTTTCCAGCCCCTCGACCTGCGCGCGCTTCACCTCGCTATCCCAATAGGCACCCTTGACCAGCCGCACCATGATGCGGCGGTCCAGTTCGGTGGCCAGCGCGTTCAGCCAGTCCAGCGCCTTGGCGGCACGGGTGCCATAGGCCTGCACCACCACGCCGAAACCATCCCACCCGGCCAGGCGCGGATCGCGCAAGACGGCCTCGATCACGTCCAGCGACAGGTCCAGGCGGTCGGCCTCCTCGGCGTCGATGTTCAGGCCCATGCCGGCCTGTTTCGCCATCAGCGCCAATTCCAGCGTGGCGGGCACCAGTTCGGCCATGGCGCGGGTCTTTTGCCCGACCTCGTAACGCGGATGGAGGGCCGAAAGCTTGATCGAAATGCCGGGATTTTCGCGGATGTCGGCAGATTTGCACTGCGACGCAAGGCGGCGGATCGCATCGGCATAGGCCGCGTGATACTTGGCCGCGTCGCGGGCGGTCAGTGCCGCCTCGCCCAGCATGTCATAGGAAAATGTGTAACCTTCCCTGGCGCGGTCACGACCGCGTTTCACTGCCTCGGCAATGTCGCGGCCCAGCACGAACTGGTGGCCCATTTCCTTCATGGCGCGGGCGACGGCGGTGCGGATCACCGGCTCGCCCAGACGTTTCACCGCATTATGTAGCGTGTGCGCGATGCCTGGGGTTTCATCCTCGCGCAGAACGCGGCCGGTCAACATCAGCGCCCAAGTCGAGGCATTGACCAAGCTGGACGACGACCGCCCCAGGTGAGTGCCCCATTCGGAAGGGGCGATCTTGTCCTCGATCAGCTCATCGATGGTTTCGCGGTCGGGCACGCGCAGAAGCGCCTCGGCCAGGCACATCAGCGCGATGCCTTCCTGCGTGGACAAGCCGTATTCGGCAAGGAACACTTCCATCAAACCGGGGCGGGTCCGGCGGATTTCACGCACCAGACCTTCGGCGCGGGTAAAGGCGCGGGCCCGCGTGGTGGGCGCGGGCGCCAGCGGCGCAAGCGCGTCCAGCGCCGCCGCCTCGCCCGCGTGATGGGCATCGACGATTGCATTTCTGAGGTCGGAAAGATCGGCCATGCCGCAGCTCCTTGGCAAAGTGGACTCTGCGGCAGATTAACACCTGACAGACGGTCTGAATTCCCTTAGAACGAACTTTTACGGTTCGATGAACCGAATATAGGCACAAAAAACAGGCGAAAGGTCGGCACAAGTGGATACAAGCGACCAATTGGACCAAATAGACCGCAAGATTCTCTCAATTCTGTCACAGGACGGGCGGATCGCCGTGGTCGATCTGGCGCGTCGGGTGGGCCTGTCGAAAAGCCCCTGCCAGGTGCGGCTGAAACGACTGCAGGAAAATGGATTCATCCAAGGCTTCCGCGCAGTTCTGAACCCCGTCAAGCTGGGACTGGAGCATGTGACCTTTGCCGAGGTGCGCCTGACCGACACCACGGAAAAGGCGTTGAAAGCGTTCAATGCGGCGGTGATGAATGTGCCCGAGATCGAGCAATGCCACATGATCGCGGGGGCTTTCGACTATCTGCTGAAAATCCGCACCCAGGACATTTCCACCTATCGCCAAGTGCTGGGAGAGGTGATTTCCGGCCTGCCCTATGTTGGCTCGACCTCGACCCATGTGTCGATGCAGGCGGTCAAGGACCGCGCGCTGTAGGCCACGATCTTCGCGGCGCGGGCGGATTCGAGCATGTTCCGAACAAATAACAGGGTCAGGTCAGCGCTCCCGCCGCGCGCATCGCGGTGATTTCAGTTTCGGAATATCCCATGGTTTCAAGCACCTTGTCGGTGTCCGCCCCGGGCGCTTCGGGGGTTTGCGGTACAGCTGGCGGGGTGCGGTCGAACCGCGGCGCGGGCGCGGCCTGCATCACGTTGCCCACGCGGGTGAACGTGCCGCGGGCGGCCATGTGGGGGTGGTTTTCAACCTCGTCCCAGTCCAACACAGGGGCGACGCAGGCATCGGATCCGTCGAACAGGTCCATCCATTCATCGCGGGTCTTGCTGGCGAAGACGCGGGCATAGTCGGCGCGCCTTTCGGCCCATGTGGCCTGGTCGTTCTGATCGGCGCGATGTGCCTCTGGCAGGCCGGCGATGCGGGTCAGTTCGGCAAAGAATTGCGGCTCCAGCGGTCCGACGGCAAGGGCGCGCCCGTCGCTTGTGCCATAGCATCGGTAGAAGGGCGCTCCGCCGTCCAGCAGGTTGCTTTCACGCCCCTGCTGCCATGCACCGCGCGCCAGCCATTGGTGGATCAGGCCCATCATCGCGGGTACGCCATCGACCATGGCCGTATCTACCACCTGCCCCGTGCCCGAACGGCTGCGTTCGTACAGCGCCGACAGCACACCGAACAGCAGGAACATGGTGCCACCGCCGTAATCCGCCGCAAGGTTCAAGGGCGGGATCGGCGGCGAATCAGCGTGGCCGATCGCCCCCAGCGCGCCGGTCAGGGCCAGATAGTTGATGTCATGCCCTGCGGTCATGGCAAGCGGGCCGTCCTGCCCCCATCCGGTCATACGGCCAAAGATCAGGCCGGGATTGCGCGCGAGGCAATCTTGCGGACCAAGGCCAAGTTTTTCCATCACGCCGGGGCGGAACCCTTCAATCACGATGTCGGCGCGGTCCAGCAGGCGGCGGGCGGCCTCCAGCCCATCGTGGGATTTGAGGTTCAGCGCAACGGATCGTTTGCCGCGCCGGTTCACATCCGTGGGATCGGCGGGTGCGGATTTGCGGTCGATCACGGTAACGGTCGCGCCCATATCGGCCAGCATTTGCCCGGCCAGGGGGCACGGGCCAAGCCCTGCCATTTCGATCACATCGAGCCCCGCCAGCGGGCCTTGTTTACTGCTCATGTTTTACTCCCCCTGTTTTGCGACCAAACTGACGCGAAATCGGGGTGCGCGTCAACATGCGGCGGCGCGTTCCGGCGGGGTTGTAGCCTGCTGCGCATCGCGCAGATCCGGCGTATAGAAGGTATGGCAGGCCCGCCCTGCCCGTTTTGACGCGTAAAGCGCGACATCGGCATCATTCACCAACGATTCCGCCGTGGGGCGTTCGTCGTCCAGCGACAGCGAGGTGCCAATACTGGCCGAGATCCGGCAGACCTGCCCTTCGAAGGGGATCGGCTTTTCCAGCCTTGAAATGATGCGGCGGGCGATCTCCTCCAGCTTGCTGCGATCGGTCTGCTTGTGAAAGATCAGCACGAATTCGTCGCCGCCGACACGGGCCACGGTGTCCTCGTCGCGGGTTTCCTCGACCATGACGCGGGCAACCCTTTGCAGAACGTGATCCCCGGCCGCGTGGCCCAGCGTGTCGTTGACCGCCTTAAAGAAATCCAGATCCAGATGCATCAGGGCGAACTCCTGCCCCGCCTCAAGCATCCGTGTCAGCACATGATCCATGGCCCGGCGGTTTTTCAGGCCGGTCAGCGTGTCGGTGAACGCCTGTTCCTCGGCGGCGATCTTGGCCCCCTGCAGGCGCAGGTTCAGCTTGCGCGACGCCTCCATCGCGGCAGATTTCGCCTCGACCAGGTACAGCATTTCGACGGTCAGGTCGGTGGCGGCGAAATCGGCGCTTGTCAGGACATAGTCGCGGACCGCCTCGATCACGCCGATGCCGAAGGACAGGTTGATGATAGCGCCGCGGCCCTGCGGCACCATCACGCCCTTCAGGGCCGTGCGCGGGGTGCCCCGCATCTGGAAGTGCATTTTCACGCCCTTCATCGTCAGCAATTCACCCATTGAGGAGGCCCGGCGCGGGCGCAGCAGTTCGATCACCTCAAGGAAACGGCGGCCTACCAACGGCTCGTCCGCGCGCAGCTTTTGCAGCGTCGGCCCCGCATGAACGATCCTGCCCGTGCTGTCCAGCCGCACATGCATCGGGCACAGCACATCCATGAAATCATCCAATGGCATTTCAAGTCCCATGGCCTAGCCCGCCCGTGCGCCAAGGTCGAATTCGCGCCCCTCGGCGAATTCCGATTCGATCAGCGTGATCTCGATCACCTCGCGGCCGGCCCCGCCGCCGCTGTGTTCCAGATAGACAAGCGCCCCATAATCATCCGCCATGGCGCGCAATATCCCCATCATCGCATGGCCGAAACCCGGCGGCCCGTCGATGCAGGTCAGGCTGAACCGTTCGTGCGAATGTTCGCGCAGCGCCATGCCCGGCAGGTCCAGATCATCCACCGCCAGCCGCGCGCGGTCGGGCAATTCGTCCAGCGAATGCAGGAAATCCACAAAATCCACCCCTCCAAAGCGCAGCAACCTGCGCAACGCTTCGACATTGGGATGCGAGACAAGATAGGTACCCACATCCTCGAGCACTTCCTCGCGCGATTTCGACAGGATAGAGCCGATGGCCGCGATGACGAGATCCGTCACCTCGGCTTCATAGGTCAGCATCGCCTCGAATCCGGTAAAGTCCAGCCCCGCGAAACGGGTCACATCGAGCCATACCTCATTGCTATATGTGTCCCGGACGAAACATTGTATCGCCCGGTTGATCAATCCATGCATTGGCGCCCCTCTCGCCTATATTCCGGGGAACAGTGTGGCGCGCTTTTTCTTAATATCCGGCGAATATTTCCAATTGTCAGGAAATTTGGGGTGCGACGGCGCAGCTCAGGGGGCCAGCAAACCGGGTATATGACCGATATGGGGCAAGATAACATCGGCATGGGGCTCCAGCTCGGGCGCCTCGGCGATACCGGTCAACACGCCCACCGTCTGCATCCCGGCGCGGCGCCCCGCGATCAGGTCATGCGTGCTGTCGCCAACCATCACCACATGTGCCGGGTCCAGCCCCAGTTGCGCGGCAAAGGCCAGAAGCGGCCCCGGCGCGGGTTTCGCGCCATGGCCACTGTCGAACCCGGCAACGAAATCGAACCGCTCCAGAATACGGGTCTGGCCCAGGTGGCCGGTCGCGCCCGCCTCGCTGTCATTGGTGACGACGCCAAGGCGCAGCCCACGCGCGGCCAGCCCATCCAGAAAGGCGGCCAGCGGCACGGCCTCGACTAGGGGCACGTCTTGCGCGGAAATGATCAGGCGCAGCTCCATTCCCTCGATGTCATCCTCGCCCAGAACGGCGCAGACCAGCTCTGCCACCTCGCGGTTGGTGCCCGCGATACAGGGGCTGTCGGGATGAAAGGCCTGCACCTTGCGGTCAAAGCGGATCGCATCGGCCAGCCGCGCCTCCAGCGCGGTATCGCCCTGCGCGGCATCGGCCAGCATACGGGCCGCCCATGCCTCCCACGTGGCGCGAAATTCGAACAGCGTGCCGTCCTTGTCGAAAATGATACCGTCTGCGCGCATATCCCTGCCCTCCGCCCTCATATCTATGTGTCATGCCCCGCGCCGCAACGGCAAGCCCCTTGCTTGCTTGACTTTTCCCCGGCAATCCCTTTGCAATCCATGCATGAACGATCAAACGCCCTATCGCCTGCACCATTCGCTTGGTTATCACCTGTCCATCGCCGCCCGCATCCAGGAACGGCGGCTGGACGAGCAGTTGAAGACGCTGGGCCTGACCCGGACCACCTGGTGCATCCTGCTGGCCGTTGGTAACGAAAACCTGTCGCAACCGTCGGATATTGCCGATTTCGTCGGCATCGACCGCACCGCAACCAGCCGCGCCCTGCGCCAGATGGAAAATGCGGGGCTGCTGGCGCGCTCCTCGGGGACCGAGGACAAGCGCACCCGCCGCGTGGTTCTGACTGCGGCCGGTCAAAACGCCATCGCGCTGGCCACCCCGATGGCGCGCGACAATGCCAACCAGATGTCCGCCCTGCTATCCCCCGGCGACGAGGAACAGCTGATCGCGCTTCTGGATAAGCTGTGCGTTGACAAGGACGGGCCGCTGACCACGCTTTAAGCCCGCGGTTCAGGTCCAGTTGATCTGCTCGCCCCCGGGGAGGCATTGCCGCGCCTGCATGATCCGTTCGGGCGGCAAGGTCACGCTGGCCGCGCAATCGACGACCCATGCGTCATCCATCATGATGAAATCCAGAACCGAACCCAGGAAGGCCGGATCGCCCGCCTGCCGTTTCAAGTCATCGACCGAAGCCCCCGTAGAGCCAAGGAAAACCGGCATCAGTTCTTCATTTCCGGCCAACCAGCCAAGCGCCTGAAGGGCAATGGTTTCGGCGGATTCTCGCGATAGGTTCAATTTTCAATATTCCGGAAAGGGTTTCTTAACCATTCCAATTCAAAACTGAATGCACCTGAAACGCAAGCCTGATGGATGCTCCGCTTATGGCTGGTAAAATTCTCATCGTCGACGACATCTCGACCAACAGGATCGTGCTGAGGGTGAAACTCTCTGCCGCCTATTACGAGGTACTGCAGGCCCGCAACGGTCAAGAGGCGCAGGCGATGGTGGCACGGCAGCGGCCCGATCTGGTGATGCTGTCCGCCAAGCTGCCGGACGTGGCCGGGGCCGATCTTTGCGCCGCGTGGAAAGCGGCGGCGGAAACTGCGGATATGCCGGTGATGATCATCGCCCCGACCGAAAACCGCGACGGGCGGCTGAGCGCCCTGCGTGCTGGCGCGGACGAGGTGATGACCCGCCCGCTGGACGATGTGCTGCTTCAGGCACGACTGCGCAGCCTGCTGCGGGCGCGGGACACGGCGCAGGAACTCAGAATGCGCGATTGCACCTACCGCGCGCTTGGCTTTGCCGAACGGCCCGCCAGCTTCGGCTTGCCGGCATCTGTCGCGCTGGTCGCCGATACCCGCGCCATGGGGGTGGTCTGGAAACAGGCGCTGGAACCGACGCTGGAACCGACGCTGGCCGCACGTTTCACCTGCGATGACCCCAAGGGGCTGATGCGCGATGTGTCGGAAGGGGCGCGGCCCGATGCGCTGGTCCTGTCGCTGGACAAGGCCGGGCGCGAGGGCGGTCTGCGCCTGCTGTCCGAATTGCGCGCCAATCCCGACACCCGCCATGCCGAATTGATGGTGATCCTCAAGGAAGAGGATCGCGCTCTGGCCGCCGACGCGCTGGACCTTGGCGCGAATGAAATCCTGCCCGCCGGTTTCGACACCGAGGAAACCGCGCTGCGCATCGGGGCCATGGTGCGCCGCAAGCGTCGCGCCGACCGGCTGCGCGACAGTTTCAAAGACGGGCTTCAGGCCGCGATGATCGACCCGCTGACCGGGCTTTACAACCGCCGTTACGCCATGCCCAGCCTTGACCGCATCGCGGAAACCGCAAAGACCGATGGCCGCGATTTCGCGGTGATGCTGGCGGACTTGGACCATTTCAAACAGATCAACGACCGCTACGGCCATGCCGCCGGCGATGCCGTCCTGATCGAGGTCGCCCGCCGCATGAAAGAGGCGCTGCGCAGCCTCGATCTGCTGGCCCGCATCGGCGGAGAGGAGTTTCTTGTTGCCCTGCCCGACACCGACCTGCGCGAGGCGCGTTTCGTCGCGCAGCGCCTGTGCCGCACCGTGTCACGCAACGCGTTCAACGTGCCGGGGCTGGACGGGCCGATCAGCGTGACCATCTCGATCGGGCTGACCATGGGTCGCACCGATCTGGACCAGAGCGAACCGACGGACCAGTTGTTGGGGCGTGCCGACAGCGCGCTCTATGCCGCCAAGCGGCACGGGCGCAATCAGGTCACGCTGGGGCGCACGGCGGCCTGATCCGCGCGGCAGCCACGTTCGCATGAAAAAGGCGCGCCCGACCGGACGCGCCCTTGTTTTCTTCTTTTCTTCCGGATCACGCGTGCCGCGCGGACGTTTCCGCCCCTGCCGCGAAATCGCATCACCGGTCGTGGTGCCAATCGCGCTTGCCGCCCCGGTCCGCGTGGTCATGCCCCCTGCCGGGGCCACGCTTCAACGCTTGTTCCAAACGGTCGGCATAGACCGCCCGCTGCGCATCTGACATGGCGCGCAGATGTGCCAGCATGGCCTGCGTGCCGCCTTGCGCGCGGGTCTGGATATCCTTGAACTGGCCCAGGATGATCTCCTCGGCCAGGTCTGCTTGGTAGGGGGTCGCCCGCAGCGCCGCGATGATCCGGTCGAAATCGGCCTGCACCTCGGCCCGTGTGCGCCGCCCCTCGCTGTTCTCGCGCAGGTCCTTGATGATCGCGCGGCGGTCGTCCTTGTCCATGGCCCGCAGGTAAGGGCCTCCGAAGGGCTCTCCATGCGCCAATTTCGCGGGCGGTCCATGACGTATTACGCCCACCACCAACCCGATCACGATCAGGTTCAACGCCAGGGACGCGATTAACAGCAGCCGCAGCCACAGCTTCATCGGCGCGCGTTTCAGTGTCTCGTCACTCATCTGCTCATTCCCCGCTTAGAAACGCGATTGTCTGTTCCATGCCCAAGTCCTCGGTCGCCTCGATTCCACCGCCCAGATAGGTAAGGGCCGTGTCCGACAGGCCCTGCGGCGGGCTGATCGCCAGCCAGGCCCCGACCACGGCCGAAGCCGCCAGCCCCGCCAGCCCCGGCCAGCCGCCAAGCGCGCCAAAGAACTGCCGCCAAAGCCCCACCTCGCGCGGCTCTGCCAGCCTTTGCACCGGTCGCGCATCCGCAACGGCGGCGGCCTGATGCGACAGCGCATCGCCCAGAACCCGGGCCATCAGGTCAGCCCCGGCATCCGGTGCATCCGGTGCATCCGCCCCCCCTGACCGCCCCGGCACGGCCGTCTGGCGGCGCGCGGCGGCAAAGAATGCCTCCAGCTCGATATCGTCGCGATCCGTCTGCGCCATGTCGGTTTTCCTCGTATCCCAATGTGTCGCGCTGCCCGGCCAATGCCTTTGCCAGCGCCCGTTTACCCCGTGCGGTCAGACTTTCGACCGCTTCAAGCGATATTTTCATGATTTCGGAGAGCTCGGGGTTCGACAGCCCCTCGATATGCCGCAGCACCACCGCCTGCCGCTGCCGTTCAGGCAGCTGGTCCAACGCGGCGTTCAGCGCCGAAACCCGCGCCGCATCCTGCATCCGGTCGGCGGCACTGGCCGCGTCGTCTTCCGGTTCGGGGATCGCGTCCAGATCGACGCCGCGCCCCTTGCGCAGCCGGTCCGTGCAAAGGTTGGCCACCACGCGCCACAGCCAGGTCGTCACCTTCGCCTCGCCCTGGCGCCAGTCGGGCGCGATTTTCCACAGGCGCAACAAAGCCTCTTGCGTCACATCCTCGGCCTCGGCCCGGTCGTGCAGCATCCGCATCGCCTGCCCGAACACGCGCGGCGTCAGGCGCAGCGTCAGCGCACGCGCCGCCGCCGCATCGCCATTGGCATACAGAACCAACAGCGCCTCGTCGGGTGTATCGGGCAAGCTGTCCAGCATTTCCATTATAAGTCCGACGTAACCTGTTCAATTCGGCCTTTCAATCGGCCCCTGTCCTGCACCGTTCAACTGGCCGCTTAACTGGCCGCGCGAAACATGCGCCCCGCCCGGCCAAGCGGTCAGGCGATCACTCGCTGGCAGGCGCATCTGCCGGACGGTCGCCCATCGGGCGCTTGCCATCCTTGCCGTGACCATGGCCGCCCTTGTTCCATTCGCCATGACCGTCACGCTTGCCGCGCATTTCCTTCATCCTGGCGAATTCCTCGGCCGAGACGGCACCATCCTTGTCCGCGTCCAGCTTTTCGAAAAAGCGGGCTTTCATGCCGGCCTTGGGGCCCATTTCCTCGATGCTCAGGAAACCGTCACCATCGGTGTCGCGCTTCTCGATCATGCGGGTGATGCCCTTTTTCATGCGCTCGGCGCGCGCGGTCTGGGCACGGGCGAACATCTCGTCGGCGCTCAACTTGCCGTCGCCATCGGTGTCCGCCTCGGAAAAACGGGCCTGCATGCGGGCCTGCATTTCCTCGGGCGTCACCTTGCCATCGGCATTGGTGTCCACCTCTTCGAAGGAAAAGCGCGGCCCGTGGTCTCCGCCATGCATGACATCGCGGCCGGAGGCGTGGACGCCAACTGCGCCAGCAAGAATGGACAGTGCGGCGGCGGTCGAAATCAGTGTTGCTCGTTTCATGTTTTTTGTCTCCATAAGACTTTGTTCAAGACATCGTTGTCTACTTGTCCCAAACAGCCTCTCTCCGGCCGTTTCAGAAAGTAAAACGGGGGCCATCGGGGTTTCCGTCGCGGTTTGTGAATTTTTTCAGGGGCAGCGGCATACCGCCGATCCTTTGCGACATCCCGTCGCTAGGGCAATGCGCCCCATTTCCTTTTTGTTACAACTCCCGCAAGAAAGACCGACCCCAAGAACGGAACCCGACGCGATGACCGACATACATAGCCATGCAGTTACCCAAGCAGAGCGCCCGCTGTGGCCCGCAGTCTACAAGGGCTGGCGCCGCAAATGCCCGTCCTGTGGCAATGGTCCGGTCCTCAAGGGCTACCTGAAAGTGCGGCACAGCTGCCCCGTCTGCCACGAGGAATTCTTTCATCACCGCGCCGATGACGGGCCTGCCTACCTGACCATCCTGATCGTCGGGCACCTGATGGCGCCGATGCTGCACATCGCGTTTGTCACCTGGCGGCCCGAACCGCTGGTGCTGTTCACGATCTTCGCTATTGGCACCGTCGCCCTGTCACTCTACCTTCTGCCTCGATTGAAAGGGGCGCTGATCGGGTTCCAATGGTCCCGGTTCATGCACGGGTTCGGAAATACGGATGGTGCCCCTTCAGCCTAAGGGAGGGGATGATTTGGACAAGACGGCAATTCGCAACGCGGCAACGGTAATCGCCATTCGGGATCGGATGAGCGATCCGCATGTTTTAATGGGGCAGCGCGGGGCGCAGGCCGCCTTCATGCCCAACAAGTTCGTCTTTCCCGGCGGCGCGGTGGATGCCGATGACGCCAACATCCCGCTGGCCGAACCCATGCCGGCGGTCTGCCGCGCGCGGCTGGCCGAAGACGCGCCCGAGGATCTGTCGCATGCCCTTGCCGCCGCCGCGATCCGCGAGCTGTGGGAAGAAACCGGCATGATCCTTGGAACGTCCGGTGAATGGCCCATCGCGCCGCACGCTGACTGGGCGACATTCGCGGCGACCGGGCACTTGCCCTCGGCCCGCGCCTTGCAATTCGTTTTCCGCGCCATCACCCCGCCGGGCCGCCCGCGCCGTTTCGACGCGCGGTTTTTCCTGGTCGATGCCGATGAAATCGCCAGCGATCTGGATGATTTCTCGGCCGCCTGTGACGAGCTTTCGCACCTGCAATGGATTCCCCTGCCCCGCGTGCGCGAATTCGATCTGCCCTTTATTACCGAGATCGTCCTGGCCGAAGTCGCGGCCCGTGCCCATGACCTGACCCCGCCGGAAAACGTGCCTTTCTTCCGCAATGATGACGAGGAAAGCCTGTTCTTGCGCCTGAAAGGCAATGTCGATCCGCGCGGGCGCGCCGACTGAGCGCTAAAGGTAGATCACCAGCCAGACCACCGGCAGCGCCACCAGCACCAGCCCGATGATTTCACGCTTCGTGGGCCGCTCGCCAAAGACCAGGACCGACACGGCCAGCGACATGATCAGTTCGACCTGCCCCACGGCCTGCACATAGGCGGCGTTTTGTTCGGTAAAGGCAACAAACCAGCACAGGCTCCCCGCGGTCGAGGTCAATCCCACAAGCGAGGTCTTGCGCCACGCGCCGGTGACGCGCCCCACCTCGCCCGGCTCGCGCCAGATCAGCCAAAGGCCCAGCCCGATCAGCTGGGTCCACGCCACCGCCGTCAGGGTCAGCCCCGCCCGCAGCAACGGGTCCTCGCTGGCCAGTTCCAGGCTGGCGGCGCGATAGCACACCGCGCAAATTCCGAAAAACACGCCCGAGGTCAGCCCGATCCCCGCCGAGGGGTTGATCAGCCGCGCCATCAGTCCGCCCTTGATATCAGGCATGTCCGACAGGACCAGCACGCCGGTCAGGCCGATCACGATCGCGCCCAGCCCCGTGGCCGACACCCCCTCGCCCAAGATCAGCAAGCCGACCAGCACCGTCAGGATCACCTCGGTTTTCTTGAAGGTGATGCCGACCGCGAAATTGCGCCGCTTGAACAACAGCACCACGCAGACCGTCGCCAATATCTGCGTCAGCGCGCCAAGTGGCACATACAGCCAGAACAGCGCCCCCGTATCGGGCAAGACCGCGCCCCGCAACCGCATGTAAAGAAACGCAATAATCGCGGCCAGCGGCGCGGCATACAAGAACCGCGCAAAGGTCGCGCCACCGGCAGACAGCGCCACCTGCGTCAGCTGTTTTTGCAGCATGAACCGCAGGGTCTGGAACCCGGCAGCAAGGATAGACACGAAAACCCATAATTCCATGGGCAGCACATGCCCTGCGCCGCAGGAAAAAGCCAGCCTGTTTGCGCGCGGAACGGCCCGGCCTATTGCGCTGCGGCCAACCGCACCATGTCATAGCCATACCATGTCATGATCTCGGCCGCGGCGTTGATTCGGTCACCGCCGCCCGTGGCGGCGCGATCGTAGATCGCCCCGATGGACCCGTTGGGATTGCCCAGCGCCATGGTGCGCCACCCCTCGTCCACCCACAGCAGCCAGAAGGCGCGGGTGCCGCCATCGCCCTTGGCCTCGAACTGGCCGGGGCGTCCCGTGGCGGTCAGGCTGTAGCGCGCCAGAACGGCCCGGCCCGACGCCCTCTCCGGCCCCAGTTCTGCCACGTCGAACCCCGCGCCATTCGGCGTGATCCGCAGCATCGCCTTGCCCGCGATCCCGCCTGCGCGGCGGTGCCACAACACGGCGAAACGGGTCGGATCAAACCGGGTAGAAGAGCCGATGGGTTTGCTGACATCCCGCAGCCCCTGCGGCACGGCCACCGGATCGGAAACACAGGCGGGCAATGCGCTCAGCACCCCCACCATCAGGATCATCCGCAACATCTGTCGTATCATGGCCAGGCCATGCCCCGTCCGTCGAATGCCGCCAGTCATATTCTTAGAACGGCATCGGGTTGGCACGATGCACCGCATCAACCTCGGACAGAACCTCGTCGGACAGGCGCAGGTCCACCGCTTTCAGGTCACTACCCAGCTGCGCCAGATTGGTCGCGCCCATGATGACCGAGGTCATGAAAGGCCGCTGCATGCACCAGGCCAGCGCCATATGCACCGGGTTGATGTCGTGTTTTTTGGCAATCGCCACGTATTTATCCGCGATCTTCAGCGCGCGGGGCGACACGCGCCCGCCCAGTTCCGGCATGATCGACATGCGCGACGCCTCAGGCACCGCGCCGCCGCTGTATTTGCCCGACAGCATCCCAGTCGCCAGCGGCGAATAGGCCAGCAGCCCCACATCCTCGTTATGGCTCAGCTCGGCCATGTCGGTGTCATACAGCCGGCACATCATCGAATATTCATTCTGGATAGAGGCGACGCGCGGCCAGCCGCGCTCCTCGGCAATGCGCAGCCATTGCATCGTGCCCCATGCGCTTTCGTTGGACAGGCCGAAATGGCGGATATTGCCCTTATCCACCTGCCGCTGAAGCTCCTCCAGCACCTCTTCCATATGGTCCAGGGTCGCGGCGCGGTCCTGCGTCGAGGGGTCGTATTTCCAGTTCTTGCGAAAGTGATACGAGCCGCGATTGGGCCAATGCAGCTGGTAAAGGTCAATGTAATCGGTGCGCAGCCGCCGCAGGTTGCCCTCGATCACCGTGGGGATCGTTTCGGCCGAGATCGGCGCGCCATCGCGCACGGTCTTCAATCCTTCGCCCGAATGTTTGGTGGCAAGGATCACATCCTTGCGCCGCCCGCTTTTTTCGAACCACAGCCCAAGGATACGTTCGGTCCGGCCCAC
This sequence comes from Rhodobacteraceae bacterium UBA3069, assembly GCA_002366795.1. GTDB lineage: Bacteria > Pseudomonadota > Alphaproteobacteria > Rhodobacterales > Rhodobacteraceae > UBA3069. The sequence continues at coordinate 6,004 of DFBX01000107.1, read as the reverse complement.
GGTTTCCTTACTGACCGGGTTGACCGGATACATTTCCGCGGTGTCAAAGAAATTCACCCCCGCATCCAGCGCCTTTTCGATCTGGGCATGGGCGTCATAAATCTCTGTCTGGGTGCCCCAGGTCATGGTGCCAAGGCAAAGTTCGCTGACCAGCAAATCGGTGCGGCCCAGGGGATTCATGCGCATATCGGGTCTTTCCTGTTATTCGTTCACTTCGTTTTGGCCGGGGCCACCCAGCGTTTCGGGGCCCTGGCTTTTTTCACAGGCTCATGGCCGCACGTAGGCATAACCGCCTTGTTGCAATTCCACCAGACGCACCACGCCCGACGGCACGACCCGCGCCTCGTCCAATAGCGCTACCTCGACCCCGGTCTTGGCCGACATGGCCCGGAGGGTATTGCCGCAGGCCGAGAATTTCAGCGCGTCATTTTCCATGGACATGGCCGCGATTCGGTCGGCCACCGGGCTTTTCCCCGCAATGAGCATATGCAGACCGGGGCCATAAGCCACGACCTCCACCTCGGCGGTGTCACCTTGCGAGGCATAGTATTTCATCAGGTTCTTCACGTTGTTCAGCGCCATGTTCATGACCTGCGGGTCATTCTGGTTCACATGGATTGCGACTTTATGAACGGCGCCCTCGGCAAAGGCGGTGGCAGGCGCCAGCATCATCGCCAGCACCAGAATAATACGTTTCATTTTATCTTCCTCCCTTTAGGCCAAGCCTTTGCGGCCCGGTCCAGATACCGCATGTTAACGCCTTTTTCACACAGGTCACGCGCGAAAAAGCGCACGCCCTACATGGCCCGCAAATATGACCCATGATTGCGAACAAAAAGCGAACATGCTAAGATTTGTTCATGTCCGCCCCTGCCCCCCTAGCCCCTGCCCCCCTATTGGACCGCGCGCCCGTATCGGGCATTGCGCTGGCCCCCGGCATCGCGCTGCGCCCCGCCCGCCTGCACGAGGCATGCGGCGCGGCCCGGCGCAGCATGGCTTTCTGGATCGCGGGAAAACTGCGCGGGCCGGTGATCTGGATCGCCCCGGCATGGCAGCCGGACCGCCCCCACCCCGATGGCATGGTGCCCTTTTGCGACCCCTCGCGTTTCATCTTTGCCGAAGCACGCCGCCCCGAGGACATGTTATGGTGCATGGAGGAAACCCTGCGCGCAGGCGCGGTACCGCTGGTGGTGGCCGACCTGCCCGGCCCGCCCGCGCTGACCCCGGTGCGGCGGCTGCACCTGGCCGCCGAAACCGGCGCGGCCGAGGGGCGCGAAACCCCGCTTGGCCTGATCCTGACGCCCGGGGATGGCGGCGCGCCGGGGGTGGAAAGCCGCTGGCACATGGCCCCGCAACATGGCCCGGACAGCACCGCATGGCGGCTGGAACGGCGCCGCGCCCGCACCGCGCCCCCCGCCGCATGGGCCGTATCACAGGCCCCCGAACAGGGGCTTGCCGCGCGGCCCCTGCAGGGCGCGGACCAGGCGGCACAGCCTACAGGATGAAATCCGTGGCCGACAGCGCCCCCGCCCCCAGCATGATCAGCGCCGCATCCGTGCCCCCGTCGCCATCGGCGTCCAGATACACGATGGCATGGCCGACCGCGTTGACCAGGTAACGCAACTCCATCCCGCCGCCGCCGGTGAATACGTCGGTGCCCAGAAAGGCAAAGGCCTCCTCGTTGATCTCGCTCAGATCGACGCGGTCCTCGCCGCTGACAAAGCCCGCAATCCGGTCCGACACCAACAAATCGCCGCTGCTTTCGGCAATATCCGTGAAGATATACACATCCGCGCCGATCCCGCCGACCAGCAGGTCACGTCCCAGCCCGCCGGTCAGCACGTCGTCGCCCGCATGGCCCGCCATGGTGTCGTCGCCTGTCCCGCCCTCCAGTTCGTCATTGCCGCCCTGCCCGGCCAGCACGTCATTATCCGCCCCGCCCGACAGGAAATCGGCATCCACCCCGGCGCGCAGCACGTCATTGCCCGCGCCCCCTGACAGGTCGTCCGTGCCGGCAAAACCGATCAGCGTGTCCGCCCCGTCGCCGCCCTCAAGGATATTCGCGCCGGAATTGCCGGTGATCGTGTTGGCCCCGTCATCGCCGGTGGCGTTCAGCGGCGCGCCGCCCAGCAGCTGGATGACCTCGATCCCGCCGCCCGCGGTGACATCGGAATAGCCGCGCAAGGTGTCATTGCCCGCGCCGCCCACGACCAGCAGGTCGGGCTGGTCCACAAGGAACAGGTCATTCCCGTCCCCGCCCAGAACCGCCCCGCTGACCGTGCCGCCAAAGCCCGAGTATATGTCATCCCCCACACCCAGATCGACATCGCCGTCGATCCGGCCATCGTTGCGCAGGCTGTCCGCGCCCAGCGAAAGATAGGCATTTCCGGCAATCAGCCCGTGGTTCAGGATCGTGTCATCGGTCTGGTCTGGCGTGCCGTCCAGCTCTGCCACCGCCGCCTGGATGCCGCCGCTGACCGTGCCGGCATTCACCAGCACAAGCGAGGACGCCCCCGCCGCCGTGCCGGTGATCGCAATGGCCCAGCCGGCCGACCCTGCAACGATCTCTCCGGTGTTGTTGATCCGGGTCTCGCCGAAACCGCCGGTGCGGGCGATGCCTGTCTCGCCCTCGACGGTGCCGGAATTGGTCAGCGTGTAGTAAAACGAAAGCCCGTCGCCGCCGCGAAATTCGATCCCGCGGGCCGATCCCATGACGGTGCCGCCATTGCTGATCGCCGTGTCCGACCCATGCGCCAGAATGCCGGTGTAGCCGCCGAAAACCTGCCCCTCGTTATAGATCCGGTTGCCGGTGCCCGACACCATGATCGCCGCGTAATCCGATACATTCTCGGCCCCGCCCACCACGCCGTTCGCCGTGACCTGCACCACGTGACCGCCAAGGCCCAGCGGGTCGTCATCCGCGATGCTGGTGCCGGTCAGCCGGATGCCCGCATAGCGCCCGTACAGGTAGCCACCCACCTGCACCGTGGTGCCATTCGCGGTGCCCAATGCCTCTATCGCGTTGCCGCCCGGCACGCTGATGCCGCCATTGCGCGTGACCATGGCCCCGTCCGACACCGCCAACGCGCGCGTGCTTGTCTGGTTCGAGTTGATGAAAAAAATGGACAAAGTTCTGCTCCCCTCTTGTCAGAGGCAGCTGACCCCCCGGCAGATGCCGGCCAAGGCCGCCGTGGCGACCCCGAATTTCTTGTCCCACCCGGCCCGTTTCACAAGCGCGGCCCCCACCCCGGAAGCCGCTTTTGCCAGACCGGCCTGCTCCGCCCTCTCTCAAGGGCTGAAAATCACCCCGAAAACCACTGAATTATAAGGGAAAACGCAAACCGGCCCCGTGACCTGCCCCTGTTTACCAAGATTCACGCCACCAGTGCAAAACATTCTTTGCCGATCTGTGGCGCCGCGCTGGCTCTGGCCTAAGCCACCTTGCTGCGGTAAAGCGGTGCCAACTTCGCGTTGATCGCCAACGCGACCCCAATTCGCGCGACACAGGGACAACAGGGACAGAACATGACACGCCACCTTATCACCTCGGCCATTCCCTACATCAACGGCATCAAGCACCTGGGCAATCTGGTGGGCAGCCAGCTGCCCGCCGACCTGTTTGCCCGCTACCAGCGTGGCCGCGGCCGCGAGGTGCTGTTCCTGTGCGCCACCGACGAACACGGCACCCCGGCCGAACTGGCCGCCGCCAAGGCCGGAAAGCCCGTGGCCGAATACTGCGCCGAAATGCACGATGTGCAGGCCGAAATCGCGCGCGGTTTCCGCCTGTCCTTCGACCATTTCGGGCGCTCCTCCAGCCCGGAAAACCACAAGCTGACGCAGCATTTCGCGGGCAAGCTGGCCGATAACGGACTGATCCGCGAAGTCACCGAAAAACAGATGTATTCCTTGGCGGATGGCCGTTTCCTGCCGGACCGCTACATCGAAGGCACCTGCCCCAATTGCGGCTTCGAATCCGCGCGCGGCGACCAATGCGACAACTGCACAAAGCAGCTGGACCCGACCGACCTGATCAACCCGCATTCCACCATCTCCGGCTCGACCGATCTGGAACAGCGCGAAACCAAGCACCTGTACCTGTGCCAGTCCAAGATGCGCGACCAGTTGCAGGCATGGATCGACAGCAAGACCGATTGGCCGATCCTGACCACCTCGATCGCCAAGAAATGGCTGAACGACGGTGACGGGCTGCAAGACCGCGGCATCACCCGCGACCTGGATTGGGGCATTCCCGTCAAGAAGGGCAAGGAAGACTGGCCCGGCATGGAAGGCAAGGTGTTCTACGTCTGGTTCGACGCGCCGATCGAATATATCGCCTGCGCGCAGGAATGGGTCAATGCGGGCAAAGGGACCGATTGGGAACGCTGGTGGCGCACCGACAAGGGCGCGGATGACGTGACCTATACCCAGTTCATGGGCAAGGATAACGTGCCTTTCCATACGCTTAGCTTCCCCGCCACCATCCTCGGCTCGGGCGAGCCGTGGAAGCTGGTCGATTACATCAAATCCTTCAACTACCTCAATTACGATGGCGGCCAGTTCAGCACCTCGCGCGGGCGCGGCGTGTTCATGGACCAGGCCCTGTCGCTGCTGCCCGCCGATTACTGGCGCTGGTGGCTTCTGTCCCACGCGCCCGAATCCTCGGACAGCGAGTTCACATGGGAAAATTTCCAGGCCAGCGCGAACAAGGATCTGGCCGATGTGCTGGGCAATTTCGTCAGCCGCGTGACCAAGTTCTGCCGTTCCAAATTCGGCGAGGAAGTGCCCGCGGGCGGCCCCGAATTCCCGGTCGGCAGCAGCGTTCTGGCCGATCTGGAAACCCGCATCCGCGCCTACGAGGGCCATATGGAGGCGATGGATGTCCGCAAGGCCGCAAACGAGCTGCGCGCGATCTGGGTCATGGGCAACGAATTCCTGCAAGAGGCCGCGCCATGGGCCACCTTCAAGGAAGATCCCGAACTGGCCGCCTCGCAGATTCGTTTCGCACTGAACCTGATCCCGCTTTACGCGGTGCTGTCCGCGCCCTTCATCCCCGATACGGCGGATACGCTGCACAAGGCGATGGGCGTTTCGCCCGAATGGCCCGGCCCGGCCGCCGATGCCCTGACCCGCCTGCAACCCGGCCACGGGTTCACCGTGCCCGACAACCTGTTCGCCAAGATCACGGACGAGCAGCGCGAGGAATGGCAGGAACGCTTCGCCGGCACCCGCGACTGAAACGCATGGCGGCGGGGCAATCCCCGCCCTTTCGCCCCCTCAGGCGACCAGCGTCATATCGTCGAACACCAGCATTTCGATGCTGATCAGCGTATCGGCATGGCCCGTGGCGATTTCCGTCACGGGCCAGTCCGCGCCCGCCAGATCGACCACCGTAAAGGCGTTGCTGTCAAAGCCGCTGTCATCGGCCGTGTCCGTGCCGCTGCCGCCTTCGATCGTATCATCCCCGTCCGCACCATAGATATAGTTGCGCCCGCCGTCGCCGGTCAGCGTGTCATTGCCATCGCCCGATACGGCGTTTTCGATCACCACGCCGTTGGCGATGGTAAAGCCACCCGCGATGCCAGTCGCGTTCGCATCGGGCAATTCATAGGTGTCATCGCCATTCGCATAGGTGGTATTAGCCCCGTAAAGAGCTTGCAAAATGGCGATATCCAGCGCCATCGGGCCGGATTGCATACCGTAAGACGTGCCGGGCGCAGGTTCGCCAATATAGCCGTCATTATAGGTCATCGTGGTTTGAGACTGTGCGGAATTTTGTGCCCTGGCGCCTTTTGTTACACCATGGGAAAGCGGTCTTCGAACATGATGGCGAGCTGACTTTTGACGGCATGCCACTCGCGCACCGAGCGCTTCCATTCGACTGAGGTAGCATTGAGAGCCAGGTAGATCAACTTTGCCGCCGCCTCGTCGCTGGGGAAGTGACCGCGGGTTCGGACGGCGCGGCGGATTTTCGAGTTCAGGGCTTCTATGGCATTCGTGGTGTAAA
>DFBX01000027.1 GCA_002366795.1 Rhodobacteraceae bacterium UBA3069 | reverse complement strand
CTGCGGTAGCAACCGAGCGGTTACAAAGAAAAAGGGCGGCGCAACCGCCAGCCCATGCGATAAATGTTGAAAAGGCGCGTCGATGATCTCGGTGCGCCTTTTTCCTGTTTTTAAACGTGTTTATCGAGGATTTAGCGGCTGACTTCTGTCGCCAGGGCTTTAGCCTGTTTGAGCACGGTTTTCGATGGCGTCAGTCGTAAGGTCAGGCGGATAGCCATGGCGTTGAAGAATCTTCTTCACTGCGATCCTCATCTTGGCCCTGACATTTTCGCGTCGCCACCAATCCGCGCCAGCATTGCTACGAACGGTTTTCACAAGCTCCGTGGCGATAACCTGGAGTTCGCTGTTGGACATGATCTCGACCGCGCTGTCATTCTGCGCCAGGGCGTCATAGAACGCCCGCTCATCCGATGTCAGGCCGTCCTCGGGCTCTGCACGAAGATCCTTGGCAATCTCGATGAGTTCCTGGATGATCTGGAATGCGTCAACGCTTCGATTGTGGTATCGCGCAATCGCTTGTTCCAAGCGCGTCGAAAACTCTTCCTTTTTGACCACATTGCTTCGCGTCCTGGCACCGATCTCTCCATTCAGGAGCTTCTTGAGGGCTTCAACCGCGAGGTTTTTGTGCTTCATGTTTTGAAGCTCGATCATGAACTCTTCCGAGAGAACACTGATGTCGGGCCTGTCGAACCCGCAGGCTTCAAGAATATCGACCACCTCGGTAGAAGCGACTGCATTGTTGACCAGCTGCTGGATGGCGAAGTCGGAGCGTCCGCTCTTCTTTCCCTTGCGATCCGCATCCAGTTTTTCAATGCCGGTCCTGACAGCGGTGAAGAATGCCACCTCAACGGCGTGATCGGTGGCCTGTGGGCTACCTGACGCCAGCTTGAAGGCCTTCACCAGTGCCGCGACAGCATCCTGAAATCGTTTCACGGAGGCGCCTTCATCTTCGACGCCCTTGTTCAGGATGTGCTCGATTGCCGGCGGCAGAATCTTCAAACGGTCTTTCGGCGTGCCATCGAGTGCCAAGGCGTAGTCAAATCCAAACAGCTGCTGGCGGGCGACATCCAGGGCGTCCAGGAATGCGGCAACGGCCTCGGCTTCGCTGACCCCCGTCTTTGCCTGATCGGATTGGGAGTAGTGCGCGAGGGCATTCTTGAGGTCTGCGGCGATCCCGATGTAGTCGACGACGAGACCCGCAGGCTTGCCCTTGAATACGCGGTTCACACGGGCGATGGCCTGCATCAGGCCATGACCTTTCATCGGTTTGTCCACATAAAGCGTATGCATGCAGGGCGCATCAAAGCCGGTCAGCCACATGTCCCTGACGATCACGAGCTTCAACGGGTCGGAAGGATCCTTGTATCGATTGCGAATAGCTTCCTGCTTTGTCTTTGAGCGGATGTGTGGCTGCATTTCGGACGAGTCCGATGCACTGCCCGTCATGACCACCTTCACTTCGCCCGTGTCATCTGTATCCCCATGCCAATCTGGCCGGGCGGCAACGATGCGATCATATACCTCTGCACAGATACGACGGCTCATGCATACAATCATTGCTTTGCCGTCAATTGCTTTGATGCGCGCATCAAAGTGCTGCAGGATATCGGCAACGACAGCGTCAAGCCGGTTGTCGGCACCGACAAGCGCCTCGACCTGCGACCATTTCTTGGCCACGGCATCTGCTTCATCTTCTTCAAGCTCTTCGGTCGCGTCCTCGAACTCTTCGTCGATCTCGCCTGCGATGTCATCGTTCAGCTCGATCTTCGCAACCCGCCCCTCGTAGTAAATCGGCACGGTGGCCCCATCCTCAACGGCCTGGGCGATGTCGTAGATATCGATGTAGTCGCCAAAAACGCCACGGGTGTTCGCGCCAACCAGTTCGACAGGGGTGCCGGTAAAGGCCACATAGACGGCATTCGGCAGGGCCTGACGAAGTTGATAGGCAAGGCCGTATTTTACATCGCCTTCCTTGGTCATCTTTGCATCGAACCCGTATTGGGTGCGGTGCGCCTCATCCACCATGACGATGACATTTGAGCGGTCCGTGATCTCGGGGAAAACCCCGCCTGCATCCGGCCGGAACTTCTGGATGGTCGAGAAAACAACGCCTCCGACATCCCGATCCAGCAAGGACTTCACGTCACTAATACTGTCAGCCTGCACCGGCTCTTCGCCCAGGATGTCCTTGCAGCGTGCAAAGGTGGCGAACAATTGGTTGTCCAGATCGTTGCGGTCAGTCAGCACAAGCAAGGTCGGGTTTTCCAGCTGGGGATCATGCATGACCCGCCCGGCAAGGAAGGTCATCAGGAGCGACTTACCCGAACCCTGCGTATGCCAGATCACACCGGCCTTGCCATCTGCCCGCGCGCACCGGCGATGGCATCCATGGCTTTGCGCACAGCAAAGAACTGGTGATAACCGGCAACCTTCTTGATCGGGCCTTTGCCCTCATCCTCAAACACCACGCACCAGCGCAACAGATCCAGCAGCGTCTGACGGTTCAACAGCCCACGCGCCAGTGTTTCCAGCGCAAGATCCGTGCCCGCAGGAACCAGCGTTTCGCCATCCAGCGTGCGCCAGGTCATGAACCGGTCCAGATTGGCCGAGAGCGAGCCATAGCGCGCCGTAAACCCGTCGCTGATGACATTGAGCAGCGTCGTGCGGAACAGGTCGGGGATATCGGCCTTGTAGGTTTCGATCTGATTGAACGCCGCTTCGATATCCTTGCCTTCGGTGCCCTTAAGCTCGATCACGACCAAAGGCATGCCGTTGAGAAAGAGAACCATATCGGGAATGCGGGGCGCCTTGCCCACCACATCCACCTGATTGACTGCGCGCCAGTCGTTGTTCTGATCGCTCCAATCGACCAGATGCACAACCGCGCCGCGCTCTTCGCCGTCTTGCACATAGGTGGTTTTGACACCTTCAACCATCAGCCGGTGAATGCGGCGGTTTTCCTGCACCACATCGGTGGTGAAGACGGCATCCAGAACCTTTTTCGAGGCATCCACCAAGGCCCGTTCGGGCAGGTCGGGGTTGATGGCGCGTAAGGCGTCCATGAACACCGGCTCAAGGATCGTGTCGCGGTAACTGGCGCGCAGGGCGGGGGTGGTGTCGGGGGCCAGCTGCGCACCATGCATCAGCTGACAACCCAGATCACCCATTTCTTCCATCAGGAAGTCTTCTAAATCCGCTTCAATCAAAAACGCCAAGACATCACCTGCAAATCATCATTTGGGGCCATTACTCGAATTTGGGCCCGAATATGAAAAGGCAGCCGCATCACGCGACCGCCTCCACTTGTTCCTTGGCCTCACCCACGCGGAGCTCGCCGGACATCAAGCGCGGCAGGAGCGCGTCGCGGAGGGCGGCGAGGGTTTGGTTTTCGTTCTTTCCGGCTTCGATCCTTGCGATCAGGGGTGACGCTTCTGCGGAGAAAGCCTGCAAAACGTCCTCAGGAGCAAGCACACACTCTTGTGCTACAACCACGTCAGGCCTGACAGCCGGGTAGGCACCGCCATCTGCCAAGTTGGCCAAGGCCTCGATTGTCGCCGGATCCGTAGCTGCAAGATAGATCAAAGCAGCCTCTCGGCTGGCTTTCGGTCGGAGAACAGCGAAACCCGTGCTTCCTGTCAGGCCTTCTTTCGACACGAAAGAGAAGGAGCCATTCCCAGGCCTGACAGTCCCTATGATCGTATCGCCAGACGCAAGCGCCATGCGTGCACGCGAAGGCGCGTCCGCCCACAGGTAAGCCGTCGTGGATTCGATTGTTCCCCATTTAGTGTTAGCGAGATCAACGTATTCGACCTGCATGGGGTGGTTCTTTTTAGTGTGCTTGCTCGGGTGTTGAATGTCACTGAGAACTGACCCGTAGCCCCATAAATTGTCACTGAGAATTGACCCATGTGAACACATTACCCTGACGGTTTTGTTCAGGGAGACATGGAGTGATAGACATGGGATTTTTGAGTGTCATTCGACGCTGGGCATTGCGTGACAAAATGCCAATACGTGAGATAGCGCGCCGGACTGGGCTGTCTCGGA
>DFBX01000014.1 GCA_002366795.1 Rhodobacteraceae bacterium UBA3069 | reverse complement strand
ATGTCAGGCGCGGAACACTAGGTGTTTGTTTTTTCGACGGGGATATGCCGACGATCTGCGCGGCCCGCCCGTCAGCCGGCCAGCCGGTCCCGCGACAGGGGGCCAAGATATGCCTGCCGGTCGATGTAGCGTGCCACGGCCGGCGCGCCAGCGTGCCCGTCGAACAACGGTGCCAGCGCACGGCACAGCAGCCATTCGGTCAGGGCCATGAAATCCTCGGCCTGTTCGGGCGGGTTGGTCAGGGCCGCGCGCCCCTCTTGCCAGATCGCCAGATCGGCCGGATCCACGCGTGCGGCCCAGAAATTGGCAAAGGCATCCCCTGCGGGGCTTTGCGCCATGCGGCCCGCGATGGTCAAGGCATGGATGGCCGTTGCGCCCTCGTAGATGCGGGTGATGCGGGCGTCGCGCCATGTCTGTTCGACCCTGTATTCGTTCAGGTAGCCATAGCCGCCAAGGCATTGCATCCCCAGATCGGCGGCGCGGCTGCCACCCTTGGAGCAGAAATGCTTGGCCACGGGGGTCAGGAAATCAACAAGGGCAGGATTGGCTCCACGCTCCAGTTCGATCACGGCGGTGTGGGTGATGGCCCGCCCCAGCAGCGATATCGCCCGCGCCTCGGCCAGCATATGGGCCAAGTTGGGATGCTGGTCCAGCGTGACGGGCTTGCCATCGGCCCCGCGCCCCTGCTGGCGTTCGGCCGTATATGCGGCGGCGATGGCATGGGCGCGGGTGGCATGGGCCACGCCTTGAAGGGCCACGCCGATCCGGGCGTGGTTCATCATCGAGAACATGCCCTTCAGGCCTGCGCCCTCTTCGCCGATCAACTGCGCCTCGGCCCCGTCAAAGGCCATCTGACAGGTAGGGCTGCCATGCAGGCCCATCTTTTCCTCGATCCGCGTGACCTTGACGGGGTTGCGGCTGCCATCGGCGCGGTCGGACAGGCAGGCGAAAAGCGACAGGCCCTTCACACCGCTATCGGCCGCGCCGGTGCGGGCCAGAACCAGGTGCAGGATCTTGTTGCGGATGTCCTGATCGCCGTTCGAGATAAAGATCTTTTCGCCGGTGATGGACCAGCCATCGCCCGAGGGCGTCGCGCGGGTGCGGATGCGGCCCAGATCGGACCCCGCGCCCGGTTCGGTCAGCGCCATGGTCGAAAGCCGTTCACCTCCGGCCAGTTCAGGGATCAGCGCGGCCTGCTGCGCATCAGAGCCGAAATTCTGCAAGACGCGGATCGCCCCCGGCAAAAGGCCGGTCACCATTTGCATGGCATGGTTCGCACCCGAGAAAATCTCGGATGTGATGGTCAGTGCCAACCCGTCCAACCCCTGCCCGCCGAATTCCTCTGGCGCGGTCAGCCCGCACCAGCCCTGTTCGGCATAGGCGTCAATGGCGGCGCGAACCCCGTCCGGCATCCGCACACGGCCGTTTTCAAACCGCGCGCCCTGCTTGTCCGAGGGCTCGTCCAGCGGGGCCAGCTCTGCCTCGGCAAAGCTGGCGAAGGCTTCGGCGATCTGGGTCATCAGATCGTCATCCCAGCTGTCCAACCCTTCGGCCCCGCAGGCCCTAAGGGTGAACAGGATATCGTCGACAGGGGCCTTGAACGGGGTCATGCTAGGCCCAGCAGACGTGCGGCATTGCCCTTGATGATGTCCTCGCGCAGTTCTTCCTTGATGTCGATCTTATCGAAATCGGACAGCCAGCGTTCGGGGGTGATCATCGGCCAGTCAGACCCGAACAGCACCTTTTTCTTCAGGATCGATTTGCAGTATTTCACCAGGATTGGCGGGAAGTATTTCGGGGACCAGCCGGACAGGTCTATATAGACATTGGGCTTGTGCTGGGCCACGGACAGCGCCTCTTCCTGCCAAGGGAAGGACGGGTGCGCGAGGATGATTTTCAGGTCGGGGAAATCCACCGCCACGTTATCCATGTACATCGGGTTGGAATATTTCAGCCGCATCCCGTTGCCCCCGGGCATGCCCGAACCAACACCGGTCTGGCCTGTGTGGAACAGCGCGATGCCACCCTCGTCCTGGATCGCCTCGTACAGTTCATAGGCCATGCGGTCATTCGGGTAGAAGCCCTGCATGGTAGGGTGGAACTTGAAACCCTTGACGCCATAGTCGCGCATCAGGCGCTTTGCTTCGCGCACGCCCATCTTGCCCTTCCACGGATCGATCGAACCGAACTGGATCAGCACGTCGGAATTTTCCGCGACCAGTTCGGCCACCTCGTCGTTGTTGTAGCGGCGATAACCGGTCTCGCGCTCGGCATCGACGGGGAAGATCACGGCGGCGATGTTCTGTTCACGGTAATGGGCCGCGGTTTCGGGGATGGTCGGCGGGTGTTCCCACGGCGCGCGGAAATATTTCGCCATGGTGGATTGCAGGTCATCATACCCGTCGTCGGCATGGCAGCCGCAGGGTTCCTCGGCATGGGTGTGGATGTCGATGGCGCGGACCTTGGAGAGATCAACCATGTTCGGGCGTCCTTTCAAGTGGATGGGGCGGGAGCCTCCGGCGGGAGTATTGTTGGCAAAACGAAAATCAGAAGATCAGCGCGCCCGGGGCCATCGGCGTAAAGGCGGGCGACCAGTTCGGCGCGATTTTGCAGCAGTTTGCGGGTGTTCAGGTTGCCCTTGGCGGTCATTTCATGCGCTTCGAGGCTGGGCGGATCGGCCAGCACCATAGCGCGGCCCACCCGGGTCGAGGAGCCGGTTGTGGCCTTGGCAAGCGGGGCAAGCGCGGCGGTGATTTTCGCGGTGAATTCCGGGTCGGTGACAGCGCCGTTTTCACCTGCCATCGGGGTGGCGGGGAAGATCAGAACGCCCAGTTCACTACGGTCCTGCCCGGTGATCACGATGTCACCTGCCAGCCCGTCAAGCGCGGTCATCAGCTGCCCGCGCAGGGCGGCAACGCGCACCCATGTGCCCGAGGTCAGTTTGAAATCGTCCGAAATGCGGCCATCGAAGCTGAGGCCGCGGTCATCGTCATCGGGGTTGACGAATTTCATGGCGTCGCCGGTGATCAGGAAGCCTTCGTCGTCGAAACTTTCGGCGGCTTTTTTCGGTGCGTTGAAATCGCCCGGCATGATGTTCGGGCCCTTGACGCGGACTTCGTATCGGTTGTCATCAGGGATCAGTTTGATTTCCGTGCCCGTCATGGGCACGCCAACGATACCGGAGCGGCCCACCCGTTCATGCGTGATCAGAGTGGCAGGGCCAGTTTCGGTCATCCCCCAGGAGGACACCATCAGCGGCACGGATCCGGTGACCTCGCGCGCCATGTCGCCCAAAGCATCCCAGATGTCCTGCGGCAGGGACGCGCCCGCGTAGAAGGTGAAATCGAGGCCGGTATAGAAGCGGCGGCGCAGATCCGCATCTTGGCGCAGGGCCGCCACTTGGCGGGCAAAGCCCATGAGCACGTTGAAGGCCAGCGTGCCGGTATGCATCTGCATATTTTCAAGGCTGCGCGGGAACAGCGCATCGGTCGGCTTGCCATCATCGATATACAGCGCGCCGCCATTTGCGAGCATCATGTTGAAGTTGTGCGAGCCGCCAAAGACGTGGTTCCACGGCAGCCAGTCCAGAATTTTCGGTGGGCGCGCGCGCAGCACCGGAAAGGCGTCGGCGATCTGGGTCTGGTTCACGCATATCATCCGGTGGGTAGTGATCACCCCCCTTGGGATGCGAGGTGGAACCAGAGGTGAACAGCACCTTGCCCAGCGTGTCGGGCGTGACGGCCGCGCGGGCGGCATCCACATCCGATGCGCCGCCGCGCAGGGCATCTTGCATCGCGGCAACGGGGCGTGGCGCACCATCGGGGCGCGAGGTCAGCACCGGAATTTCTTTCAGCGCAGGCAGCATCAGCGCCTCGCCATAGCGGGCGGCGTCATCCGTGAATAACAGCCCCGGTTGGATCAGTTCGATCACATGGACCAAGCGGTCATGGGCACCGGGAATCAGCGAGTATTGCTCGGCCACGGGGGCGGTGGCGAGGCCCGCGTATTGCGCGGCCAGCGACAGCAACCCGTGATCCACCGAATTGCCCGACAGGATCGCGATCGGTCCCTTCCCCTCAAGCCCTTGGTCCAGCAACCAGATGGCCAGGTTTCGGGTGATTTGCAGCGCCTCGGCATAGGTGACCTCGCGCCAGCCGGTGCCGGATCGTTGGGCGATGAACACCGCATCGGGGGTGCGTTCGGCCCAGTTGTGCAGCCAGTCCGAGGTGCGGTCCACCCGGGGCCCATCTGGTGCCCCGAGCGCAGGATCAGCGCGCCGTCAGGGCGGGTTTTCGTGCGGACCGAATGCGGCGCGGTCACTGCGCTGGTGTCTGTGGTCATTGTCATGGTCTCCTCCCTCAAGCCCATCACGTCATTCGGGTATTTCGATCCGGCGCAAGAGCAAGACAAGCTGCGCGCGCTCCGCCGCATCGAGCTGTGCGAACAGGCGGTCCTCGTGGCTGGCCAGCGCGGCGACAGCCTCCTTGCGGGTCTGGATGCCCTTCAGCGTGGCACGCAGCGCATAGGACCGGCGGTCGCTTTCCATCCGGTGCCGCCCGATCAGACCGGCCTGTTCCAGCGCATCGATGATCAGGACGGTATTCGACCGTTCCATGTTCAGCGTCGCGGCAAGGTGGCTTTGCGTCACGTCCGGCGTGTCGCAGATCACCGACAGGGCGGAAAAGGTGGTCACGCGCAAGCCCAGTGGTTCCAGCACGCGGGCGGCATCGGACATCACCGCGTTTGATGCGCGGCGCAGGTTATACCCGATGAAATCGCGCAGGCCGGTATCAAGCGGGTTTTCCATGTTGGGGGCGGGTCTTCGCATGGGCTTACCGGAACGCGGGCGCGCGTTTTTCAAGAAAGGCTTTCAACCCTTCCTCGGCATCCGGGCTGGTTTGCGTCAGCGCGGCGCACAGGCTTTCGGTGAACAAGCCATCGGCATGCGACATATCCTGGATGCGCGACAGCGCGTGGATCATGACATAGTTCGACAGGCCCGCGTTGCGGGCGATCTTGCCGGCCAGGTCCATTGCCATGGGCAGGGCCTCTCCCTCGTCGACGGAATAGTGGCACAGGCCAAGGGCTTTGCCCTCGTCGGCACCGTATTTGCGGCCCGTCAGCATCATCTCGATCATGCGGTCAGCGCCCAGAATACGGCCCACACGGACCGAGGCACCGCCGCCCACGTATATTCCGCGCCGCCCCTCGGGCAGTTGAAAAATGGTCGAAGGCTCGGCAATGCGCACATGGGTCGAGGTGGCCAGTTCCAGCCCGCCACCAATGGCCGCGCCAAAGATGGCCGACACCACGGGCAGGCCCGAGAACTGGATTTTCTCCATGATCGCGTGCCAGCCGCGCGAATGGCGCATGGTCTGCTCCGCATCGCGCTGCACCTGTTCCGACAGATCGAGACCGGAGCAGTAATGCCCCGCCGTGCCGGTCAGCACCACGACCTTGACCCCTTCGGGCGGGGTCGAAAAGAAGGCGTCGAGCGCGTGCAGCAACCCGTCGTTCATGGCATTGCGCTTTTCAGGGCGGTTCATGGTCAAAACGGCGATCGGGCCGTCGATGTCCACTTTCAGGATCTCGGTCATGTGCTCTCTTTCATCCGCTTATTGCTATGATCCATAACTACTTTACGGTCTTCATGCAATAAGGTGATTACGCCGCATCGCGGCGAGGGCACGCCCCCGCCGCACAGGGTCAGGAAATCGCGTCACGCCCGTCCGCAAGGCCGGTGCCGCCATAGATCCAGTCCACCGCATCATACCATTGTTCGGGCGTCTTTTCCGACATGATGGCATTGCGCAGGTCGGTGTGCCCCCCCGCGGGGTGATAGATGTTTTCACCGATCCAGCGCGATTGCAGCTGCACACGGGCAGTGCGCAGCCGGCGCTTGACTTGATAGTCCTGCAAGGTGGCTTCCAAATCGCCCCCCTGCCCTGAATTCTGGCCCATGCCATGCGACAGGGCCACGGCATCCTCCATCGCCATACAGGCACCTTGCGCGAAATATTGCAGCATCGGGTGGGCCGCATCACCCAGAAGGGCCACGCGCCCGTCCACCCAGTTCTGGATCGGGTCGCGGTCGCACAGCACCCACAGCTTCCAGTCCTTGCCCTTTTCGATGATCTGGCGGGGCAGTTCTGCGATATGTTCGAACCTCTTGTGCACCTCGTCATGGCTGACGGGTTTGCCGGCCACGGGTTCGGGCGCGTCGTTGTGATAGGTCACGACAAGGTTGAACAGTTTCCAGCCGGACAACGGGTAATGCACGATATGGCATTTCGGCCCGGCCCAAAGCGTGGCCGCGTTCCAGCGCAGTTCCTCGGGCATTTCCTCGGTCGGGATCACGCTGCGATAGGTGGTGTGGCCCGACACGCGCGGCGCGCCGTCACCGACCAGCTGCTTGCGGATGTTCGACCACAAGCCATCCGCCCCGATCAGCGCCTTGCCGGTCACACGCTCGCCATTCGTCAGGGTCACGGTCACGCTGGCGCCGTCCTGCTCATAGCTTTCGACGCCGGAATTGGTGCGCAGCTCGATCAGGTCGTTTTCCAGACAGGATTTCAGGAACACCCCGTGCAAGTCGCCGCGGTGGATCACCGCGTAGGGGTTCTTGAACCGGACGCGGAATGCCTCGTCCAGCGGGATGCGCGTGATCTCGGACCCGCTCATCGCGTCCATCAGGCGCAGGTTGTCGATATAGACGGCCATGTCGCGGGCACGATCGCCCACGCCAAGGTAGTCAAAGGCGTGAAACGCATTGGGGCCAAGCTGGATGCCCGCGCCGATTTCGCCCAGTTCAGCCGCCTTTTCCAATACCAAAGAGCGGATGCCCTTTTGCGCAAGCCCCATGGCGGTGGCCAACCCGCCAATGCCGCCGCCTGCAATCAGGATGGTGTCTTTGCTCACGGCATATCCTTTGGGTTGGGCCCGTCATCGGACCGCAAGAATGGGGGCCGCACCGAAACGGGTGCAGCAGGATCAGGACCGGGGCACGGAGGGCCACGGCGGGAATGGGGTCGGTTCAAATGGTCGGCGGGGCCACGCGCAGGCGGCCCCGCGACAGGTCAGTGCAACACGCGCAGCAGGAACAGCGTGATGCCGGGGAAGGCCACCAGAACGATCACGCGCAGGATGTCCGAGGCCACGAAATACATGACCGCCTTGTAGGTTTCGACCATCGGGGTCAGCCGGTCCATCGAGTTGATGACGAACAGGTTCATCCCCACAGGCGGTGTGATCAGCCCCACCTCGACCACGATCAGCACGATGATACCGAACCAGATCGCTGTTTCTTCGGGGTTCAGACCAAAGTCGAGCATCTGGATGATCGGAAAGAAGATCGGGATGGTCAGCAGGATCATCGACAGGCTGTCCATCAGGCAGCCGAACACAAGGTAAAGCACAAGGATCATGGTCAGGATGATCCACGGGCTATAACCCAGCGTGCCGACCCAGTCGGACAACTCCTGCGGGACGCGGGACAGCGCAAGGAACCCGTTATAGAACCCCGCGCCCAGCACGATGAAAAAGATCATCGCCGAGGAACGCGCCGTCGCGATGAAGCTTTCCATCAGCGTGGCCCAATTCAGCCCGCCGTTGAACAGCGCAATCAGACCGGTGCCCGCCGCACCGATGGCCGCGCCTTCGGTCGGGGTGAACCAGCCGCGATAGATGCCGCCGACAACCAGCACGAACACCACCAGCACCGGCCAGACATCGCGCAGGTTGCGCAGGCGTTCGTGCCACGGAACCGCCGGGCGCACGCCCGCCGCATCCGGGTGCATCCGCACGTAGACGGAAATGGTCAGCATATAGCCCAATGCCGCAAGAATGCCGGGGATGAAGGCCGCAAGGAACAGCTTGGCGATGTTCTGTTCGGTCAGGATGGCATAGATCACCAGGATGACCGAGGGCGGAATAAGGATGCCCAGCGTGCCCCCCGCAGCCAGCGTCGCGGTGGAAAACCCGCCCGAATAGCCATAGCGGCGCAGTTCCGGCAGGGCGACTTGGCTCATCGTGGCGGCGGTCGCCAGCGACGATCCGCAGATCGAACCAAAGCCCGCACAGGCGCCCACGGCGGCCATGGCGACGCCCCCGCGCCTGTGCCCAAGGAAGCTTTCTGCCGCCTTGAACAGGGCCTGGCTCATCCCGCCACGAGTGGCGAAATGGCCCATCAGCAGGAACAGCGGCACGATGGACAGCGAATAGCTGGAGAAGGTCGAATAGGTCTCGTTCTTCAGCTTGCTCAGGGGCACGTTGGTGCCGCCGGTGATCATCATGTAGCCGAACAGCCCGGTCAGGAACATCGACAGGCCGATCGGCACCCGCAGGAAGATCATGATCAGCAGAAGCGGGAAAGACACCAGCCCCAGTTCGAAATTCGTCAGGTCCAGCATCAGTGATCCACCTCTCCGCCGACTTTCAGCAAGGTGCGGCCAGTGACGGATTCACCGATCCGCACAACGGCCATGTAAATGCCAACGACCGCACCCACAATGGCAGGGATCAGCGAGGCAAGATAAGACCACCAAACCGGGAATTGCAGCAGGAAGGTCGTTTCGTTATAGCGCATCTTGGCTTGCATCCCATCGTAGAGTTTCCACGCGATCACCACCAGAACGATGGCAAAGGCGATTTCCACCACAACCTGGATCGTCCGGTTGACCCGGTCCGACATCTGCGAGGTGAAGATGTCCACCGTCGCGTGACCGCCGGTGATCTGGCACAGCGGGATAAAGGCGAAGATGGCGAAAGCCGTGCCAGCCTCGACCAGTTCGAAATCGCCAAGGATCGGGCCGATGCCCGTATCCAGCAGCCATTGCGCGCCGTTGCCCAAGATACCCTGCACCCAATCGGTATGCAGCAGCGTGTTCAGACGCCTGCCAATGACCGAAATGCAGACCAGAACGATGATTGCGGACAGAACCAGACCGCCCAAGATCGCCATGAAGCGGGCCAGCCCATACATGAACCTGTGCAAGGAAACCTCCCCCCGTTTCGGGGTGTGTTGGTGTGCCGCGGCAGGCCATCCCGCCGCGGCCTTTTTTCAAATGCTTATTTGGTGTTCAGCATGATGCGCTCTTTGGCTTCGGCGACCAGTGCGGCACCGTCGAAACCCTTTGCGGTCATCTCTTCGATCCACTTGGCCTCGACCCCCTTGGAGGCCTCGCGCCATTCGGCGACCTGCTCATCGTTCAGAACGATGATGTTGTTGCCACGGTCCACGGCGACCTGCTTGGCCGGCCCGTCGGCGGCCTGCATGGTCTTGCCGGCCCATGCGGACACATCCGCGCCGGAATTGGCGTCGATCACGGCCTTCAGGTCATCGGGCATCGCGTCGTACTTGTCCTTGTTCATCGCGAAAATGAAGTTGGTGGTATACAGCGACGAATTGCCGAATTCAGTGTGGTTGCCCACCAGTTCCGACACTTTCAGCGCCGCAGTCACCTCGTAGGGGATGACGGTGGCGTCGATCACGCCTTTCGACAGCGCCTCGGGCACGGCCGGAACGGGCATGCCCACGGGGGTCGCGCCCAGGTCGGTGAACAGCATGTTGGTCACGCGGGTCGGCGCGCGCAGTTTCACACCGTTCAGATCCTTGACCGAGGTGATCGGCTCTTTCGAGTGGATCAGGCCGGGGCCATGCACCCAAAGCGCGATCGGCTTGAACGGGGCGAATTCGTTTTCGAACATATGCGCTTCGGCATATTCCCAATAGGCGCGGCTGGTGGCCTCGGCATCGGTCATCATGAAGGGCAGTTCGAACACTTCACCTTGCGGGAAACGACCGGGGGTGTAGCCCGCGACGGTCCAGACGATATCGGCAATGCCGTCCTCCAACTGGCCGATCAGCTCAGGCGGCTTGCCGCCCAGTTGCATGGCGGGGTAACGCTCGATCTTGATGCGGCCCTCGCTTTCCGCTTCGACCTTGTCGGCCCAGACATCAAGGATGTCCTTGGGCACGTTGGCCTGCGCGGGCAGGAACTGGTGCATTTTCAGCGTGACTTCCTGTGCCATGGCAGTGGTGCCCATGGCCAGCGCCATTGCGGTGCCTGCAACAAGGCCCATAAGGTTACGACGTTTCATTTGGTTTCTCCTCCCAAGTTGAATGGGCGGCCGGTTGGCCCGGCCGCTCCGGTTAAATCGTTCAGTTTGCGGTGGAATACTCCGCCATCAGGGCGCGGGCCTCGTCGATCAGCGCACGGCCGTCAATACCCTTGGACTGCATGTCCGCAACCCATGCATCATAGATCGGCAAGGCCAGTTCCTCCCATTTTTTCGCCTCTTCGGCGGGAATGGAAATGATGTTGTTGCCCATGTCCACAGCAATCTGGCGCGCGGGCTTGTCCGCATCGGTCATCGCCCCGCCCGCGAAGATTGAAAATTCCAGCCCGGAATTCGCGTCGACCACCGCTTTCAGGTCGTCGGGCAGGCTTGCATACTTGCCCTTGTTCATCGCCAGAACGAAGGTCAGGTTATAGATCGCTGGGCCGTCGAATTCGGTGTGGTTATGCACCAGTTCCGACACTTTCAGCGCCGGGGTCACTTCCCACGGAATTGTCGTGCCGTCGATCACCCCATTGGACAGGGCCTCGGGGATGGCGGTCACGGGCACGCCCACGGGCACCCACCCAGCTTTTCCAGCAACTGGTTCACAAGCCGCGAGCCGCCACGGATATTCTGCCCGTTCAGATCGGCGGGCGTGGCGATCGGGTTCTTGGTGTGCAACATGCCGGGTCCATGCGCAAAGGTGCCAAGGATTTTCACGTCCTGAAAATCGGTGTCCTTCATGTGCGCCTCGAACAGCTGCCAATAGGCCGAGGAAGCAGCACGCGCATCCGTCACCATGAAGGGCAGTTCGAACACCTCGGTCCGGGGAAAGCGGCCGGGGGTAAACCCGTTCACCGCCAAGACGATATCGGCGATGCCGTCCGTCACCTGATCCATCAGCTCGGACAGCTTGCCACCCAGATGCATCGAAGGGTAACGCTCGATCTTGATACGGCCCTCGCTGTCCGCTTCGATCTTGTCGGCCAAGATATCCAGCACGAGTTTCGGCACATTGGCCTGCGGCGGCAGGAACTGGTGAAGCTTCAACGTCACCTCCTGCGCCATGGCAAAAGATGCGCTTGCGGCAATGATCGCAGCAGCGGCAGCACCGCGCAGCGCGGTTTTGAAAAAGGTCATGTTTGTCTCCTCCCTACGAAACAACATCGACGTTACATGTGCCGCCCGTTCTGGCGGGCGTGCAGTTGCTTTCAGCCACTCCTCATGCCGCGAAATCCGGCTGCTGCGCAGGCGCAGCCTTGGCGAAAGCCGAATTTAGTTGGCAGTGTTCATAAATTGCATTGATGCGGGTCAGATGCGAAATATCAACCCCAAAACGCTGCGCCGAAAACACTTGCGGCACAATGCAAATATCCGCCAGCCCCGGCTCCTCGCCAAAGGCATAGGGCGTGGCGCTTCGCCCCGCCAGCAGCCCTTCACAGGCCTCCAGCCCGTCGGTCAGCCAGCGGTTCAGCCAGGCGCTCACGGCCTCCTCGGGTTGGGCCATCTCCTCGCGCAGGTATTTCAGCACGCGCAGGTTTTGCAGCGGGTGAACCTCGCAGGCGATCAATTGCGCCAGCGCCCGCACCTGTGCCCGCGCGACCGCGTCTTGCGGCAGCAGCGCAGGGCCCGGCATGGTTTCGTCCAGCCATTCGATGATGGCCAGCGATTGCGTCAGCACCGCGCCCCCGTCCAACTCCAGCGCGGGCACCAGCTTTTGCGGGTTCAAAGCGGCAAAATCCGCGCCCGTATGCGCGTCCGAAGGCAGGTGAACCGGAACGAAATCCGGCGTCACCCCTTTCAGGTTGAACGCGATCCGGCAGCGATAGGCCGAAGAGCTGCGAAAATAGCCGTGAAACTTCATTCCGCCGCGCCGATAGTAAGATCGACCGGCGCCAGCCCGTCGATCGTGCCGTGAATGGTGTTGCCAGCCACCACCTTGCCCACGCCCGACGGCGTGCCCGTATAGATCAGGTCGCCCGGCTGCAGGTGATAATAGCGCGACAGATGCGCGATGATTTCGGGCACCGACCAGATAAGCTCGTCCAGCGTCGCCTCTTGCTTCATCTCGCCCCCGACAGTCATTTCGATCTTTTGCGTGCCAATGGTGAAATCGGCGGCTGGGGTGATCGGGGCGATCACAGCGCTGTCCTCGAAATCCTTGCCCAGATCCCAGGGGCGGCCCTTGTCCTTGCCGTCCTGCTGGCGGTCACGTCGCGTCATGTCCAGGCCGGTGGCATAGCCGAACACCACATCCATCGCGTCCTTTTCGGCCACGCGAAAGGCGGGCTTGCCGATGGCAACGACGAATTCCATCTCGTGATGGTAATTCTCGGTCCCCGGCGGATAGGGGATGGTGCTGCCCGTGTGACAGATGGCCGAGGGCGTCTTGCAGAAATAGAACGGTGCCTCGCGGTCCACCTCGTGGCCCATTTCAGCGGCATGGGCGGCATAATTGCGCCCGACGCAGAAAATCCGATGCACCGGAAAGGTCTTGTCGTTGCCGGCGATCGGAACCTGCGGCTGGGGGGGAATGTCGAAAATGGCGGTCATCGTGCGCGTTCCTCGTAGTATCCAAGCTTTTCCTGAAGCGGGCGGTCATGCACGCGGATCAGGAATGCGGGTTCGTCCCCCGCGGTGTGGTCGATTTCTGCGAAAACCGGCGCGGTGAAAGTGTCCCGTTCAGACCACGCAATTTTGCAACCATCAACGGTCGTTTCGCCGTTTCCGCCAATCACATGAAACACGGCGGTTTAAGACGACAAAGGCGGGCTGACGGTTTCACCGGGGCGGATCATCATCGCGGTAAAGCCCATGGTGGGCAGAACGTCCTCGCCGGTTTCGGGGTTGATATAGTCCAACTCGGCCGGGCCATCGGTGTATTTCGCCATCTCGCGCAGGGCGGCCTCTGTCCGGTCCCACGGGAAGCGCATCATCGGGTAGCGGCGCACGGCGGCGCGGCCGCGCTTCGACGGTTTCAGACCGGCGGACAGGTATTCGACCATGGCGCTGTCGGGGCGGTTGCGCTGCGCTTGCAGGTCGGCCTCTTCGGCATATGACCCTTCCAGGTAGACGAACAGCGGCAGGTCCAGCGCGTCCAGCCAGATCATCGGCTCGTCGCCTTCGTGGCCGTGATCGTGCCAGTCGCCGCCCGGTGTCAGCACCAGGTCGCCGCGGTTCATCGGCAGCTTTTCCCCATCCACCACAGTATAGCCACCCTTACCTTCAACGATGATCCGCGCGGCGGATGGCGTGTGGCGGTGCGCCGGCGCGGTTTCGCCCGGCAGCAGCAATTGCATCCCGATATAGATCGAGGAAGTCGCCTGCATCGCCCCCGTGCCGCGCCCCTGATCGGACATGACCAGCACGCGGCGTTCGGCTTTTTCCACCGGGGTCAATTCGCCCGCACGCAGCAGCAGCGGGCGCAAGTCATTGAAATTCCAGTAGGACGGCTTGGTAACAGGGTCCGGCTTGCCATGCGGCAACACCTTGCGCATCATCGGCCACAGGGGCGCAATCCCGGCCTTTTGCATTTCGTCGCGGTAATCCAGCGGCAGCTCTTCCAGCATGCCTAGTTGTTCCGACATGGTGCCTCCTCCCAAAGGTCTGTATTGCGTCACATGATATAGGATGCATACATACCATATTGCACGAATGTGAATAAAGGATGTGCGCTTACCATTCCGCAGAGCGCAATTTAGTTATGAAGCATAACAATCTGAACCCCGCCACGTCAACGCAATACAAAACCGACCGTATGGTCAGTTATAACAAAATGCCAGAAAAATGAAAGAAAGACCGCGAATATGTTCGAATTCCAGTCGATGCCGGGCCACCTGATCCGCCGCGCACATCAAGTGTCATCCGCCATCTTCGCCGAGGCAATGGCCGACCAAGCCATTGATCTGACACCATTTCAATTCGCCGCCCTTGCCGCCGTGCAGGCCCATCCGGGGATCGACCAGGCCACGGTCGCGCGGCAGGCGGCCTGCGACAAGGCCACCATGGGCGGGGTCATCAACCGGCTGGTGGAAAAAGGGTTGCTGCGCCGCGAACAGTCCAAAACCGACCGGCGCGCGCGAGTTCTGGAACTGACACAGGAAGGCGCGGCGATACTGGACCGCACCCGTTCCGTGGTGGTCGAAATTCAAAAGCGTCTGACCGACGGGCTTAGCCCGCAAGAGCGTGAAACGCTGGTCAACCTGTTGCAGCGAATCGCGCTGGACCGCGACACGGACTGACGCCAAACAGAAAATACGGGCCAAGAAAAAGGGCCGCCCCATCTGGACGGCCCTTCGCTTGAAACAGGCTGGCTTATTTCAACGCGGCATCGGTGATCACATGGGTCCAAGCGCCTTCGGGCGCCTTGGTGATCACCGGATCGGACCCGCCCGACAGCAGCGATTGCACCGTGCGTTCGTAATCGGCGGGGTCAAGCGCGCCGTTCGATCCGGCGGTCAGCTTGGCCACCTCGCGCATCATGCGCCGCTGGTGTTCCTCGGTCTGCGCACCCGATGCGTCGTTTTCCAGCACGATATCCGCGGCCTCGTCCGGGTTCGCCTCGGCGTATTTCCAACCCTTCATCGAGGCACGCACGAAACGCACCATCTTGTCGACGAAGGCCGGATCGTTCAGGTTCTCCTCCATCACATACATGCCGTCTTCCAGCGTTGCGACGCCCTGATCCTCGTATTTGAAGACCACAAGATCCTCGGGCTTCAGGCCGGCGTCGATCACCTGCCAGTATTCGTTATAGGTCATGGTCGAAATGCAGGCCGCCTGGCCCTGAAGTAGCGGATCGACGTTGAAACCCTGCTTCAGAACCGTCACGCCATCGTCGCCACCCTCGGTCGAAATGCCAAGTTTGCTCATCCACGACAGAAACGGGTATTCATTGCCGAAGAACCACACGCCCAGCGTCTTGCCGAGGAAATCCTCGGGCGATTCAATGCCCGCATCCTTGCGGCAGGTCAGCATCATGCCGGACGATTTGTAGGGCTGCGCAATGTTCACCAGCGCCAGACCCTTTTCGCGGCTGGCCAGGGCCGAGGGCATCCAGTCCAGAACCACGTCAGCGCCGCCGCCCGCGATCACCTGCGCGGGGGCAATGTCCGGCCCGCCCGGCTTGATCGTGACATCAAGGTCTTCTTCCGCGTAGAACCCCTTGTCCTGCGCCACGTAATAGCCCGCGAACTGGGCCTGCGTGACCCATTTCAACTGCAGCGTGACCTCGTCCGCTGCCTGCGCCATACCGGCCCACATGCCCATGGCGGCTAGGCCCAATCCCTTTGCAAATGTCTTCATCATTTCTCTCCTTGTTGGCTTTTCTATTGGCTTTGTTATCACTGTATTTTCAGCTCGTTATGTTCTGCCTCGTTGCGACGGGTGCCAGAAGGTCACTGCCTTTTCCAGCAATGCGACCCCGCCATAAAACGCCGATCCCACGATGGCGGCCACCACGATTTCGGCCCAGACCAGATCCAGCGCCAACTGGCCGACGCTGGTGGAAATCCGGAACCCCATCCCCTTGATGGGAGAGCCGAAAAACTCCGCCACGATCGCACCGATCAGCGCCAGCGTGGTGGCAATCTTCAATCCGTTGAAGATGAAAGGCATGGCAGCCGGCAGGCGCAGCTTGGCCAGACCCTGCCAATAGCTGGCCCCATAGGTGTGCATCAAATCGCGCTGCATGGCATCGGTGGCGCGCAGCCCCTCGACCGTGTTCACCAGCATCGGGAAGAACACCATGACCACCACGACCGCTGCCTTGGATTGCCAGTCAAACCCGAACCACATGACCAGGATCGGTGCCATACCGATGATCGGCAAGGCGGCCACGAAATTACCCACCGGCAAAAGGCCCCTGCGCAGGAAATCGAACCGGTCCACCACGATGGCCGTCATGAAGGCCGCACCGCAGCCGATGACATAGCCCGACAAGGCTCCCTTTAACACGGTCTGCACAAAATCCTGCCACAGGATATGCGTGGACGAGGCGAACCGAACCGCAATCGCCGAAGGCGCCGGCAGCAGCACCGGATTGATGCCGAAACCGCGCACGGCGGCCTCCCACATCAGGATGA
The DNA here is from genome assembly GCA_002366795.1 of Rhodobacteraceae bacterium UBA3069. Taxonomy (GTDB): domain Bacteria; phylum Pseudomonadota; class Alphaproteobacteria; order Rhodobacterales; family Rhodobacteraceae; genus UBA3069. The sequence goes on along the minus strand of DFBX01000014.1, from coordinate 11,289 downwards.
GCACAGCGCCGAAAATCAGCGGCACCGCCAGCGCCACGGCGCGATTGCCCGACAGGGTGGACAGGCGCACATTGGCCCACCAGCCCGCCAGCCAAACGGCGATACCGAAAACGATCCAGCCCATCACGCCATCCCCATCCGTTTAAGGGCGACCCGCTGGATCACCCCGATCAGCGCCACCAGCCCCGCCGCCAAAGCAGCGGCCATGATCAGCGCGCTCCATATCTGGATGGTCTGGCCGTAATACGACCCCGCCAGCAAACGCGCGCCCAGTCCGGCCACGGCACCCGTGGGCAACTCGCCCACAATCGCCCCCACCAAGGACGCCGCCATGGCGATCTTGAGCGAGGCAAACAGATACGGCATCGAAGACGGCAGACGCAGCTTCCAAAACCCCTGCGAAGTAGATGCATTCCACGTCCGGATCTGGTCCAGCTGCATCGCATCAGGGCTGCGCAGCCCCTTCACCATGCCCACGACCACGGGGAAGAACGACAAATACATCGAGATGATGGCCTTGGGCAAAAGCCCCGACACGCCAACCGCGTTCAAAACGACGATGATCATCGGCGCCACCGCCAGAATGGGCACGGTCTGGCTGGCGATGATCCACGGCATCACGCTCATATCCATTGTGCGGTTGAACACGATCCCCACGGCCAGGGCGATGCCCAACCCCGTGCCCAGCGCAAACCCCAAAAGCGTCGCCGACAGGGTGATCCACGAATGATACACCAAGGACCGCTTCGAGGTGATCTTCTTCTCCACCGTTGTATTCCAGATTTCCACCGCCACCTGGTGCGGCGCTGGCAGCTTGGGCTTTTTTTGCGCCCAGGTGTCCGCCACCAATTCGGAAAACGACAGTTCCACACCCGCACGCTGCGCCTGATCACGCGCCCACGGCGCATTCAGCGCCACCGCCGCCCCGTACCAAAGCCCGAAAATCAAAGCGACAACGGTTAGAACAGGCAACACTGACTGCCTCATGCCGTGGCCTCCTGTGCTTTCATTGTTCTGTAAATACCTAATTCGCAACGCTCGTTTATACGCTGTTTCTTAGGTATTTTAAGAACAATGAAAGGATTTTCGTGGTTCATCCAAGCACGGTACAGGCTGAGGAGCCGATGACCGTGAACAGTGAAGAGACTCGCGACCTCAAAAGCAAAGCGAGGCTGGCGCGGGGGGCGGGCGGGAATGTCCGCGCCCCACGCAGTTTCCATGAGTCGAGCGTCACCCATCATAAGCATGCCCCGCCCGCAGCCCGTCGCGCACGCGGTGGGCAATTTCCAGGAATTCCGGCGTATCGCGTATATCCAATGGCCGATCGCACGGCAGGGTGCTTTCGATCACATCGGTGATACGCCCAGGGCGCGGGCTCATCACCACGATCTTGGTGGACAGATAGACTGCTTCGGGGATCGAGTGGGTGACAAAGGCGATTGTCTTGCCGGTCCGGTCCCATAGTTTCAACAGTTGTTCATTCAGGTGATCGCGCACGATCTCGTCCAGCGCGCCGAAAGGCTCGTCCATCAGCAGGATATCCGCATCAAAGGCCAGCGCCCGTGCGATACTGGCGCGCTGCTGCATCCCGCCCGACAGCTGCCAAGGGAATTTCTTTTCAAAACCCGACAGCTCCACCAAGTCCAGCACCCGCGCCACGCGCTCGGCCTGCTCGGCCTTGCTATAACCCATGATCTCCAGCGGCAGGCGGATATTGCCACCGATGGTCCGCCACGGATACAGCCCCGCCGCCTGAAATACATAGCCATAAGCGCGGGACTTACGTGCCTCTTCGGGCGACACACCGTTAACCGTGATCGACCCGCCCGTGGGCGTTTCCAAATCGGCCATGCAACGCAGGAACGTCGTCTTGCCACAACCCGACGGGCCGATAAAGCTGACGAAATCGCCCTTTTCAATGTCCAGGTCCACGTCCTTCAACGCATGAACCGGCCCGTCGTTGGTTTGAAAGGTCAGGTTCAGCCCCTTGGCGCTGATCACGCTATTGTCGGTCAAATTCCAAGTCTCCACTGCCAGGTGCATCGCGCACCAGCCCATCGGTATTGTCAAGAACGGGGGCAGGCAAGCCCGCCCCCGCCCGGTCCGGCATCAGATACCTGCCGGAATATTCATCGGATCGCGCTTGATCATCTTCGGCGCGGTCAATTCCTTCCACTTCGACAACGCGACCGAGGGCGCGGCAAAGGCCGGACGCGGCACGAACCGCCCACGCCCCGGCTGCGGCTGGCTGTTCTGCCCCCATGCCCAGATCACTTCGCCCCGGCTAAGAGTATAACGGCTTTGCGCCTTCACATCGAACCCTTCGAAGACGTTGTAATCCAGCACCGAGTGGTGGTTGCTGACGGAAATCGTCTTGGTGATCTTCGGGTCCCAAACCACGATATCCGCATCCGCCCCTTCGACGATCGCCCCCTTCTTTGGATAGATGTTCAGGATCTTCGCCACGTTGGTCGAGGTCGCCGCGACGAATTCCTGTGGCGTCAGGCGGCCGGTCTCCACTCCTTCGGTCCAAAGCACGGCCAGGCGCTCCTCCAACCCGTTGGACCCGTTGGGGATCTTGGTGAAATCATCCACGCCCATGCGCTTTTGCGCCGTGGAAAACGCCGCGTGATCCGTTGCCACCACCTGCAGGCTGCCCGATTGCAGGCCCGCCCAAAGACTGTCCTGATGCTCTTTGTTCCGGAAAGGCGGCGACATCACCCGCCGCGCCGCATGGTCCCAATCGGTATTGAAATACTCGCTTTCGTCCAGCGTCAGGAACTGGATCAGCGGCTCGCCATACACCCGCATTCCTTTCTGACGTGCGCGCCGGATCGCCTCATGCGCCTGCTCGCAGGACACATGCACGATATAAAGTGGCGTGCCCGCCGCATCGGCAATGGTGATGGCACGGTTGGCCGCCTCGCCCTCGAACTCGGGCGGGCGGGAATAGGCATGGGCCTCTGGCCCGGTCTTGCCCTCCGACAAAAGCCGCTCCTGCATCGCCGCCACCAAGTCGCCATTCTCGGCATGCACCATGGGCAAGGCACCCAACTCGCGGCAGCGCTTGAAGCTGGCGAACATCTCGTCATCCTCGACCATCAGCGCGCCCTTGTAGGCCATGAAATGCTTGAACGAGTTCACGCCCATATCCACGGCGTCCTTCATCTCGTTGAACACCTGCTCGTTCCAGCCGGTGATCGCCATGTGATAGCCGACGTCCGAACAGATCTGCGGCGCGGATTTGCGGTGCCATTCATTGATTGCGTTCTTGATCGACCCATCCTCGCCCGGCAGGCAGAAGTCCACCACCATCGTGGTGCCGCCCACAGCAGCCGCCCATGTGCCGCTCTCAAACGTCTCGGCGGCGGTCGTGCCCATAAAGGGCATTTCCAAGTGCGTATGCGGGTCGATCCCGCCGGGAATTACATAGGCACCTTCCGCGTCGATATATTCGTCGCCCTTCAAATCCTCGCCAATCGCCTTGATGGTCTCGCCCTCGATCAGCACATCGGCCTTCCACAACCGGTCCGCCGTGCAAACCATGCCACCCTTGATCACCTTGCTCATGTCATCTCTCCCATATCAACCAGCGCCGCGACCGCGCTTTCATTTTGCCGGAAATACTCTGGGGGTCCGGGGGCCAACCCCCGGTCCTGCCCTGTCAAATCACTCGACGATGCCGGCTGTCTCGACCACCGCATGCAGCAACACATCCGTCCCCGCCACGGCCCAATCCTGTGAAATCTCTTCTGCCTCGTTATGGCTCAGACCATCCACGCAGGGGCACATCACCATGGCCGTCGGGGCCACTTGGTTGATCCAGCAGGCATCATGCCCCGCGCCGGAAATGATGTCACGGTGGGAATAGCCCAACCGCTCCGCTGCCGACCGCAACGCCGTCACGCAGCCCGTGTCAAACTCGACCGGATCGAACCCACCGACCTTTTCAAACTCTACGCCCAGCCCCATTTCATCGCAAATCTGCTGCGCGCCCGTTTTCAAACGCGTCTCCATATCCTCGATCACGCTCAGGTCGGGCGACCGGAAATCGACGGTGAACACCACTTTTCCGGGGATCACGTTGCGCGAATTCGGGTAAACATCAATATGCCCCGCCGCACCCACGGCGTGCGGCGCATGAGACCACGCAATCTCGTCCACAAGCTGCAACACCTTGGCCATGCCCAGACCGGCATTCTTGCGCATCGGCATCGGGGTCGATCCGGTATGCGCATCCTTGCCGGTGATCGTCACCTGCGTCCATGACAGACCCTGACCATGGGTCACAATGCCCACATCCTTGCCCTCGGCCTCCAGAATCGGGCCTTGTTCAATGTGCAATTCGAACATGGCGTGCATCTTGCGCGCGCCCACCGGCTCGTCGCCTTCCCATCCGATCCGCTTCAACTCGTCGCCAAAGGCCTTGCCCTCGGCGTCGGCACGGGTCTTGGCCCAATCTTCGGTATGCACCCCCGCGAACACCCCCGAGGACAGCATCGCAGGCGCATAGCGCGTGCCTTCCTCGTTGGTCCAGTTGGTCACCACGATCGGATGCTTTGTCTTTACCCCCAGATCGTTCAGCGTGCGCACGACTTCCAGCCCGCCCAGAACGCCCAGAACGCCATCATATTTCCCGCCCGTCGGCTGGGTATCCAGATGCGAGCCAACGTAAACCGGCAACGCATTGGGGTCCGTTCCGGGCCGTTCGGCGAACATGTTGCCCATGCTGTCCAGCCCCATGGTGCAGCCTGCGGCCTCGCACCACGACTGGAACAGGGCGCGCCCCTCCGCATCGGCATCGGTCAGGGTCTGGCGGTTGTTGCCACCCGCCACACCGGGGCCGACCTTGGCCATTTCCATCAGGCTATCCCAAAGCCGGTCACCATTTATCCGAAAATTTTCTCCGGGCGCGGGCATAACGTCTCTCCTGTTGTTTCGCGGCAAAATGAACATTTGCCGCATGTCTTTTTTGACCACTTGGTAAAGTCACGATGGCGCGCAGCCTGCCTGCATGTCAAGAAATCCCTTTCTGGACCTTCGCCCCCGCTTGGCCTTACGATGAAAATTGCAGCATGGAACGGAGCAGCCCATGAAAGACGACCCGGACAGCGGCAAGAATCAGGGCAAAGGCCTCAGCCGCATCCAGCAGCGCAACCGCAAACTGATCCTCGACGCAGCGCTGGAGGTGTTCGCATCCGAAGGCTATCGCGGCGCGACGCTTGACCAGATCGCCGCGCAGGCCGGCCTGTCGAAACCCAACATCCTTTACTATTTTTCCGGCAAGGAAGAGATCCACGTCACTCTGCTGAACCGTCTGATGGAAACATGGCTGGACCCGCTGCGGCAGGTCGATCCCCAAGGCGAACCGCTGGAGGAGTTGTTGGCCTATATCCACCGCAAGGTGCGCATGTCGAAACAGTTCCCGCGTGAAAGCCGCCTGTTCGCCAATGAAGTCCTGCAAGGCGCGCCGCGGATGAAACCGCATCTGAAATCCGGCCTGAAACCGCTGTTCGATGACACATGCGCGCTGATTCAGGGCTGGATGGATGCGGGCAAACTGGCCGCTTGCGACCCGCAGCACCTGATATTCTCAATCTGGGCAACAACCCAGCATTACGCCGATTTCGACGCGCAGGTGAAGGTTCTGACCGGCGGCAAAAGCGCGATCAACGGCGGCGAGGATTACCTTGACACCCTGTTTCGCAAGCTGCTGACGCCCTGATTTCGGGCAAGGCGTCCGAAAAACGGGCGCTCATGCCGCATTCATTCCAGCGCGAACAGCGACACCACCACCTGACCATTCTTGCGCGCGCCGGTGCCGACAAACAGCATGCGGTTCACCCAGTCATAACGCGCGTCCCCCGTTTCCAGCCGCGCATGGGTGCGCATGTAATAGCTGGCGGGGTCCACATCCTCGCTGCGGGCGATGGCGGCCAGAACCTCGGCCGGGCCATGGCGATACCCGTAATTGAGAATCTCAATGGTCGCGCCGTCCTCTGTCTCGATCCCATAGCGGGTGTCCAACTCGGCCACACCGTTGTCCCAGATGGTCTGCCAGTCGGCGCCAAGGTGCAGGATACGCCCCTTGATCACCGGCCCCTCGACCCGTCCGCCGACGATGGGAATGATCCGCCGCTGCCCCGCGCGCCCCGCACCCATTTCGCGGACCGGGTCCAGTTCGACATACAGATCGCAAACATGGCGCAATTCGGGTGTGGCTAGGCCTGGCATGCTGGTCTCCTCCTGATACGGCTTGTCTGCCGCGCATATTCATTGCTATGAACCATAACTAAATCGCACCACCTGCCCAGTGCGGTGCCTTGGGAGGGGATCATATGACAAAACTGCCCGCGCGGTTCTGGCAGCCGCAGTTTCACACCGAACATCGCCCCGATGGCACAATCCTGATGTGGCAGGACGGGGTGGCCGACCCGATTGCCACCTCGATCCCCGCGCGGATCGGTCATTGGGCTTCGACCACGCCCGACGCCACGGCCCTTGCCCAGCGCACCGGCGATGGCGGCGACTGGCAGCGCATCAGCTATGCCAACCTGTGGAACAGGATGCGCCGCATCGGTGCGGGCCTGCTGGCACGTGGGCTGGGGCAGGACAAACCCCTGATGATCCTGTCGGAAAACGCGCTGGACCACGCGGTGCTGGCGCTGGCGGGGCAATATGTCGGCGTGCCGACCGCTGCCGTATCCACCGCCTATTCGCTGGCCTCGGGCACCCATGACAAGCTGAAGGACATGGCCGCGCAACTGTCCCCCGGCATGATCCATGCCAGCGACGGCGACCGCTACGCCGCCGCCATTGCCGCGATCAAGGACGATGCGCAGGTCGTGGTCAGCCATGGCGCGGGCGATCTGACCGTCACCGACCTGATGATGGATGACACCGCCTCCGCCGACGCCGCATTCGCCGCGCTGACCCCCGACATGGTGGCGAAATACCTGTTCACCTCTGGCTCGACCGGCAGCCCCAAGGCCGTGATCAACACCGTGGGCATGTTGATCCGCAATCAGGACATGGTGGCGGACTGTTTCCAGTTCCTGCGCGACCATCCCCCCGTGGTCTGCGACTGGGCCCCGTGGAGCCATACCGCCAGCGGCAACAAGGTGTTCCACATGGTGCTGTGCCACGGCGGCGCGTTCTACATCGACGCGGGAAAACCGGCCCCCGGCGCGATCGACGAAACCCTGCGCAACCTGCACGAAATTGCCCCAACCTGGTATTTCAACGTCCCCGCCGGGTATGAAATGCTCCTTGATGCCTTCCGCAAGGACCACGCGCTGGCGCAGCGGTTCTTCGGCAATCTGGACATGATGATGTATGCGGGCGCGGGCATGGCGCAGCATATATGGGACGGGCTGCGCGATATGGCGCGGCAGGTCACCGGGCATGGCGTGCTGCTGACCACCGCGCTTGGCGCGACCGAAACCGGCCCTTTTTGCCTGATGTGTACCGAACAACAGGACGCGCCCGGCAACATCGGCGTGCCCGCGCGCGGCGTAACCCTGAAACTGGTGCCAAACGAGGGCAAGCTGGAGGCGCGGGTAAAATCGCCGTCGATCACAGCCGGCTATTTGAACGAACCGGCCCTGACCGCCGATCATTTCGACGACGAGGGGTTCTACCTTCTAGGCGACGCGATCCGCCCTGCCGACCCAGATGACCTGACCCAAGGATTTTTCTTCGATGGTCGCCTGGCCGAGAATTTCAAGCTGGCGACCGGCACATGGGTCGCCGTGGGCGCGCTGCGCGCCGCCATGGTGGACCATTTCGGCGGACTGCTGCGCGACGTGGTGATATTAGGCGAAAATGCCGATGAACTGGCCGCCCTCGCCTTCCCTGCGGACGGGCTGCTGGACCAGACGGATGCGATGGGCCGCCAAGGCCACCGGCTCGGCCTCTCGCGTGGCGCGGATGGTGGTGCTGCAAACCCCGCCCGATCTGGACAGGGGCGAGGCGACGGACAAGGGCTCGATCAACCAGCGCGCCGTGATCCGGCACAGGCCCGATGACGTGGCGCTGACCTATGACGGGCGCGTGGCGTGAAACTGGGCGGCTAGCATCTTGCGCCGCACGCGCTTTCCTGCCTTTCTAACCGCATGATCGACAAGCTGGAAATGTTCATCTCCCTCGCACGCGAAAAGCATTTCGGTCGTGCCGCCGAACGGCTGGGCATCACCCAGCCCAGCCTGTCGGCGGGCATCAAGCAGTTGGAATCCCAGCTGGGCGTGCAACTGGTCTGGCGCGGGTCGCGCTATGGCGGGCTGACCCCCGAAGGCCAGCGCGTGCTGCAATGGGCACGCCAGATCGTGGCCGACACCCGGACCATGCGCGAGGAAATGCGCGCCGTGCGCCAAGGGCTGGCGGGCGAATTGCGGCTGGCCGTGATTCCCACCGCGCTGACGCTGGCCGCCGACCTGACCGCCCGTTTCACCCGCGCCCATCCCAACGTGGGCTTTACCATACTGTCGCGCCCCTCGACCGACATTCTTAGCATGATCGACGACCTGGAGGTGGACGCGGGCCTGTCCTACCTCGACAATGAACCGCTGGGGCGCGTGACCCGCCTGCCGCTGTATCACGAACGCTATGTCGCGCTGTGCCATGCCGACCACCCCTTGCCGGACAGCGCCACATGGGCCGATCTGGCCGATCAGCCGCTGTGCCTGCTGACGCCGGACATGCAGAACCGCCGCATCATCAACCAGAGCTTTCAGGCCGCCGGGGCCGAACCGCGCGTGATGATCCAGGCCAATTCCACCATCGTTCTGGTGGCCCATGTGGAAACCGGCGACTGGGTTACGATTCTGCCCGCCCGCCAGGCCGAATTCCTTTGCGTGGGCAAACCGGTGCGGTCGATCCCCCTGACGGACCTGCGCCCGGCCCCCTCGGTCGGGCTGATCGCCCCGTGGCGAGAGCCCCATACCCCCGTGCTGGCGGCGCTTCTGGCCGAGGCTGCGTCGCTTTCGGGCCATCCCGCCGGACGATAGGCGTTACCTATCAATCAACGGAAATGCGATATTGATATGCCCATCGCCATGGGCCTATCCCTGCGCCATTCAGACAGCCAGAGGGTGCCATGCCTGACGCCAGCCAAACAGACCGGATCGCCGCGATCCTGACCGCCCATGACGGGCTTGAAGGCCCGCTTTTGCCCATCCTGCACGCGGTGCAGGAAGAATTCGGGCTGATCCCCGACGATGCCGTGCCGCAGATCGCGGAACACCTGAACATCGGCCGGGCCGAGGTGCATGGCGTCGTGACCTTCTACCACGACTTCCGCGATGCCCCGGCAGGGCGTCACGTTGTGAAAATCTGCCGCGCCGAGGCGTGCAAAGCCATGGGCGGCGATGCCGTGGCCGCCGCCGCGCTGGCAAAGCTGGGCACCGAATGGCACGGCACCACCGCGAATGGCAAAGTTACCGTGGAACCCGTCTATTGCCTTGGCCTGTGTTCCTGCGCCCCCGCCGCCATGGTGGATGACCGCCTGATCGGCCGCGTGGACGCAGGCAAGCTGGACGCCGCATTGACGGAGGCAAGCGCATGAGCATGACATTCTACCTGCCCAAGGATGCCTCGGCCCGCGCAATGGGCGCAGATGCCGTGGCGGCGGCCATCACCAAGGCCGCGCCCGACGCAAAGCTGATCCGCACCGGCACGCGCGGCATGACATGGCTGGAGCCGCTGCTGGAGCTGGAACTGGACGGCACCCGCCACGGGTTTGGCCCTGTTGAACCTGGCGATATCGCGGGCATTCTGGCCGATCCGCAAGGCCACCCCAAGGCGCTTGGCCCTGTCACGGACATCCCCTTCTTCAAGACGCAAACCCGCCTGACCTTTGCCCGCGTGGGCGTGATCGCCCCCACCGACATGGCCGCATACGGGGCGCACGGCGGGCTGACCGGCCTGCGCCGCGCCCTGTCCATGAGCGCAGCGGCAATGGTGGAAGAGGTCAAGGCCAGCGGTCTGCGCGGCCGCGGCGGCGCGGGCTTTCCCACCGGCATCAAGTGGGACACCGTGCGCCTTGCCAATGCCGACCAGAAATACATCGTTTGCAACGCCGACGAGGGCGACAGCGGCACATTCGCCGACCGGATGCTGATGGAGGGCGACCCCTTCACCCTGATCGAGGGAATGGCCATCGCCGGTATCGCCACCGGCGCGACCAAGGGCTATGTCTACCTGCGCTCGGAATATCCCGATGCCATCGCCACCATGAACGCCGCCGTGATCGCCGCGCGCAAAGGTGGTCTTCTGGGCGATTTGCTGGGCTCTGGCCAGCAGTTCGACATGGAAATCCGCGTCGGTGCGGGTGCCTATGTCTGCGGCGAGGAAACCTCGCTCCTGAACTCCCTCGAAGGGAAACGCGGCGTGGTCCGCGCCAAGCCGCCCCTGCCCGCTTTGGAAGGGTTCATGGGCAAGCCCACCGTGGTCAACAACGTGATCTCGCTGGCATCGGTCCCGACGATTTTCGCGAATGGCGCAGCGGCTTACGCCGACCAAGGCCTTGGCCGTTCGCGCGGCACCATCCCAGTGCAACTGGCCGGAAATGTCAAATTCGGCGGCCTGTTCGAGGCCGGCTTTGGCATGACCCTTGGCGCATTGGTCAATGACATCGCAGGCGGCACCGCCACGGGCCGCCCGGTCAAGGCCGTGCAGGTCGGCGGGCCGCTGGGGGCCTATTTCGCGCCGCACCAGTTCGACACGCCTTTTGGCTATGAAGAATTCGACGGCGCGGGCGGGCTGATCGGCCACGCCGGTATCACCATCTATGACGACAGCGCCGATATGCTGGGCATGGCCCGTTTCGCCATGGAATTCTGCGCCGTGGAATCCTGTGGCAAATGCACCCCCTGCCGCATCGGCGCGGTGCGCGGGGTTGAAATGCTGGACCGCATGAAATCGGGCGATCCGGTCGCGCAAGAGGTGCTGGAAGACCTGTGTGAAACCATGCGCGATGGATCGCTTTGCGCGCTTGGCGGCTTTACCCCCTACCCCGTTCTGTCCGCCCTGCGCCTGTTTCCCGATGATTTCGCAGCCCGCAAGGAGGCCGCAGAATGAAAGATTTCCGTTTCCCCGAAGACGCCGATTTCGGCACCCCTGCCAAATCTGGCGCACCCGTCACCCTGACCATCGACGGATTCGAAATCACCGTCCCCGATGGCACATCCGTCATACGCGCCAGCATGGAGGCAGGCATCCCCATCCCCAAACTCTGCGCCACGGATTCGGTCGAGGCATTCGGATCGTGCCGCCTGTGCCTTGTGGAAATCG
>DFBX01000097.1 GCA_002366795.1 Rhodobacteraceae bacterium UBA3069 | reverse complement strand
TCGAAAATCTAGGACCACCTCTGTAGTGAACGCCAAGGCAGGCTGCCTTTACCCCAACAACGCCCGCATGCTGACCGAGGCCCGCGCCAAGGGCTTCGGCAACGCACTGGTGGCCGATGCAATGGGCAATTTGGCCGAAACCGCCTCGACGAATGTGTTCATCGTCAAGGATGGCGCGGTGTTCACCCCCATCCCCAATGGCACCTTCCTGGCCGGTATCACCCGCGCGCGACATATCGAGAGCCTTCGTGCAGACGGCACCGAAGTCCATGAATGCGTGATGACCTTCGACGATGTTCACAACGCCGACGAGGTGTTCCTGTCCGGCAACATGAGCAAGGTCACCCCCGTCACCGCCTTCGATGACACGCAATACCCCGTCGGCCCGGTCACGAAACATGTGCGCCAGATGTACTGGGACTGGGCCGCCAGCACCTGATCGCGCAAGGGCAAGAGGGGCTTGGCAGCCCCCTCATCGGCCCCTTCGGGCCCGCCTCCCCCCGCAGCACCGCCCGCATCACGACAAGGCCCGCCCCCTATCCCGCGACTGGGCCGCCAACGCCCACCGCCCCTTCGCATTCATTTTGCCGCAAATCCTCCGGGGTAGGAGACGGAAGGCCAAAGCCTTCCGGCGGGAGGGGCTGACCCCTCCCCCTCGCGCGCATGTCACCGCATCGCTTAGACAGTTGCCTGCCCCCGTCACTTGCGCCATGATCCGCGCAAAGGGAGACCCAAATGCGCAAGTTCCTTGTCGTTCTTGATGACAGCCGCGAATGCCTGAACGCCATGCGCTTTGCCGCCATGCGGGCCGCGGGGTCGGGCGGCGGCGTCGAAATCCTGTCGATCATCCCGCCAGAGGAGTTCAACCACTGGATCGGTGTCGGTGACATCATGCGCGAAGAAGCCCGGGAACGGATCGAGGTCCATTTCGAGGTCTTCGCAAAGTGGATGCGCGACAAGCAGGGCGTGGACCCCGAACTGGTGATCCGCGAGGGCGAGCCGGTGACCCAAATCCTTGCCCAGATCGCGGATGACCCTGAAATCGGCGTGCTGGTGCTGGGCGCGGGCAATGACAAGAAAGGCCCCGGCCCATTGGTCACACAGCTTTCGCGCAGCGCGGGCAGCCTGCCCGTGCCGATCACCATCGTGCCGGGCGATCTGTCGAAAGAGCGGCTCGAAGCGATCACCTGATTTCTGAATCCCTGACCTGAAACCCATTGCCTGACGGGCACGCGCGGCCTACCCTGACGCAATGTGGCGTCTGTTTTTCCAAATACTTCTTTGCCTCTCTGTGTGGGTTCGCCCAAGCGTGGCCGACATAGCGCACGATCCTTTCGATCCTGCGCGCCTGACCCATTCGGAAAAAACCTACCTGCAAGCCTCCCTGACCTTTACCGAAGATTACAACGGGCTGATCGACGGCGCATGGGGCCGCGGCAGCATGTCCGCATTGGAAAGCTGGGCCAACAGCCACGGTATCAACACGCATATCCGCTTTGGCAACATCACCCCCCTGTTGACCCGCTTCGCCGAGGAATCCCGAACCGCGGGCTGGGCCGCCCTTAACCTTGAGGCCGCGAACCTGTCCTTGCAGATGCCCTATCGCATCACCGATGCAGATAATGGTGCCAGCCATCCGACCTTTCAAACCCCGGACCGCAGCCTGCTGATCCGCGCCATGTATGAAGGCGCGCCCAAAACGATCGACATGCACAGCTGGCTGCATGACAACCACGCGGGGCCGCAATCCACCTTCTATACCAATTACAAGAAAAACCGGCTGATCACCGTTGCAAGGCTGGCGGATGGTAAACATGCCTACCTGCGCTCGGACCGCGACGGGCCGGGCTTCATGTCCTTTCTTGTGCAATTCGAACCATGGCAGGCCGGACGCGGCCAATTGGTCGCCTCCAGCATCAAGCGTGGCCGCCAGCCCGACCTTTCCCTGCCGCGCGATGGGATCTTGTCGGCGCTGCTTGCCCCGCCCGAACGGTCCAAACCGCCGCAAGCGGTCGTGGCGCGCCCCACCCCGCCCGCGCCATCCGCAGGCACCCCCAAGGGCAGCGGAACAGGGTTTTACGTGAACAATACCGACGTGGTCACGGCGGCCCATGTGATCGACGGCTGCGCCCGCCTGACCCTCGAAACCGGGGAACCGCTTTCCGTCATCCGCTCTGACACCGGTCTTGATCTCGCTGTCCTTAGCACCACCCGGCGCTCAGCCTCCTGGCTGCCGCTCAGCGAAAGGGTCGCGCCGAAACTTGGCGAAAACATCCTTGCCCTCGGGTTCCCATATCGCGGGATGTTCAATCAGGGCCTGTCGGTGACCGGCGGCAATATCAGCGCCCTGCCCGGCGCAACCGATCCGGCCAAACGGGTCATGCTGACCGCACCGATCCAGCCCGGCAACAGTGGCGGCCCGGTCCTGAACAAGGCAGGAGAGGTGGTGGGCGTCGTCGTATCGCGCGCCAATGACCTGAAGGTGCTTGAAGGCACAGGCACGCTGCCACAAAACATGAACTTCGCGGTCTCGACCGAACCCCTGCTTGGCTTTCTGGACAAGGCAGATGTGTTTTTCCCGCAGGGGCGCACAGATGCGAAACCTCTGGATGACGGGGTTCCGCCGGAAACGCAGGCCTCGGTTGTTTCCATCCTCTGCTATTGATTTAGAACCGTTCCAAACATTGACATCGGGCAGTGGCGGGCGCATATCAGTGGCCAAGCGAGAAAGGTGCATATCCAATGTTCATCCAGACCGAATCCACTCCGAACCCCGCAACGCTGAAATTCCTGCCGGGCCAGTCCGTGCTGGACATGGGCACCGCCGACTTCCCCGCCCCCGTAGGCGCGGACGTATCGCCGCTGGCCGCGCGCATCTTTGGCGTGGATGGCGTGACCGGCGTATTCCTTGGCACCGATTTCGTGACCGTCACCAAGGCGGACAGCATTGAATGGGACCATATCAAACCCGCCTTGCTGGGCGCGATCATGGAACATTACCAATCCGGCGCGCCGGTGATGGCGGGCGATGGTGCCCCCACGCAGGGCGGCCATGCCGAACATACCGGCGAGGATGGCGAGATCGTCGGCCAGATCAAGGAACTGCTGGACACCCGCGTGCGCCCCGCCGTGGCGCAGGACGGTGGCGACATCACCTTCCACGGATTTGAACGCGGCGTGGTCTACCTCCATATGCAGGGTGCCTGCGCGGGCTGCCCGTCGTCCACGCTGACCCTGAAAATGGGTATCGAGAACCTGCTGCGTCACTACATCCCCGAAGTGACCGAGGTGCGGCCCGTTGCCGTCTGACGGAACCGATCCCACGATCCTGTCCTTCGACACATCGGCGGCGCATTGCGCCGCCGCTTTGCTGCGCGGTGGCCAGATCGTTGCCCAACGGGTCGAGGAATTGGGCCGCGGGCAGGCCGAAAGGCTGATCCCCCTGCTGGAGGAGCTTCTGACCGAAGCATGCACTGAATGGAAAGACCTCGATGCCATCGCCGTGGGCATCGGGCCGGGCAACTTTACCGGCATCCGCATTTCCGTCAGCGCGGCACGGGGGCTGGCGATGGCACTGGATATTCCCGCCATCGGTGTGTCGCTGCTCGACACCACGCAATTCTTGTCGGGCCAAGCACAGACAGCCGTGCCCGCCCCGCGTGGCCAGTTCTACCTGATGGATTTCGACACGCAGGCTGCCCCGGTCATCGCGCCCGGCCTGCCCCGCGACGCCTCCCTTGCCCTGTCCACGGAACATTCGGCCGCCGATCACGTGGCCATGATGGCTCGTCTTGCCGCGCAAAGATTGGACAAACCCGCGCCAAGCCCTGCCCCGCTTTACGTGCGCCCTGCCGATGCGGCCCCTTCGCGCGACCTGCCGCCGCCCCTGCTGGACTAAGGCCGATGCAGCACCTGACCCCTGTGAACATGGCGGCGCTGCATGCCCGCGCCGTTACCGACCTGCGGCCATGGACGCGGGTGGAATTTTCCTCGCTGATGGACAGCCCGCATGTGTTTGCCTGTGGCGATCTGGCGGCCTTTGCCCTTGGCCGCGTCGTGCTGGACGAGGCAGAGCTGCTGACGCTTGTCACCGACCCCGACCAGCGCCGTCAGGGGCTGGGCGCGCGGCAACTGGACCGGTTCCACGAAACTGCCCGCAAATGCGGGGCCGTCACCGCGTTTCTTGAGGTCGCCGCCGACAATACCCCGGCCATCGCGCTTTACGCCAAGGCGGGCTATGCCCAGACCGGATTGCGCAAGGCCTATTACGCCAAGCTGAGCGGCGAAAAAATCGACGCGGTGATCATGTCGCGCGTTTTGGATGATGCCTGACGCGACGATGCCCCTCATGACGATGCCCCTCATAGAGACACGTCAAAGTTAAATTTCTGTTGACCCTCGTCCGGCGCTGCGTCCTAAATTGGACCGATCAGTCAATGATCCATGCCGGGTCCGGTGCGACCGCGCCCCGGCCAATGATATTATGGGAGAGTCACATGACTTTGATGCGGAAATTCCTTGGGGCCGCCGCGGCCTGCGCCCTGACCGCCGGTGCGGCGATGGCCGACCCGGCGCTGGTCTTCGACCTTGGCGGCAAGTTCGACAAATCCTTCAACGAGGCCGCCCATAATGGCGCCGAACGCTGGGCCAAGGAAACCGGCGGCAGCTATAACGAGATCGAGATGCAATCCGAAGCGCAGCGCGAACAGGCCCTGCGCCGCTTTGCCGAAGCGGGCTCCAACCCGATCATCACCATGGGTTTCGGCATGGCCGACCCGCTGACCAGCGTCGGCCCCGACTATCCCGACACCAAGTTCGTGGTGATCGACGTGACCTGGATCGAGGGCGAGAATATCCGCCAGGTCGGCTTTGCCGAACATGAAGGGTCTTACCTGGTCGGGATGCTGGCGGGCATGGCGTCGAAATCCGGCACGGTGGGCTTTGTCGGGGGCATGGACGTGCCACTGATCCGCCATTTCGGCTGTGGCTATGCGCAGGGCGTCAAGGCCGCGAACCCCGATGCCAAGATCGTCGCCAACATGACCGGCACCACCCCCGCCGCATGGAATGACCCGGTGAAAGGGTCCGAACTGACCAAGGCGCAGATTTCCCAAGGCGCCGACGTGGTTTACGCGGCTGCCGGCGGCACCGGCGTGGGCGTTCTGCAAACCGCCGCCGACGAGGGCATCCTGTCGATCGGCGTGGACAGCAACCAAAACTACATGCACCCCGGCAAGGTTCTGACCTCGATGCTGAAACGCGTGGACGTCGCGGTTTACGACGCGATGAAAGCGGGCGCTGACGTGGAAACCGGCGGCGTCACCATTCTGGGCCTTGCCGATGACGGTGTCGGCTATGCGATGGACGAATATAACGCCGACCTGATCACCCCCGAAATGAAAACCGCCGTGGACGATGCGCGCGCGAAAATCATCGCGGGCGATCTGAAGGTTGTCAGCTATTACGACAACGACAGCTGCCCCGCGCTGGATTTCTGATCCACGCCGGACGCTGAACAAACGGGCCGCGCGACACCGCTTGCGCGGCCCATTATTTCGATACGGGGTGAATGATGGGCACGGTGCCAGCCATTGAACTTCGCGGCATCTCCAAGGCGTTTGGGCCGGTGCAGGCGAACAAGGATATATCCATCGCGGTGATGCCCGGCACGATCCATGGCATCATCGGCGAGAATGGCGCGGGCAAATCCACGCTGATGTCCATCCTGTACGGGTTCTACAAGGCCGACGCGGGCGAGGTGTTCATCAAGGGCCGCCACACCCAAATTCCCGACAGCCAGGCGGCCATCGCCGCCGGTATCGGCATGGTGTTCCAGCATTTCAAACTGGTGCAGAATTTCACGGTGCTGGAAAATGTCGTGCTTGGGGCCGAGGAAGGCGCCCTGCTGCGCCCGTCCTTGCGCAAGGCGCGGGCCGAGTTGAAATCGCTGGCCGATGAATACGGGCTGAACGTGAACCCTGACGCCGTGATCGCGGATCTTGGCGTGGGGATGCAGCAGCGGGTGGAAATCCTCAAGGCGCTGTACCGGCAGGCCGATATCCTGATCCTGGACGAACCCACCGGCGTGCTGACCCCGGCCGAGGCGGATCAGTTGTTCCGCATCCTTGACCGGCTGCGGGCCGAGGGCAAGACCATAATCCTGATCACCCACAAGCTGCGCGAGATCATGGAGATCACCGACACCGTGTCGGTCATGCGCCGCGGTAAAATGACCGCGACCGTGAAAACCGCCGAAACCAGCCCCGAAGGTTTGGCCGAACTGATGGTCGGCCGCAAGGTGCTGCTGCGGGTCGACAAGGCCCCCGCCCGCCCCGGCGCACAGGTGCTGGAGGTCGAAAACCTCTCCGTGACCGATGACAGCGGCGTCGAACGCCTGCGCGGCGTGTCGCTGAATGTGGCGGCGGGGGAAATTCTGGGCATCGCGGGGGTTGCGGGCAACGGCCAATCGGAACTGCTCGAGATTCTGGGCGGAATGCAGACCGCGCGCAGCGGCAAGATTCGCGTGAACGGCGCGGAAATCGACCTGTCTGGCCGCCATGCCAACGGCCTGACCCGCCGCGCGCGCGGCATCGGCCACGTCCCCGAGGACCGACAGGCCGAAGGGCTGATCATGGATTACACCGCCTGGGAAAACTCGGTCTTCGGCTATCACCGCGATCCGTCGCTTGGCGCGTTGCTGATGGACAATGCCGGCATTCAGGCCCGCGCGCAGGAACAGATGGACAGGTTCGACGTGCGCCCGCCCAACCCGCGCCTTTCGGCCAAGAATTTTTCCGGCGGGAACCAACAAAAGATCGTCGTCGCCCGCGAGATTGACCGAAACCCCGACCTGCTTCTGATCGGCCAGCCGACGCGCGGCGTGGATATCGGCGCAATCGAATTCATCCACAAACAGATCGTCGCCCTGCGCGATGCGGGCAAGGCGATCTTGCTTGTGTCCGTGGAACTGGAGGAGATCCTGTCGCTGTCCGACCGCGTCGCGGTCATGTTCGACGGGCAGATCATGGGCACCGGCCCGGCGGACAGTGCCGACCATATCGGCATGGGCTGCCTGATGGCGGGCATGGGTGGGGCGGACACGCAGGCCATGGCGGGCTGGCAGATTTCAGAGGCCGCCGCGCCGGAACCTGTTCAGGGGTAAAGACGACATGCAAAAAATGCCACATTGGGCCGACGTGGTCCTGATCCCCGTGATCTCTCTCCTGCTGGCCGCCGCGATTTCCGCGCTGGTCATCTTGGGCATCGGGGAAAACCCCGTGGCCGCCGTCACGTTGATGGTCAAGGGGGCGCTTGGGTCCACCTATGGCTGGGGCTACACGCTGTATTACGTCACGAATTTCATCTTTACCGGCCTGTGCGTATCGGTCGCCTTTCACGCGCGGCTGTTCAACATCGGCGGCGAGGGGCAGGCGATGCTGGGCGGGCTTGGCGTCGCGCTGGCCTGCCTTTACATCCCTTGGCCGCACTGGACCGTGGCGGTGGTCGGGGCGGGGCTTGCTTCGGCCGCATTCGGGGCGCTTTGGGCGCTTTTACCCGCAATTTTGCAGGCCAAGCGCGGCAGTCATATCGTCATCACCACGATCATGTTCAACTTTATCGCCGCCGCTTTGCTGAACTATTTTCTGGTCAATGCCCTGCGCCCGAAAGGCGCGATGGAGCCGGCCTCGGCCAAGTTTCCCGCCGCCACCAACCTGCCAACGCTGCATGAATTGCTGGCCCCGCTGGGGATCAATTTCTCCAAGGCGGCGCCCGCCAATGTCACGCTGCTGATCGCCATGCTGGCCTGCGTTCTTGTCTGGCTGCTGATCTGGCGCACAAGGCTGGGCTATGAAATCCGCGCCTTTGGCCATTCCCAAACGGCGGCCAATTACGCGGGCATCAACGCCACGAAAATCACCGTGATCACCATGCTGATTTCCGGCGGGCTGGCGGGCATGATGGCAATCAACAATGTCATGGGCGAGGCAGAACGCCTGGTCCTGAACTCGGTCGAGGGGGCCGGCTTCATCGGCATCGCCGTGGCGCTGATGGGCCGCAATCACCCATTCGGCGTGTTCCTTGCCGCGATCCTGTTCGGATTTCTTTACCAGGGCGGCGCGGAACTTGCGCTCTGGACCAGCATTCCGCGCGAATTGATCGTGGTGATCCAGGGCCTTGTGATCCTGTTCACCGGCGCGCTGGACAACATGGTGCGGATGCCGCTTGAACGGATCTTCATGCGGCTGAACAAGGGGGGCGCGTGATGGATATCCTGGCGCTGCTCGACCCGCAGATCCTTGCCTCGACGATCCGACTGTCGGTGCCCTTGCTGCTGCCCTGCCTTGCGGGGCTGTTTTCCGAACGCGCGGGCGTGTTCGACATCGGGTTGGAAGGCAAGATGCTGCTTTCGGCCTTCTTTTCCGCCGCCGTGGCGTTTCAGACCGGGTCGGTCTGGCTGGGCCTGCTGGCGGGGGTTGCCGCCTCGATGGTGCTGGCGGCGGTGCATGGCGTCGCCTCGATCACCTTTCGTGGCAACCAGCTTATTTCCGGCGTGGCGCTAAATTTCTTGGCGGCGGGCATGACCGTTCTGATCGCGCAAAGCTGGTTCCAGCAGGGCGGGCGCACGCCCTCGCTGATCGGCGGGGCACGGTTCACGCCGATCACCCTGCCCTTTGCCAGCGATGATGCGACCGGGTTGGGCTATTTCTATTCCGAGGTGATCTCGGGCCATTCCCTGCTGACCTATTTCGCCTTTCTCTGCGTGCCGCTGACATGGTGGGTGCTGTATCAGACCCGTTTCGGCCTGCGCCTGCGCGCCGTCGGCGAAAGCCCCGAGGCCGTGGACACCGCGGGCGTGTCCGTGATCGGGCTGCGCTTTGCCGCGGTGGCGATCTGCGGGCTTTTGTGCGGGCTGGCGGGGGCCTACCTGGCCACGGCGCTGCAAGCCGGTTTCGTCAAGGACATGACCGCCGGGCGCGGCTATATCGCCCTTGCGGCGCTGATCTTTGCCAAGTGGCGGCCATGGTATGCGCTGATGGCGACGCTGCTGTTCGGCTACCTGCAAGCCCTGTCGCTGCGCCCCGATTCGATCGAGGCGGCGCTTGGCTTTTCGGTGCAGGTTCAACTGCTGGATGCGCTGCCCTATATCCTGACCGTAGTGATTCTGGCCGGGTTCGTCGGCCGTGCCATCCCGCCCCGTGCGGGCGGCGAGGCCTATGTGAAAGAACGCTAAGCACACAGATTTACACAAACTTGTCGTCTATAGGCTAAGCTGAGTCGGAGGCGCTTGCGAAATCCACACCTTGCAGGCTAGTGATAGACATGCAGATCTACCTCCCCATTGCCGAGGTTTCGGTCAACGCCTTCCTGCTTCTGGGCCTCGGGGGGCTGGTTGGCGTGCTGTCCGGCATGTTCGGGGTGGGTGGCGGGTTCCTGATCACGCCGCTGTTGTTCTTTGTCGGCATTCCCCCCGCCGTGGCCGTTGCCACCTCCACCAACCAGATCGTCGCCTCGTCCTTTTCGGCGCTGCTGGCCCATCTGAAACGCAAGAATGTCGATATCCGAATGGGCTGGGTGCTACTGCTGGGCGGCATGGCCGGATCGGCGGCGGGGATCGTGGTGTTCAACTACCTGAAAAGCCTGGGCCAGGTCGATCTGCTGGTCCAGCTTTGCTACGTGGTTTTCCTGGGCGTGATCGGCGGCTTGATGTTCATCGAAGCGCTGCGCGCCCTGCGCCGGTCCAAATCCGGCACGGTGGTGCGCAAACGGCGCGAACGCACCCTAATGCATAAACTGCCGCTGAAAATGCGGTTTCGTACCTCTGGCCTGTATATCTCGGTCATCCCGCCGGTTGTCGTCGGGTTTTTCGTGGGGGTTCTGGCGGCGATCATGGGCGTGGGCGGCGGGTTCATCATGGTACCGGCGATGATCTACCTGCTGGGAATGCCCACCAAGGTCGTGGTCGGTACATCGCTGTTCCAGATCATATTCGTCAGCGGCTTCACCACCCTTCTGCATGCCACCACCAACTATACCGTCGATATCGTGCTGGCCGTGTTGCTGCTGGTCGGCGGGGTGGTCGGCGCGCAATTCGGCACCACCATCGGCATGAAGATGAAGGCCGAACAGTTGCGCTTCCTTCTGGCGGCGCTGGTGCTGGCGGTCTGCGGCAAACTGGCGCTTGACCTGCTGATCGAACCATCCGAACGGTATTCCATCGCCGTTTATCAGGGGCAATGATATGGTGCGCTGGTTGATCTTTTTGCTGCTGCTGGCCTTGCCCGCCCGCGCCGAACAGGTTGTGCTGGGCCTCAGCCATTCCGAGGTCTCGATCACCGCCGATTTCAACGGCTCCGAATTGCTGATCTTTGGCGCGGTCAAACGCGAGGCACCGATGGCCGATCTGCCATTGCAGGTGATCGTCACCGTGGCCGGCCCCTCGCAGGCGCTGACCGTGTTCCGCAAGGATCATACCGGCGGCATCTGGCGCAATGCCTCGGGCGTGACCATGGACCGCGCGCCCAGCTTTTATGCACTGGCCAGCTCTGCCCCGCTGGACGACATCCTGTCCCGTTCGGAAAACCTGCGCCACGACATCACCATCAAACGCGCCATCCGCGCCGTGGGCATCAGCGGCAAGGCCGGCGGGGTCGGTGAATTCCGCGAGGCGCTGATCCGTCTGCGCACCCGCGAAGGGCTGTATCAGGTGCTGGAGGGCGAGGTCAGTTTCCGCGAACAGACCCTGTTCCGCACCGCGATCACCATGCCCGCCAACCTGACCGAGGGCACCTATACCACCCGCATCTTCCTGATCCGCGACCAAGAGGTGGTGAACTGGGTCTCATCCCCGATCGAGGTGCGCAAGGTGGGGCTTGAACGGTTTCTCTTTACGCTCTCGCGCGAACAATCGCTGGTCTATGGGCTGCTGTCCATCGCCATCGCCATCGCCGCAGGCTGGGGCGCGTCAACCGCGTTCAGGATGCTGCGGAACGGGTAACGCTTCGGGTTCGACGAGGCCCTGTATTCGCATGGAGTTTCAGGTATTTTCAGAACAATGAAAGGGCGGCGGCGCCTTAACCTTCATTGTTCGCCAAATACCTCCGCCGGAGGCGTCCGAGCCTGCGCAAGGAGGCCGCCTTTGCGGGCTAGCGGCAATAGCTGCCTGACCGGTAACGCGCCGTGTCGAAATGGAAATGGTCGCTGTGAAACTTGTTGGCATTGGGGCCAAGCACCGTTCCGAAGGGGCCACATGCGGATTTATGCGCCTGTTTGAGGATCTTGCCACTGCGCCCCTTGCCCCAGTCCTTCAACACCGAGATTTGCGTGCCATTGTGCAGGGTGAACCCGCCGATATCCACCGCACGCCCCTTGCCATGTTCCGAGATTTTTGTGCCTTTCTGGCTGTTGCGGGTGCGGCAGGCATAGCTGGCCATCACGCGCATTTCCCGCACGCCGCCTCCGTATCGGCCCACGGCCGGGGACAGCCCCTTGGCGACCCATGTTTTCAGCGTTTTGGCGGTGGTGCAATCCATCACGGCAGGGGTGGACAGGGCGACGCCCCGCACCGAACGCACGCGCACGGCCTGCGCCACGCCGCAGCCGCGGATCTTGCCGGGCACCGGGCCGATGGGTTCGCCCTTGATGTCAGGATCGCCGCAGACCGCGCCTTTCAGGCTGGCGGCACGGCGTTTCACCACATTGCCCTTCAACCCGTCGGGCCGCAGGATCGGGCGCAGCGACCGGAACAGGCCCTTGCGCGGGCGCTCTGCCTCGGACTGTGCTGACGGTGCCGCGGGCTGCACCATGGCGGTGCCGGGCCGCGCGACGGGGCGCAAGGATGTATCCGGCGCGCGGGCCGTGGCCGCGCCGGCGATCAGCAGCAGCGTCGCAAAGATCGCCGCGCCGCGCATCATTCGCGCTTGCCGCGCCCGAAATCGGGCGCATCGGTGTCCTGCCCCGCCTCGATGATACCGCGGCGGATGGCGCGGGTGCGGGTAAAATAGTCGAACAGGTGGTCGCCGTCGCCGGACCGGATCGCGCGCTGCAGCACGAACAGTTCCTCGGCGAAGCGGCCAAGGATTTCCAGCGTGGCCTCCTTGTTTTCAAGGAAGACATCGCGCCACATGGTCGGGTCCGAGGCCGCGATACGGGTGAAATCGCGGAAACCGGCGGCAGAGAACTTGATGACCTCCTGATCCGACACGCGGCGCAGGTCGTCGGCCACGCCGACCATCGTGTAGGCGATCAGGTGCGGGATATGGCTGACCACGGCGCAGACCTGGTCGTGATGTTCGACCTCCATCCGTTCGGTATTGGTGCCAAGCGCCTGCCAGAACGCTTCAAGCCGCAGTACGGCCTCTTCGCGCGCGTCGCCCGGCACGATCAAGCACCAGCGGTTGTCGAACAGCGAGGCAAAGCCGCTGTCGGGGCCGGAATGTTCGGTCCCTGCCATCGGGTGCGCGGGCACGAAATCGACGCCTTCGGGGATATGCGGCGCGACATGTTCGATCACCGATTTCTTGACCGACCCCACGTCGGTCACGGTTGCGCCCTTGGCAAGGTGCGGCGCGATTTCGGCGGCCACTGCACCCATCACCCCGACCGGCACGCAAAGGATCACCAGGTCGGCGCCCTCCACGGCCTCGATCGCGCTGTCGCAGACCGTATCGCACAGGCCAAGCCGACGGGCGGTGTCGCGGGTCGCTTCGGATCTTGCATAGCCGGACACCTCGGCCGCCATCCCCGCGCGGCGCATCGCCCAGAAGATGGACGAGGCGATCAGGCCAAGACCGATCAGCGCGACCTTTTTGTAGGGCGCGGGCTGTTGGGCTTGGGCGGCGCTCATTACGCGCGCCCCTTGAACAGGCCGATGGTATGGGCGACGCGGCGGCAGGCCGGTTCGTCACCGATGGTGATGCGCAGGCATTCGGGCAGTTTATACCCGGCCACCAGGCGCACGATCAGACCGTGCTGGCGCAGGAAGGCGTCGCAGGCTTTTGCCTCTTCGGGGCTGTCGAAACGGGCCAGCACGAAATTCGCCTCGGACTTGTCGCAAGGCACACCATGGGCGGCAAGCGCGTCGATCAGCCAAGCACGCAGGCGGGTGTTTTCCGCGCGGCACTTGTCGGCATAGGCTTGGTCGCGCACGGCAGCCTCGGCCACGGCAAGGGCCACGTTTGACAGGTTGAACGGGCCGCGAATACGGTTCAGCACGTCGATCACATCGCGCGGCGCATAGCCCCAGCCGACGCGCAAACCGCCCAAGCCATATAACTTGGAGAAGGTCCGCGTCATCACCACGTTGTCCCGCGCATCGACCAGCTTGGCCCCGCCATCGAACCCGTCCACATAGTCGGCATAGGCACCGTCCAGCACCAGCAGCGCGCCCTCGGGCAGGGCCTCGGCCAGGCGCTTGACCTTTTTGGCGGGCAGCATGGTGCCCGTCGGGTTGTTGGGGTTGGCGATGAACACCAGCTTGGTGCGATCCGTCACGCTGGCCAGGATCTTGTCCACATCGACACGGCGGTTCGTCTCGCCCGCCTCGACGGGGATGCCGCCCGCCGCCAGGGTCGAAATGCGATACATGGCAAAGCCGTGTTCGGTGTGAATCACTTCGTCGCCCTGCCCCACATAGGCTTGGCACAGAAAGTGGATCACCTCATCGCTGCCGACGCCGCAGATGATGCGGTCCGCGTCCAGCTTGTGCACCTCCGCGATGGCGGCGCGCAATTCGGCATGGTCGGTGGACGGATAGCGATGCAGGTTCAGCGCCTCGCGCCGGTAGGCATCGATCGCCGCCTCTGACGGGCCAAAGGGATTCTCGTTCGAGGAAAGTTTGACCACCTCGCTCACGCCTTCCAGATGCGAGGCACCCCCTTGATAAAGGGCGATATCCATAATGCCGGGCTGCGGTGCGATTTTGGTCATGTCTGTATCTCCTGCGCCCCCCTCATACTAAGGCGGCTGCTTCAAGGGAAGGCACAAACAGGTCGCAGCCCCTCGGCTGGCAATTGCCATAGGAAACCGGTCCGATAGGCCGGAAATGGCCGAAAATCACCCCCGGAATCGTTTGCCACTTTTTAAACACATGTGAATATCGGAATACATGACCTCTCCAGATAGATGAAATCGAAAGAGGCAAAAAACATGAAGAACGGATTCAGGAAAGCAGCCACGATGCAGAAAGCAGGCGTGCAGTCCGGGCAGGACGATCTGGTGGGAACCACCCTTCTTGAAACGATTACCGGAACGGTCAACGTGGCCGACCCCGTGGACACTGGCACCGATCCTGTCGGCACCACCGATCTTACAGTCAGCTACAGCGACGAAGCCATCGCCGAGTTGCTGTATATGCTTGAAGAAGAAAAACTGGCTGGCGACATCTACGACGCCTTCTACGAAATGTATGGCATGAAGATTTTCGACAATATCGCCAAGTCCGAAGACAGCCATTTCAACGCGCTGGTGACGCAGGCGGAAAACATCGGCATAGACGTGGACAGCTTTGTATTCGAAGAGGCGGGCAGTTTCGAAGACCCCGAACTTCAGGCCATGTATGACGAACTGCTGGCCGTGGGCAGCGAATCCCTGACCGCCGCGCTGGAAGTGGGCGTCGCGATCGAGGAAAAAGACATGATCGACATCGCAGCTGCCGCCGACCTGGTTGAAGGCACCACGCTGGAAAGTGTTTACGAAAACCTGCTGGCCGGGTCGCAATCGCACTTGGATGCATTCAACAACGTCTTGGGCTAAACCCCTTGCCGACTTGGGCCAAGACCCATGCAGACAAAGAAAAACCCCGCAGTTTCCTGCGGGGTTTTTTATGTCTTGGTGGATCGGCGAAGATAAAGCGTTTTGAAACAATCCTGAGGCAAGAAGTTGCTTCGAAACGCGCGGAACACCGATAGGGCGCGCGCGTTTCGAGAAAATCTGAGACCAGGAATTTTCTTGAAACGCTTCTTAGTTCTTCGCGTAGAATTCCACGACCAGATTCGGTTCCATGATCACCGGGTAGGGCACATCGGCCAGCTGCGGTGCGCGCACGAACGTGGCTTTCATTTTCGAATGGTCGGCGTCGATGTAATCGGGAACGTCACGCTCGGGCAGTTGCACGGCTTCCAGCAGGACAGCCAGTTGCTTGGACTTCTCGCGGACTTCGACCACGTCGCCCTCTTTCACACGGTAAGAGGCGATGTTGACGCGCTTGCCGTTCACCATCACGTGGCCGTGGTTCACGAACTGACGGGCTGCGAACACGGTCGGCACGAATTTCGCGCGGTAAACAACGGCGTCCAGGCGGCGCTCCAGCAGACCGATCAGGTTTTCACCGGTATCGCCTTTGACACGCTCGGCGTCGCCGTAAATGCGACGGAACTGTTTCTCGGTCAGGTCGCCGTAGTAGCCTTTCAGCTTCTGCTTGGCGCGCAACTGGATACCGAAGTCGGACAGTTTCTGCTTGCGGCGCTGGCCGTGCTGGCCGGGGCCGTATTCGCGGCGGTTGACCGGCGACTTGGCGCGGCCCCAGATGTTTTCGCCCATACGGCGGTCGATTTTGTACTTGGCAGACGTGCGTTTGGTCACGGCTGTTCTCCTTTATGCTGGCATTTCGATCTGATCCGAAAACCGGTTCCCACTTTTCTGGCCTAAATCGCAGATGCGCCTTCAACCGATTGTGCAAACCTGACCCCGGATCGGGCCTGATGCCGTTTACAAAGGGCGTTGTCCTCTTCTTCAGGTCCGCCTTGCGGCGTTCCCTTCCGATGACAGGCATCCCCTTGCGGGGGCCACCAACACCAATGAAGTCGCGCTTATATCTGCGCGCAGCACAGAGTCAAGCGGGCAATAAAACAAAGACGCGGGGCAAGTTACCCCTGCCCCGCGTCCTTGTGAAAAACATGTGGGTCAGGCGACCTCGTGCCGCAAGATCGCCGCCTCGGACCGCGAAAGGTTGCGGCGGGCATAATCGCCGTAACGCTCTGGCTCTGCCGCCAGCGACGGGTTGCGCGCCAGCAGGCGTTCGCGGTCTTCCTCGGCCAGCGTGGACAGGGCCGCGTTCGCCGGATGGAAACTTTCGGTCTCGACCCCGTTCGCCCAAAGGATTTCGTGCTTGGGCAACAGCAGGTGGATATAGGTCACCTCTTTCAGGGCCGTATCCACCGCGATGGTATGATCGTTGATCAGATCCTTGGCCGACACCAGAACCTCGGGCGTATTGAACAACGCCTGCGCCACATCGCCCTTCACCAGCATCCGATGCTCGGGTGAGACAAGCAATTCCTCGTCTGGTCGCTCGACACCCAAAGCGCCCGCACGAATGCGAATGGGCCGCAGCTTGGGCATGGCAAACAAGCGCGCGCCGGTCATGCGGCGCGATCCGATCCATTCGATATCTTGCGCGCCACTGTCGCGGGTCATCACCCGGTCGCCCTCGCGCAGTTCCTCGACCAGGCGCGCGCCATCGGGCGTCTGGATGCGGGTGCCGGGGGTGAAACAGATCACGCCGCCCGTGGACGGGCTCATACTGTCTTGGGCCTGCACATGGTCCAGCGCGTGATGCACGACCCACAAATCCGTATTGCGCGGCGGCAGATCGTCGATGAACAGCAGCAGCGGCGGTGCGCCATTGCCCGGTTCGATCACGGTGATTGTATAGGTTCGCGCGCCATCGGTCACGATGATGGCGCTGTCCATCAACGGCTCTTCCACCTCGATCCCGCGCAAATCCCGTTTGCCTGTGACTGCCACCCCGACAAGCCTGCGCACCATGCGCGCCGCCCGCTTTCTCAGGTCGGCCTTTCCGTCCGCCTCATCCAGACGCAACAGTTCACCGGGCCCATCGACCCGCACGGCATCGCCGCGCCAGGCCCAGGCTGCACCAACGCTAAGCGAAGCGATAGGCGCGGCATCAAGACCGTCCAGTTCCGTTTGCGACCAGGAGATGACGAACGCGCCCTTATAGCCCGTTCCCATTGCCTGTATGCTGCCTCTAGTCTTCTTTTATTATTAACAGAAGGTTAACAGAGGCGAATCACCCTGGGAAGTCCGGATTTGTGACGCGTGGCATTTTTGTCTTAGAAGTCGAATTTAAGCCGCACAGAGCCTACAACCTGCCCGCCATCCTGGCCCTCGAACTCTTCGCCAAGGTAGGTCAACCCGTAGAAACCGCTGGTTTTTTCGGCCTGCCAATGCACGCCTGCGCGCAGGCGGGTGCGCAGATCGCTCATGTCATAGCCTGCGCTTTCAGGCAGGTAGATGCTGTCGGCCACATGCGCCACATCGCCGCCCAGCACGAAAGAACGTCCGGCGTTGCGGTTCGACACCGACCGGTAACGCTGCCCGCTGACCACGTCCCGCACCAGCAATTCGCCCAACCCCGTCTGACCGATGGTCAGGTCGGCACCGGCACGGATCAGGGTCTCGTCCCCCGCGCGCCCCTCGACAAAGGGGCGCAGCCGCGCACCGCTGTTCAGGGTAAACTCGCGCCCGGCCTCGACCACCACGGTGGGGTGGAAATCGTTGCCGATCATGTTCGCGCGGGTGGTGCCGGATGTGCCGTCGACGCCCAGCGCATCATGCAACCCGTCCTGAAAATTGCGCAGGCCCGTTTGATCGCCGGTCACGACCATATCGGCACCCAACGCAAACTCCACCGCGCCGCGCGCGAAATGGGTGTGCAGGCCCAGCGCCACGGTCGTCGCATAAGGCCGGTCGTCCGCCGCAGGTTTTTTCAGATCGTCAGGAGCAATGATCTGCCCGCCCAGACGCAATTCGATGACATCGCCAAACTGTTCCGGCAAATCGCCGGACCAGCCCCGCCCCCAGATCCGGCTGGCCTGAACCGAACCAGACCGCCAGCGGTCTTGCGTGTCGCCGATGAAATCGTTCGTGACCAGCCGGCCATAGCCCAGCTTCACCCGCTCTGTCGAAAGCGTGTCTTGCGCGGTGGCGGTGCCTGCTATCGCGGAAAACGCAATCGCGGCGGCGGCAATCAGACGGATCATTCCGGTCCCTACTCTATCTTGGCGCCCCCCAGCGTCATGCTCCTGTTAACCACAGCCGCAGAATCGAGGCCAGAGCGTCAGAGTGCAAAACCGCCCCCGACCCGGAATTTTCATGCGGGCGTTGCGGATTGGCCGCAATGTGGCCAGCCGCGACCGGCCCGCACCCCCGCAATGCCCCGGCGTCTAAAATGACGCAGCGTTCAATCCGGGCGGCACGAAAACCACGCCCCGCAGCTTGGACAATACCCGCCCCCTTGCATAGATTCCCCCAAGGAACGCGCGCATGCGCGCAGAGAGGACGACCAAAATGACCATGCCGAATATTCTGAAAAACCTGTCACTGCCGCTGATCGGCAGCCCGCTTTTCATCATCTCCAACCCCGACCTGGTGCTGGCCCAATGCAAGGCTGGCATCGTCGGCAGCTTTCCAGCCCTGAACGCCCGCGAGAAAGAGGGCCAAAGCCTCGATGAATGGCTCACCCGCATCAGCACCGAACTGGACCGCCACAACCAAGCCAACCCCGACAACCCCGCCGCCCCCTTCGCGGTCAACCAGATCGTCCACCGCTCCAACGCACGGCTGGAACGCGACGTGGAACTGTGTGTGAAACACAAGGTGCCGGTCTGGATCACCTCGCTCGGCGCACAGGAATGGGTGTATGAGGCCGCGCATTCCGTCGGCGCCATCGTGCTGCACGACGTGATCAACGACCGCTTCGCCCACAAGGCGATCGAAAAAGGCGCCGACGGGCTGATCGCTGTCTCCGCCGGGGCGGGCGGCCACGCGGGCGCCCTGTCTCCTCTGGCGCTGATCCAGGAAATCCGGGAATGGTTCGACGGCCCCCTGTTCCTGTCTGGCGCCATTGCCAAGGGCGACTCGATCCTCGCCGCGCAAGCCATGGGCGCGGATGGCGGCTATGCCGGATCGGTCTTCATTGCGACCGAAGAAGCCAACGCCGATGCACGCTACAAGGAAATGATCGCCGAAAGCGGGGCCGATGACATCGTCTATTCCAACCTCTTCACCGGCGTCTGGGGCAATTACCTCAAACCCTCGATCGCGGCGGCAGGGATGGACCCCGAAAACCTCGAACGCTCCGACCCCAGCACCATGAACTTCAGCGAAAACCGCGAAAAACCGAAAAGCTGGAAGGAAATCTGGGGTTCGGGCCAAGGCATCGGCGCAGTCAAGGACGTGAAACCCGCGGCCGAGGTCGTCGCCCGCCTGAAAGCGGAATACGACGCGGCGCAAACCCGCCTCGCCCAAACCCTCGGCTGGACACGCGACTAAGGGGCACACCGCCCCCTGCTTTCATTTTGCCGAAAATACTCAAACCCGTCCCCTCCACGCATCCAGCGCCGGAACAGGGGCGGGACATTTCAAGCAGTGGCGCGCGCCGAATGGCGCACGCCCGGCGGTGGCAGCGGGGCGCCTTACGCGCCCCGCTGCCACCGCACCCCCTCAAAACCGCTGTATCGGAAATATCAGCCGTCCACAGCCTCGCGCGCGACCTCCTCGGCCTTCAGCGCCTTGCGGTCGGGCTTACCCACGGGCGTATGCGGCAAAGCCTCGCGAAACTCGACATAGCGCGGGATCTCGTGCCGCCCCAGCTTGTCCTCCAGAAACGCCTGCAACTCCTCAAGTGAGAACCGATCCGCACCCGCGTTCAACACCACAAACACCTTCGCGCTTTCCCCGCGATAGCTGTCCGGCACGCCAATCGCCATTGCCTCGGACACGTCAGGATACTGGTGCACCGCGTTCTCGATCACCAGCGGATAAACGTTGAACCCACCAGACAGGATCATGTCCTTCTTGCGGTCTACCAGGTAGAAATACCCGTCCTCGTCCATGTAACCGATATCGCCGGTCAGGAACCAACCATCCGCAAAGGCGTTCCGCGTCTCCTCGGGTTTCTGCCAATATTCGCGCAACACGTTCGGCCCCGCGATCGCCATCTCGCCGGTCTCGTTCGGGCCCAGAACGCGGGTCGGATCCTCGACATCAACAATGCGCATGTCCAACCCCGGCAGCGGCACGCCGATGGTGCCCAGCTTTTCATCGGGCATTCCTTGCGGCACCGCTGTCCCCGCGGGCGAGGTTTCGGTCATGCCCCAGCCGCCGCGAATTTTCAGCCCTGTCAACTGCTTGACGCGGTTGTATACCTCCACCGGCAGGGGCGCACCACCCGAGGCCGCATAGGTCAGGGACGACAGGTCGCGCTTTTCGATATCCGGCAATTGCAGCAGGGCAATCCATGTGGTCGGCACGCCGCCAAAGGCCGCAACGCGCTTTTCCTCGATCTCTTGCACCGCCTGCGCGGGGTCATAGCGCAGGCGCAAATGCTGCGCGCCGCCCTCGTAAAACCGTTTCAGCAGGGCGGTGGTCAGGCCCATGATGTGAAACAGCGGCGAATAGACTAGGCTGGCGCGCCCCGGCTGCGTCGCCGGCTCGTCCTTGGAGGCCTCGTGATAGATCTGCACCGCCGCCGTCAGGTTGGCATGGGTCAGTACCGCCGCTTTCGGCAGGCCGGTGGTGCCGCCAGTATATTGTAAAAGGGCCATGTCATCCGGCGCGACCGGCGCCGGATCATAGGCCGCCCCCGCATGATCACCCCAGAATGCCTCGACCCCCACGGCGCCTTCTGACACCGGGCAATCGCGCCCCATGGCCGACACCGGATCGGGACATTGCACCAGGAAAGGCAGCTCGCCCGAGGCAAGAAGCGACCCGAAGTGGCGGGCAAATTCCGGCGTGGTCAGGGAAATGCACAGCTTGGCCCCGCTGTCCTGCATCTTGTGGGCAATCTCGCGGTCGGCATCCAGCGGGGAAAGATGCGTCACCGCCGCACCCGCCGCAATCGCGCCGAAGAAAAAGATCGGGTGCCACGGGCAGTTCGGCAAATGCAGCGCCACGCGGTCGCCCTTTTGAATGCCATGGGCACGCAGCGCCGCCGCGGCCTGCGCCACCAGCGCCTGCATCTGGTCGTAACTGAAGGACTTGCCGTAATATTCGATCGACAGCCTACCCTGATGCGCCTTGAACGCTTCGGTCATCATGGCGGTCCATGTCGTCGGCTCGGGCGTAAAATCGGGGCGAACCCCTTTGGCGTATTGGCGGTGCCACGGGCGAGAGCCCGGCCGAAGCGATAGTGTCATGGTGATCCTCCCTTGATGCGGCATGGGCCTCCCAACCCAAAACTTCCGCAATACAGAATTTCCTTCTGCACTTTGACCCAAAGCTATCCGCGCCCGAAGCCTTGGGTCAAGCCTGTTCGCCCATACGCTGAAATCCGCCCCGGGCCGCACCAATTGACAAGACGCAAAGCCACCGCGCCGACATGATGCAAGATGACCCTCGCAGCCGGCGATCCGCCGTCTGACAGGAGGTTTCCACCATGCAAGTCATAAATACCCCAGACCCCCACGGCACAGGCATCCGCAAGGCAACGGCCCTGTTGGGCCTGGCAGCCGCCATGGCCCTGTCGGCCTGCAACACGATGGTGGTGACAACGCCCATGGCCCAACCCGCCAAGGTAGCGTATCGCCTGCCGCCGCTGGCCAATTGCGTGCCCGCCGATGCCCGCGATCGGGCGCGTATCCTGACGCAGTTCCAGGCACAGTTCCGCGGCCCCCTGCACCGCAACGGGCGGCGCATGAGCTATGCCGAATATATCCGCACCCGCCACGCGCGCGTCTATGATTGCGGCACGGTCTGGCGCATCGTCTTCACGCCCATCTGGGTCAACAGCGCCCTGCCCAGCCATGATTACCTGCTGCGCAAGGACGGGGTCATGGTCTATTTTCCGTTTGGCTGACGCATCGCCCGGACTCTGCCTCAGCCCTTGCGGGCGGCAGCAATCGCGGCCCAAACCCGCGACGGGGTGGCGGGCATGTCCAGCGGTTTGGTCACACCCAGCCGCACCAGCGCATCCTGTACCGCGCTCATGCCGGCAGCCAATGCGCCGATGGTGCCCGCCTCGCCCACGCCCTTGACCCCGTTGGGGTTCAACGCCGTCGGGACGGGTTCGAACCCCGCGTCCAGCATCGGCAGGTCCGAGGCGCGCGGCATGGCGTAATCCATGAAAGAGCCGGTCAGCAACTGCCCCTCGCCGGGGGAATAGCTGACCTGCTCCATCAGCACCTGCCCCAGCCCCTGCACCACGCCGCCGTGGATCTGCCCCTCGGCGATCTGCGGGTTGATGACGGTGCCGATATCCTCGACCCCGCTATAAGAGGCGATGCAGCACAGGCCGGTGTCCGGGTCGATCTCGACCTCGCAGATGTGGCACCCATTGGGAAATGTCGGCGCATCGGGGGCAAAACTGCCCTCTCCCAGCAGGCGAATGCCACGATCGTCGGCGGTTTTCGCCACCTCCTCCAGCGTTACCGCGCGGTCGGTGCCAACGATACGGAACGCACCTTCGGCATATTCGATGTCGGTCTCGGCGGCCTCCAGAATGTCGCCCGCAACGGCGCACGCCTTGGCCAGCGCGCGGCGCACCCCATCCTGCAAGGCGGGCGCGCCCTGCGGCATCGCCGCCGATCCGCCCATGCCACGCCCCTTGTCCAGCCGATCGGTGTCGCCCTGCCGATAGGTGATCCGCTCGGGGGGCAGATCCAGCGCCACCGCGGCCAGATCGGTCAAAGCCGTCTCAAGCCCCGATCCACCGGAAAACGTGCCCACATCCAACGTGACCGTGCCATCGGCATGGATTTCGACATTGGTGAAATCCTGCCCCGGATTGCCCCACAGCCCGCCCGCGGTTTCCACACAAAGCGCCAGCCCACGCCCGCGCACCATTCCGCGCTTGGCCGAACCCGCCGACCGCGCATCGAACCCCTGCCAGTCGGCACGGGCCAGCCCAGCATCCAGCACCTTTTCGAAATCACCGCAGTCATAGTCGAAGATAAATGGCGATTTCCACGGCATCTGCTCGGCCCCGATCAGGTTGCGGCGGCGCAGTTCCACCGGATCGAACCCCGCCTGCCGCGCGGCATGGTCGATCAGCGCCTCGACCGCCAGCGTCGCCTCTGGCCGGCCCGCGCCGCGATAGGCCGCGACGGGCACCGAATGGGTCAGGTGGCCGGTCATCCGCCCCGCGATCAGCGGTGTGCGGTAAACCCCTGCCACGCCCCCATAATTCAACAGCATCGCCAAGGAACGAGAAGAGGCATAGGCCCCCACGTTCAGCTCTACCGCGAAACGCATGGCAAGAAAGTTGCCATTGGCATCCATCCCCAGCTCTGAGGTGATGCGCATGTCGCGCCCCGCCTCGTCGGCCAGGAAATCCTCGCCCCGGTCGGCGCACCAGCGCACCGCGCGCCCCAACCGATGCGCGGCCCAGAACAGCACGCATTCTTCGCGCAGCGGCCCGGCCTTCATGCCAAAAGCCCCGCCCACATCGCCCGCGTGGCAGCGAATATCCTGCGGTTGCATCCCCATCGCCTCGGCCAGCAGGGGGCGCAGGGCCATGGGGTTCTGATGGCTGGCCCACAACTCCCAGCGGCCGCCCTCGATCGGGCCGGCATAGGCGTTGCGCGGCTCCATCGGGGCGGCAGTGACGCGGGTGACGGGGGTGGTCAGGCGGACGGCATGAGCCGCCCCGGCAAGGGCATCGCCCGCCGCGTCCCAATCGCCGCGCTGCCATTCAAGGCACAGGTTGCCGGGGCGGTCATCATGCACCAGCCCCGCGCCCTGCGCCTGCGCCTCTTCCAGCGTGGTGACGGCGGGCAGTTCCTCCAGATCGGACAGGACGGCCTCTGCCGCGTCCAACGCCTGCGCGCGGGTTTCGGCGATAACGATGGCCAGCGGCTCACCGGCGTGGCGGACACAGGTGGTGACAAGCAGATGGCGCGGGGTGTCGCGCCATTCATGCCCGTCCGGCCCGGTCAGCTGCATCGGCACTTGCAACGGCCCGATGCCCGCCGCCGCCATATCTGCGCCGGTGAACACCGCAAAGACGCCGGGCATGGCGCGCGCATCATCCGCTTCCACCCCCAGCACGCGGGCCGAAGCGAAATCGGACCGCACGAACACCGCGTGAAGCGCCCCGTCGCGACGGTCATCACCATAGCGCCCCTTGCCGGTCAGCAGCCGCTTGTCCTCGATCCGTCCTTTGCGTGCCTGTGCCATCTGCGTTCCCTTCGATCTGCATCTTGCGGGCAACATGCCGTATCATCGGTGCCCCCGAAACCCCCTGTCTGCATCCGCCGCAGCCCCGCGCGAAAGGCCTGATACGGTGATTGATCAAATTGTCGCCCCCCCCGAAAGAGCGACAATTTTCCTGTGATTCCAATACGTCAGCCCAATACGTCAGAAGGATAACGATGTATTTCAACTATGCCTTGCAATATATATCTGTCGATGTGGCAACGGTGCAAGGTTCCGGCGTGGACGGATGACGGCACCGACACCGGCGCGACCGGGCTCGGCGTGGCCGACCAAGCCGAGGTGATGATGGATTTCGTCACGGCCATGACCGGCGGGTTCATCCCATTCACCGCCAATGATGCAAGCTATTCCGGCTTTGGCACGGTGACGGGCCCAACCACGGGGGATGACAACGTGATCGGGCAGAACATCAGCCAGCAGCTTTACCTGCTGGCGGGCAACGACATCCTGCGGGCGAGGAGGGGCCGATACCTTCTCCTCCATCCTGGGCGAAACCAAGGGGCGCAACATCATCCGCGACTACGAGCCGGGCACAGACACGGTAGAGCTGGGCGCGGACCTGTGGGACGCAGCAGGCGCACTGACCGCGCAAGAGGTGGCCGACACCTATGGCCATTTCACCCCCGATGGGTCGATCTTCTTGCTGGATTTCGACGCCTTGGATGGGATCCTGCTTGGCACCGCCGACCCGACCACCGCCGATATCGCCGCGGATTTTCCGCACGTCTGATCCGCCCTTCGGTCGGCGGGGGAGCGGGGGCTGCCCGCCCCCTCGTCGCGGGCCTGCCCGGCCCGCACCTCGCCCTGCTTCACGTCAGCGCGATACGGCATGGGTCTCGTGCGCACGAACGTCAGGTGTCGCGCGGCGCAGCCATCGGGGCAATCTGCCTACAGCATCCCGATCTGGTCGTTTTCCACCTCTTGCACCGGCTGCATCACCAACGGTTCGGCCGGTTTCAGATCATCGATCCTGAGCGGCCCCGTGGGTTTGGACAGCATCGCCCGCACCACCCAGTGCAGCCGCGTTTCCGCCCGCGTGATCGCCACATAGGCCAGCCGCTTCCACAGGGGTATCCCCGCCTCGTTCCGGTTCATCTTGGCGGCGACATAAAGGTCAGGTGCGAACACCTGCACGTCTTCCCATTGGCTGCCCTGCGCCTTGTGAATCGTCACTGCGGCCCCATGCAGGAACGTCGCCCCCATGCGCGCGGCATAGGGAATGAACGGCTCTTCCTCGTCAGGTTTTTCGATCTTGACGATCGAGGCGGCACTGACCTGCGGGTCTTCGGCCCCCATCACGTAAAGCCTTGAAAACGCGGGCTTTCGACCCGGCCCCAAGTATACGACCTGTGCCCCCTTGATCAGGCCGCGCGCCTCTAGGTCCAGCCGTTTCTTGCGATGTTTCGCTGGCAGTTCGATCCCGTCGCAGATCATCGGCTCGCCGGGCAGCATCGCGTCCTCGGGCGCACCATGCACGCCGCGAAAGGCGCTGATCAGACGGATGCGCGTGGCATTACGCCAGACCAGAACGGGGCTGCGCGCCATCAAATCCACCTCGACGCGGGACGCATAGCGCACCCGCTCGTCGCGTTTCGACGCTTCCTCGACCATATTTTCGAACTGGTGGAATTGCAGCTGCGGATCGGCCAGGGCATGGGCCAGGTCCAGAATCGGGTTGCCCGCCTCTTGCCGGTGGATACGGCTGAGGTTCAACTGCGCGGGGGCGGGCAGTTTGTCAAACACCATGGTCCCCGACTGCCCCACCGGTGCCAACTGCGCCGGATCGCCGAACAGGATCAGCGTCGGGAAAATCTCTCGCAAATCGTCGAACTGCTTGTCGTCCAGCATCGACGCCTCATCGACGAACCCGATATCCAGCGGGTCGTCGCGCCGTTTCCAGCCGGTGATGAAATCGCTGCCCCTCAGCCCCGCCGCCGCCAGTGCCGCCGGGATCGACCCATGCACCTGGTAAGAGGCAAAGGCGCGGTCCAGCACCTCCTCGGTGATCTTCTCGTCGCCCATCTCCTCGGGGTCGGGGCGCTCGCCGCTGCCCGCCAGCCATTCGGCAATGCGCTCGTATTCAGGGTCGTAAACCGGCGTGTAAAGGATGCGGTGGATCGTCGTCGCCGGCACGCGGCGTGTGCGCAAAACGCTGGCCGCCTTGTTGGTGGGCGCCAGAATGGCCAGCGTGCGCCGGTCCTTGCGCCGCTTGCCCTCCCAATCGCCGGACACGACATCGACACCCGCATCTTTCAAAGCGTGATACAGCTGCGCCAGCAGCAGGGTCTTGCCCGATCCGGCCTTGCCCATGACCGCCAGCACCTGCCCCTTGCCCTCTTGCGGGGGCAACAGGGTGGCATTGTCCAGATCGACACCGACAGCGCGCAACACGTCGGCGATGCGGTCATGGGCCTCGGCCTGGTCGGCGGAATATGTGGGGCGCGCGGGAAGTGTCATGGCGCGACACTACCCCGCCGCCCCGCCGTGTGCCAGATGCCGCGCGGCACAAAGCGGCGCGGAACGAGGCATTTTTCTGCCGGCTGCGGCTGCGGTGACGGTCAAGCGGTCAGGGCCATCCGGCGATGATCCGCCCCGAAAGAACGATCGAACCACAGGCGCGACAATTCGGGGCTGATACGGGCCGCCTGCGCCACGCGGCCTTTCGCCTCGTTCGAAAACTCCCACAGCCCGACGCTTATCTGCTCGCGCCCCTCCCCGACCGAACCCAGAACATCGGGGCTGGACCCGATACGGCGGTAAATCCGCACCATCCGCGCATCGAACACGCCGACGAAATGGGCCACGTCAAAGGCCTGCATCAGCTCGCCACCGGCAAGCATCAGCGCCGCCGCAACCCGGCTTTCCACCCCGCGGGACAGGCAAAACCGTGTGCATTCCCAGATGTTTGCGCTTTCGATCCTCACCCCGCCGGTGATGTTCAGGAAATGTTCGTTGACCATGCAGCGCCCGGTCGTCGGCAAGAACCGCATCGATCCGCCGTGGCTGCCATCGGCCTGTTCCCAGATCACGTAAAGCGGGTTCAGATCGTCATATTCATCGCGTTCTTCCCCGGCGGCATCGACCGTCACATCCCAACCAAGCCGGGTCTTGAACTGGTCAGCGCGATCACGAAACATCGTGTCGCGCAGTTTCGGGAAACGGTGCAATTGGTCGGCATATACATATCTAAGCATGGCATTCTACCCTCGTCCTGACTGATGAGGGTAACTCTAGGCATAGATGGTTAACGCACATTTCCCACGGCGTGCGTTGCGCCGCATGACGTGGGGTAAAACGTGAACATTTTTCACGAAATGCAATCTGAACAGGTCAAAATGCTCCGTTCACACCACGATCAAACCGCGTGCCATGGCCCGCGCCACCGCATGCGTTGTGTTCATCGCGCCCAGCTTGTGACGCGCGCTTTCAATGTAAACCCGCAAGGTATGCTCGGAAATCGCCAGTGCCTCGGCCACCTGCGCGCGGCTGTATCCCACCGCCAACAGGGTCATCGCATCCACCTCGCGCGGGGACAGGGCCGAATTTGACTCGGGCGTGCGGCCCGGCTCGAACTCCAACGCCTTTTGATTGAAATAATGCGCGATCAGGATCAGGTCGCGGCGGTGATCTTCGCAAAACATGTCCCAAGTGTCGTCGTCGCAATTGTGGCTTAGCGTGAACAGGGCGAATTGCCCGTTCGGCCCCCGGATCGGGATGGAAAACCCCTGATTGCCGACCCCGTGTCTGATCGCGTCCATCTGAAAGGCCCGCGCTGCCTTGCCCGACCAGTCCAGCCGCTTCCAGCCGACCGGATGGAAACGTTGGTAACAGCCCTGGATAACCGGATCGACGCGCAGGTAATCCCGCTCGATATAGCGTTCCACCCATTCGTCAGAATAGGTGCCGCAGCCGTATTGCTCGCCCTTGGCCGAAACCCAGTGATAAACGATGTGGTCGACCTTGAATTCGTCGCGAAGGGCCTCAATCAGACCCTGCAACTCGTCAAGCGCTAAAGCGCGCTCCAGCTCTTCCAAAATGCGCTCCACCTTGGGCGTCATCCGCGCGCACCGTTGCCGGTGCCCCCCCGTTCGCGGACGCAAGCTCGCATGCTGCCACCAGTCGCGTGGTGTCCAGCTGCTCGGACAGATGCGCCATGCCATTGGCATCCGCAAAGGCCCGAAGATCCGAGAGTACGTCCAAAATCCAATCGTTCTGCATCGCTACCCTCATCCGTGAGTGGTTAATGAAACGTTAAATCAAGCATAGCATGAGACGCTTTTCTTAAGAAATTCACGAAAACTAACTCCCCGAAAATAGTGAGGGGTGATTTTCTAAGGGCTTGAAAGCAAATAATCGACATGCCGAAGCATCCCGCGCACCCGGTGGCAAAGCGATTCGCAAGCCCGCCAAACGCCCCGCTTGCGTAAAGAACACCCTCTCGCCCGCCCCAATCGTAAATGCCGCGCGTCACGGCGCGGCTTGCGCGCGCCCCGCAGCGGGACGCGAAGGGGCAAGGTATCAGGCGCGGCGGCACGCCGCCCCATTGGGTCACGCCCCCGGAATCACGCGCGCCTCGATGATGCCTTGGGGCAAAGAAAAAGCGCCCCGCAGCCATCGGCCGGGGGCGCTTTCGCATAACGCGATGCCGAAACGCTTACTTCTTGCCCGCTTCGATCACATCTTCCACGGTGCGCAGACCGGTGGTCGGCGCTTGCACCAGCACGGCCATGTTGCCGGGCTTATGCTCGTTGCGCAGCATCTTCATATGCGCATCGGGGATCTTGGACCACGGGAACACTTCGGACATGCAGGGGTCCAGACGGCGCTCGATCATCAGGCGGTTGGCGCTTGCGGCCTGTTTCAGGTTGGCAAAGTGCGAACCTTGCAGGCGCTTCTGGTGCATCCACATGTACCGCACGTCAAAGGTGCAGTTGAACCCCGAGGTGCCGGCGCAGATCACCACGATCCCGCCCTTTTTCACCACCAGCGTGGACACGGGGAAGGTCGCCTCGCCCGGATGTTCAAACACCATGTCAACGCTGACACCCTTGCCGGTGATGTCCCAGATCGCCTTGCCGAACTTGCGGGCTTCTTTCAGCCACTCATTGTATTCCGGGGAATTCACGGTGGGCAGTTGACCCCAGCAGTTGAATTCCTTGCGGTTGATCACGCCCTTTGCGCCCTGGTCCATCACGAACTGACGCTTGGATTCATCGGAAATCACGCCGATTGCGTTGGCACCTGCGGTGTTCGCCAACTGGATCGCGTAAGAGCCAAGACCGCCCGACGCGCCCCAGATCAGAACATTCTGCCCCGGCTTCAGCTCGTGCGGGTGGTGGCCGAACAACATCCGGTAAGCGGTGGCCAGCGTCAGCGTGTAGCAAGCCGCCTCTTCCCAGGTCAGGTGCTTGGGGCGCGGCATAAGTTGCTGCGCCTGCACACGAGTGAACTGGCTGAACGATCCGTCGCCGGTCTCGTACCCCCAGATCCGCTGGGTGGGGCTGAACATCGGGTCGCCGCCGTTACATTCCTCGTCGTCGCCATCGTCCTGGTTACAGTGGATCACGACCTCGTCGCCGACTTTCCAGGTTTTCACCTTGTCGCCCACAGCCCAGACGATGCCCGACGCGTCGGAACCGGCGATGTGATAGGGCTGGCCATGCACATCGAAGGGGCTGATCGGCTGGCCCAGACCGGCCCAAACGCCGTTATAGTTAACGCCTGCGGCCATCACCAGAACCAGCACTTCGTGGCTGTCGATTTCCCAGGTGTCCACGACTTCCTGCTGGAACGATTGGTCGGGTTCGCCGTGACGCTCGCGGCGGATCGCCCAAGCATACATCTGTTTCGGCACATGACCCAGCGGGGGCATTTCCCCGATCTCATAAAGGTCCTTCTTGGGGGCGTCGTATTGAGCAAAATCCGCCGACATCGTCGTCTCCTGTTTTCAGCCTTTGCCGCAACGCAGAATCGCGGCCTTATGCCCCTTAACTATTGACCGTCACGCAACAAAGCAATCCCACCAATGTCATTTTTGTAATTTTATGACCGAGCAGGTGCAGAAACTACGCCACGTCGCAGCATTGCCGCCCGCCCCCCTTCCCGCCCTTTGAAAATTGCCGCAAGGTCGTATGGCCCTGCTGCGTCATGCCGCGATGCGGCGAATTGACGAAGACACGAAATTCCGGCTATCACATCTCAGACGCAATTTTATTGCCCGATCGCAATTCAAATTCAGGAGGCCCGCCATGAGCGAGACGACCGAAGTGAAAAAAGACCGCCCCTGGTTGTTCCGCACCTATGCGGGGCACTCCACCGCAAGCGCCTCCAACGCGCTGTACCGCTCCAACCTGTCCAAGGGGCAAACCGGCCTGTCCGTGGCTTTCGATCTGCCCACCCAAACCGGATATGACAGCGATCACATTCTGGCCAAGGGCGAAGTCGGCAAAGTCGGCGTTCCCGTCGGCCACTTGGGCGACATGCGCGCCCTGTTCGACAATATCCCGCTGGAACAAATGAACACCTCGATGACGATCAACGCGACCGCGCCTTGGTTGCTGTCACTTTACATCGCCGCCGCCGAAGAACAGGGCGCCGATGTCACCAAGCTGCAAGGCACAGTGCAAAACGACCTGATCAAGGAATACCTAAGCCGCGGCACCTATATCTGCCCGCCGGAACCCTCCCTGAAAATGATCGCGGATGTGGCCGAGTATTGCTATACCAACGTGCCCAAATGGAACCCGATGAACGTCTGTTCCTATCACCTGCAAGAGGCCGGCGCGACACCGCAACAGGAACTGTCCTATGCGCTGGCCACCGGCATCGCCGTGCTGGACGAACTGCGCCCGCGCGTCAAACCCGAAGATTTCCCCGCGCTCTGTGGCCGGATTTCCTTCTTCGTGAACGCGGGCATCCGTTTCGTCACCGAAATGTGCAAAATGCGCGCCTTTGTCGACCTCTGGGATGAAATCCTAGAGTCCCGCTATGGCGTCCAAGATCCCAAATTCCGCCGCTTCCGTTATGGCGTGCAGGTCAACTCGCTGGGCCTAACCGAACAACAGCCGGAAAACAACGTCTACCGCATCCTGATCGAAATGCTGGCCGTGACCCTGTCGAAAAAGGCCCGCGCCCGCGCCGTGCAACTGCCCGCTTGGAACGAAGCCCTGGGCCTGCCGCGCCCGTGGGATCAACAGTGGTCGCTGCGGATGCAACAGATCATGGCCTATGAAACCGACCTTCTGGAATACGAAGACCTGTTCGACGGCAACCCTGCCGTGGACGCCAAGGTCGAAGCCCTGAAAGAGGGCGCGCGCCACGAATTGTCCAACCTCGACGGGATGGGCGGGGCCGTGGCCGCGATCGAATACATGAAATCGCGGCTGGTCGATTCTAACGCGGAACGCCTTAACCGCATTGAAAAGAACGAAACCATCGTGGTTGGCGTGAACAAATGGACCGAGGGAGAGCCGTCGCCCCTGATGGGCGAGGATGGCGGCATCATGACCGTCGATCCGGCGGTCGAGGCAGACCAGATCGACCGCCTGAACGCATGGCGCGACGCGCGCGACGGTGCCGCCGTGCAGGCCGCACTGGCAAAGCTGCGCACTGACACCAGCGAAGGGCGCAACGTCATGCCCGCCTCGATCGAATGCGCCAAGGCAGGCGTCACAACCGGCGAATGGGCACAGCAGATGCGCGCCGTCCACGGCGAATATCGCGGCCCGACCGGCGTGTCCAAAGCGGTCAGCAACAAAACCGAAGGGCTGGACGATCTGCGCGAAGCCGTGGACGCGGTCAGCGACAAGCTGGGGCGCCGCCTGAAGTTCCTTGTCGGCAAACCGGGGCTGGACGGGCATTCCAACGGGGCCGAACAGATCGCCTTCCGCGCGCGCGATTGCGGCATGGACATCGCCTACGAAGGCATCCGCCTGACCCCCGAGGAAATCGTGAAAGCCGCGGTCGAGGACGAGGCACATGTCGTCGGCCTGTCGATCCTGTCGGGCAGCCACATGCCCCTGATGGAAGAACTGATGGAACGGATGCGCGCCGCGAACCTGTCCCATGTGCCGGTTATCGTCGGCGGGATCATCCCCGACGACGACGCGAAACGCCTGCTGGAAATGGGCGTCGCCCGCGTCTACACCCCCAAGGATTTCGAACTGAACACGATCATGAAAGACATCGTGACACTGGCCGACCCCAAGGACGTCGCCGCAGAGTGATCGCTACAAAACCTGATCCAAATGCGAGGCCCCTTCGGGGGCCTCACTCTTTTCGTGCCACGCATCCGCGCGGGTTGGCGCCCGGCATGACTGGTTTTGCGCCTACTCCACCTGATACCCGGCATGGATGTTCCGCCTTGGATACTTTTGCCAAGAAAAGCCTGTTGAAGCTCTGCCCCCTTCCCTTCATTGTTCTGAAAATACCTTTTGCAACGAGGCCGGAATGGCACTGACAATCAGATCAATGACCCAAGCAGACAAGGCTGAATGGCACCGGCTGTGGACCGCCTATCTGGAGTTCTACGAGACCTCGGTCCCCGAAAAGGTGTACGCGGCCACCTTTGCCCGCCTGCTGGACCCCGCCCGTCCGACGCAGAATGCACTTGTGGCCGAAAGCGAAGGCGCGTTGGTCGGGCTGGTGCATTACATCTATCACCCGCACAACTGGAAGCTGGAGGATGTCTGCTATTTGCAGGATCTTTACGCAGACCCTTCAGTTCGCGGGCAGGGCGTGGGCCGCGGTTTGATAGAAGCGGTCTATGCCGCCGCCGATGCCAATGGCACGCCGATGGTCTATTGGCTGACACAGGATTTCAACGCGGTCGCGCGACAACTCTATGACCGGGTCGCCAAGCTGACGCCCTTCATCAAGTATCAGCGGTAAAATTACGGATTTGCCCCCACGTTTTATACGATTTCGACGAAATTAACGGGTTCGTTAACCAAGGATGACGCCATGACCATTCACATCAGTGCCAAGCCGGGCCAGATCGCCGAAACCGTGTTGATGCCGGGTGATCCCTTGCGCGCCAAATGGGCGGCAAAGACGTTTTTGGACGATGTCGAATTGGTCAATGAAACCCGTGGAATGCTTGGATTTACAGGCACTTGGCGTGGGAATCGCGTGACCGTTCAGGGGTCGGGCATGGGTATGCCCTCGCTCTCG
This sequence comes from Rhodobacteraceae bacterium UBA3069, assembly GCA_002366795.1. GTDB lineage: Bacteria > Pseudomonadota > Alphaproteobacteria > Rhodobacterales > Rhodobacteraceae > UBA3069. The sequence goes on along the minus strand of DFBX01000097.1, from coordinate 8,147 downwards.
ATCTATGCGAACGAGCTGATCCGCGATTACGGTGCCAAGACCCTGATCCGCATCGGTTCCTGTGGGGCGATGCAGGAAAAGGTTAACGTCCGCGACATCGTGTTGGCGCAGACCGCGTCCACGCTTTCGACCCCCTCGCGCGGGATATTCCGCGAATTGAATTTCGCCCCCTGCGCCGATTTCGGCCTGCTGCGCGCGGCGGCAGCGGCCGCCGAGGCACGCGGGATTTCCCCTTACGTGGGGGGGATTTACTCGGCCGATGTGTTCTATGACGAACGGCCCGACCTGAACGAGATCATGCAGCGTCACGGCATTCTTGCGGTCGAGATGGAAGCGGCAGAGCTGTACAATCTGGCGCATCGCCACGGCGCCCGCGCCCTTGCCGTATTAACGGTTTCCGACCATTTGCTGCGCGAAGAAGCCCTGCCCGCCGAAGACCGCGAACGCAGCTTTGGCGAGATGGTCGAGATCGCGCTGGAAGCCGCTTTCACCTGATATTACAGTATCTTAGCGCCCGTGACTGCGGTTATACCCGTTGCGCGGGGCCGGATCGCCATGGCCCTCGAATACCTCGACCTTCAGCGGATGGCACGCTGCGGCATCCGACGAATGCTTGGCGCTGCAATCACCGCCGGGACAGGCGGACAGCGCACCTAACAGATTGATTTCCGCGTGAAATTCCAGGTGATCGCCGGGGCGCACCGGGCTGGCTTTCATGAAGTATTGCCCCGTGTCGCGGGTGAAGCCGGTGCACATGAACACGTTCAGCACGTCATGCACCAGCACTTCTGCCTTGGCCATGGACAGGCCGGTTTCATCGGCCAAGGCGCGGGTCAGGTTGGAATGGCAGCAATGATGATAATCGTTATCGGTCAACAGCTTATGGGTATAGGGATCGCAGCGCGTGCCGATCACGTCATGGACGGACCCGCCAAATTCATCCTTCCCATACCAGCCCAAGGTATCGTCGATAATCGTCGCCATGGGCCGAAGGTTCGGAAAGCCGGACCACATGCGCATTCCGGTGGTCAGGTGGGTGCCATGCAAAGCCCTTGTTTTTCCGGAATAAAACCGCTCTGACAGGTCATCCGCATTCCACAGGTTCAAATCGCCGACTTGAGGGCCATCCACGCAGGTGATCCGGAAAAAGCCACCGGCGGGGACGCGGAAACAAGCGGCCTCGCGCGGGGGGGGCGATCACCTCTGACAGTTTTTTCGCGGTGGCACGGGCGGCGCGCATGGCTGGCAGGTCGAGTGCGGGAAGGCTGTCGTTGGGATAGCAGATCACCGGCCGTATGGCGCGGCGGGCGACGGCATCTTCGGGGGCGGATGTCATTGGGATTACGGCCTTTTTACAGCGGAGGCGGTTGCATGTTTCGTTTGCAATCCTGCGGCGGTTTGCCGGTCGCTGTAAAGACCTCTACGCCGCATGCGGCACAGCGCCATGCCTGCAACGTATCGCGGTCACGGGTCCGATCTGCACGCCAGCGGCAGGCGCGGGTGCCGGGGCGGTGCAAGATCAGCATGGTGATGAATACGGCGACGCCAAGAACGATGATCATTCTTCGCGTCTAGCAAAAGCTGCAGGCGGGGGCAAAGCCCGCCCGCGCATCATTATGCCGCGAGGAGGTATTCCTCGTATGCGGGACTATCCGCAGCGGGGCGAGGTTGCGGCGTATAATAGCTCCACGCCTCTTCGAGGATAGCAAGAGCTTGTTCTTTCCGGGTTTTCCGCTGGTCTGTCATGGACGTGCCTTTCAGTTTGGCCTGTCCTCCCTGTGGGCAACATAGGTGTGGCCGCCCCGCATGTCGCCAGCCAATGCTGCAGCTGCGAAATGGGTGATGTGCAAGGGTAGCCGCATCAACCCAAATCGCCTGTTGCGCCCACGTTGCACCCCTAGATTGACCGCGGAAGCAAAAGGCAGGACGCGCCCATGGATATGATGGAATTGCTGGTCGATCTGCACCGAGATGGGGCAAGGCAGGGGCCGGGGAGCGTGACGGCAACGCAGTTGGCGCTTGCCCTGTCGGGGCTGTCAGGCCGGCCGGGGCTGCGTATCGCCGATCTGGGCTGCGGCACCGGCGCATCGACCCTGGCCCTGGCCGAAGCCCTGAATGCAAAGATCACCGCGCTGGATCTGTTCCCCGCCTTCCTGACCCGCTTGTGGGACAACGCGCGCGCGCAGGGGCTGGAACATAAGATACCTGTGCAGCAGGGCGATATGACCGGTCTGCCCTTCAATCACAAAAGCCTTGATGCGATCTGATCCGAAGGGGCGATTTACAATCTTGGCTTTGCCGAGGGGATCAAGGCCTGGCGCCCGTATCTCAAGCCGGGTGGCGTGCTGGCCATATCCGAGATGACGTGGCTGACCGACCGCCGCCCGGACGAACTGACCGCCCATTGGCAGACTGAATACCCCCAAGTCGCGACGGCGGGCGAGAAGATGGCCCAGTTAGAGCAGAACGACTACAGCCCACTTGTATATTTCCCCCTGCCGCGCCATTGCTGGATGAAAAACTACTATGGGCCGCTACGCGCGCGGTTTGCAGGTTTCGCCGCGCGGCACGGCGATGCCGCCGCCGAGATCATCACCGCGGAACAGGCGGAAATCGCGCTGTACGAGGAATATTCCGATTACTTCAGCTATGAATTCTATATCGCCAAGCGGCTGTAATTGCTTATGAAAAAGGCCCCGAAGCCACGCTTCGGGGCCGTTTTCATTTCAAGCGCCGATCAGACGTGACGCGAGACCATCATCTTCTTGATCTCGGCAATCGCTTTCGCCGGGTTCAGCCCCTTGGGGCAGGTTTTGGCGCAGTTCATGATCGTGTGGCAACGATACAGTTTGAAGGGGTCTTCCAACTCGTCCAGACGTTCGCCGGTGGCCTCGTCACGGCTGTCGATGATCCAGCGATAGGCGTGCAACAAGGCGGCCGGCCCAAGGTATTTGTCGCTGTTCCACCAGTAGGACGGGCAAGAGGCCGAGCAGGACGCGCACATCACGCATTCATAAAGACCGTCCAGTTTCTTCCGGTCTTCGATGGACTGCTTCCACTCTTTCGCGGGGCGGTTGGTCTTGGTTTCCAGCCAAGGCATGATCGACGCGTGCTGTGCATAGAAATGCGTCAGGTCGGGGATCAGATCCTTGACCACGGGCATGTGCGGCAGCGGATAGATTTTCACGTCGCCCTTGATTTCATCCATACCGTAGATGCAGGCCAGCGTATTGATCCCGTCGATGTTCATCGCGCAGGACCCGCAGATACCCTCGCGGCAGGACCGGCGGAAGGTCAGCGTCGGGTCAATCTCGTTCTTGATCTTGATCAGCGCGTCCAGAACCATCGGGCCGCACTTGTCCATGTCCACGAAATATGTGTCCACGCGGGGGTTTTCGCCGGTGTCGGGATCCCAGCGATAGATCTGGAACTTGCGCAGGTTGGTCGCGCCTTTCGGGGCCTCCCACGTCTTGCCAGTCGTCATTTTCGAGTTCTTCGGCAGGGTAAATTGGACCATCTCTCGCTTCCTTTTCAGGCGTGACCGCTGGGGTCTAAGTTCGTAGTAAACAGCCGCTGGTTCCGCACCGCAAGCTCCACCACGTCAGTGCGGGTGCGCGGGGCCAGTTCCAGGGCATTGATCTGTCGGATGAATTCCAAGGCACCGGAGTTCAGCCGTTGGTTGCTTTTGCGGGCTTGCGGGTGAAGCCCCTTGATGTCGTCATTGCTTAGCCCACAATGGCGCAGCAGCTGCGTGCCGGGGAATTCGGGCTGGGCTTCGTCCTCCAGCCGGAACACGGTCAGCTTGCCTGCGCCAAGATCGGTCGCAAACCGCTGTTCCAGCCGGTCCCACCCGCCAAGCGCGCTGGTGTCATCCATGAATTCGTCCAGCGTTTTCGTATACCAGTCGGAATGCACCATCTGACCGTAAACGCTGGGCTTCCACGCCGCCATGTCGCGCGTATACAGCACGAATTCAGGGCGCAGCGGGGCCATGTGCGCCTCGATCAGGCGGGCGATGGCGGGGAACACCGGGTAAAGCCGGTTGCGCCCTGCCCGACCGGGCACCGCACCACAGATGTTTTCATGGCTGACAAGGCACGGTTCCGACCCACCTTGAAGCAGCTTGTCGCGCAAAGCGCCAATGGCGCTGACCAGATCCGCGCCAGAGGCGTCGGTAGGATCAAGGCTAAACCGGGTCGCGGCGCGGCCCAATTCCTGCTGCGGGGTCTTGCGCTTGGGCGTACGCACCTCCAGCCGGCCTTTCAGCGCCTTTTCATTGCGCGTCAAGAACCGGTGGAGCGAGGTCGATCCGGTCTTTTGCACACCGCAATGCAGGATGACCCGCCGGGGCGGGGCATCTGCTTGCGATATGCTGGCCGGACCACTCATGGCCGGATCAGAAAGTCCGCGCTTTCGGCGCGATCTTCTTGAGGCTGATACCGCCCTGATCTTCGGTGGTCAGCGGGTCGGTGACCACGGGGCGATAGGTCAGGTCCACCTTGTTGCCATCGACACGGCTAACCGTGTGAACGCGCCAGTTTTCGTCGTCACGCTTGGTGTGGTCTTCCATGGCATGGGCACCGCGCGATTCCTTGCGGGCTTCGGCACCGGTGATGGTGGCCAATGCATTGGGCATCAGGTTGGTCATCTCCAGCGTTTCCATCAGGTCGCTGTTCCAGACAAGGCTGCGGTCAGTGACTTTCAGATCGCCCAGTTTGGCGGCGATGTCGGTCATTTTGTCCACGCCTTCTTTCAGCGTCTTGTCGGTGCGGAACACGGCCGCGTCGGCTTGCATAGTGCGCTGCATTTCCAGACGCAGTTCCGCAGTGGGGGTTGCGCCATTCGCATTGCGCAGCGTGTCGAACCGGTCGAACGCCTTGTCCACAGATGCGGTATTCAGCACGGGGTTCGCGCTTTCGGGATCAACCACCTTGCCGGCACGGATGGCCGAGGCACGACCGAACACCACGAGGTCGATCAACGAGTTCGAACCCAAACGGTTCGCACCATGAACCGACGCACAGCCCGCTTCGCCCACGGCCATAAGGCCGGGCACGACCGCGTTCGGGTCTTCGGCGGTCGGGTTCAGCACTTCGCCCCAATAGTTGGTGGGGATGCCGCCCATGTTGTAGTGGACCGTCGGTAGAACCGGGATCGGTTCCTTGGTCACGTCCACACCGGCGAAGATCTTGGCGCTTTCCGAAATGCCGGGCAGGCGTTCGGCCAGTGCCTCGGGTGGCAGGTGCGACAGGTTCAGGTGGATGTGGTCGCCATGTTCGCCCACACCGCGACCTTCGCGGATTTCCATGGTCATGGAGCGGGAAACATAGTCGCGCGGCGCAAGGTCTTTATACTGGGGCGCGTAACGCTCCATGAACCGTTCGCCTTCGGAGTTGGTCAGATAACCGCCCTCGCCCCGTGCGCCTTCGGTGATCAAGCAGCCCGAACCGTAGATGCCGGTGGGGTGGAATTGCACGAATTCCATATCTTGCAGCGCCAGCCCCGCGCGGGCCACCATGCCGCCACCGTCGCCGGTGCACGTATGGGCCGAGGTGGCGCTGAAATAGGCGCGGCCATAGCCGCCCGTGGCCAGCACGACCATCTTGGCGTTGAACACATGCATGGTTCCGTCGTCCAGCTTCCAGCAGACAACGCCCTGGCATTGCCCGTCTTCGGACATGATCAGGTCGATGGCGAAATATTCGATGTAGAATTCCGCGTTGTTCTTCAGCGACTGGCCATAGAGCGTGTGCAGAATGGCGTGGCCGGTGCGGTCGGCTGCGGCGCAGGTCCGCTGCACGGGGGGGCCTTCACCGAATTCGGTGGTGTGACCGCCGAACGGGCGTTGGTAAATCGTGCCTTCTTCGGTGCGGGAAAACGGCACGCCGTAATGTTCCAGCTCGTACACTGCCTTGGGGGCCTCGCGCGCCAGGTATTCCATTGCGTCGGTGTCACCCAACCAGTCAGAGCCCTTGACGGTGTCATACATATGCCACTGCCAGTTGTCCGGCCCCATGTTCGACAGGGACGCGGCGATTCCACCCTGCGCGGCGACGGTGTGCGAACGGGTCGGGAAAACCTTGGTCACGCAAGCGGTGCGCAGACCCTGTTCGGCCATGCCAAGCGTCGCGCGCAGACCGGCACCGCCGGCGCCCACAACGACCACGTCATAGTCGTGGGTTTCGTATTCGTATTCAGCCATTGTTTTCAGTCCTCAGAGCGCGAGTTTCGCCAGGGCGAACAGCCCGGTTGCGGTGATGGCATAGCTCAGCCCGAAGACCAGCATGATCAGCCCCTTGCGCAACGAGCCTTGCGTGTAATCCTCGATCGCCATTTTGCAGCCCTGTGCAAAGTGCTGCATCCCCACGACCAGCACCAGGGCGGTCAAGATCACAAGAAAGGGGCTGGTCAGATCGGCGGTCACTTCCTCGTAGGTGCCACCGATGGTGGACCCGAAAAGGAAGACGAAAGTCGGCACCAGAACGGCCAGGCCCGCGGCGCTGACTTGCATTTTCCAGTGGTGTTCTGTCCCGGTATGGGATGCGCCTTTGCCCTCGGCGCGCTTGCGGGCGGTCAGATAACGCATGGTGCCCTCCCTCAAATAACGATCAGCGTGAACAGGGTCATGCAGACAGACCCGATGATGATGACCCAGCCCAGGGTCTCGGCAGTTTGCACCTCAAGCCCCTTGCCCGCATCGAAATACAGGTGCCGCAGCCCGGCGAAGTAGTGATACCACAGCGCCCAGACCGACAGGCTGAGAACCAGATCGCCGAACCAGCCAGTGACAACCGCGTTGGCGGTGGCAAAATATTCAGGGCCGGAAGATGCGGCCAGCAGCCACCAGACGATCAGGAACGCGGCAACAATCAGCGCGTTGCCGGTGATCCGCGTCAGGATCGATGTGATCGAGGTCAGTTGCGGGCGATAGATTTGAAGGTGGGGCGACAGGGGGCGCTCGACCACCCGTTTCGTCTCTGCCATGGGTCAGTCCTTTCGGTTGCACATGGCGGCCTCCCGCCACGTCTTGCGGCCTTTGATAAAGGTTTTAGCGCCCGAGTCACGCAGACACAGCCCCTTGCGTCACAAAAAATTTGTCAATTCGGGCGCTAACAGGGGGTTTGTGATCACGCAGTGATTTTATGTGATCACAACTCACCGTGCAGTCGCGGCATTTACCCGCCGCCGCAACAGACTCACCCTTTGCTATGAGAGATTACGACAAAAACGCTCGGAATTTGGCGCGTGATCACAAAAAACCCGCACCAAAGCGCGGGTTCATTGATTGTCTGGTAATCATAGGGGCGTGAATGGGCGCATTCTGGCCACCCGCACCAAGGGAACGGCCTAGCGTTTCAGCGGACGCCCGTATTTGTCGCCCATCGACCCGATGATCAGGCGCACAAAATCAATCATCGTCCAGATGCCAAAGCCACCCAGTGTCACCAGCATCAGGATACCTGTGCCGATCTTGCCCAGATAAAACCGGTGCACACCCAAGCTGCCCAGAAAGAAGCACAACAAAACCGCAGGCACAAAGCCCTTGCCGGATTCTTCAGCTACATTTTGTTCCAAATTGGCCATTTCACTCGTCCTTCGTTTTTCGTTCATTTCAATCGAACCTGACGGCCGCTCCCGTCAATGGTTTGTTCCGTGATCAATTGGTAAAACACGATGACCGTATGCAGCGCATCCGCCAACAGCATGGCGACTGCCAACAAGGGTTGCCCTTGAATGGTGAAAACGATGAACAAAACGAACATCGCCAGATCCAGAATGCCGTGCAGGATATTGCCAAGATAGAAATGGTGGATGCCCATGATCCCGAAAATCCCGCAAAGGATAATCGCGCGTGATCACAAATGCCCGCTATTTAAGCTGATCCAGAACTTTGGACATTGTTGTGTGAAAGCTCAGCTAGCTGACAATCATTTTACCGCGCACTGGTGTCCCTTGCAGATACAGCGCAATCGGAAAATCCTTGCCTTTGACGTTAAAGGTCGTGACCTCTTGCACCATGCCACCCAGATCGCGGCGTTGCACGATGGTCTGGCAACTGTCGAACCCGTCGGGCAGTAACCCGCCCAGCTATTGCAATTCTGCGAAAATCAACGATGAGCTGGCAGAGGTGGCTGCGAAAATCTGAA
>DFBX01000128.1 GCA_002366795.1 Rhodobacteraceae bacterium UBA3069 | reverse complement strand
CCCCGATCAGCAGGTGCATAGAGTAGCTTAAGTTACGCCAGTTCCTGTCCAACAGATGGGGAGTAGCTCGGGATTTACCTAACGTTAACCAAGGCGCGCCACACTCCACCCCATGCAAAACCGAAACTCCCCCCTCTCGCCCGAGGTCTGGCTGAAAGACCTCTTTACGTCCAAGGCCGTGATGCAGGGCGGTGTGATCCGCCGCAAAGCGCGCGATATCGAGCGCTTCGCGGGGATGGAGCGTTTCATGGCAGAGGTTCACCGCCGAGGCTATCAGGTGGCGGAAAATTCAGGCCAGTTCGTCATCTTCTGCAACCGCGCGCCTGTGCGCTGGGTCACCGGCCCGGCCGCGCTTTCTTCAAAAGAAAGCGCCCCGAAATCCTGTCAGGATTTCGCCGCCCGGCCGCAAAGGGGTCACTCCCCCGTGACACTTAGCCCCAGCATCCGCCAGACCTGCATACCGCCGCGATAATAGGAAATCTTCTCTGCCGGATAGCCCGCCTCGATCATACGGCGGATGGCGGCGGGGGATTGGCCGCACCACGGCCCGTTGCAGAACAGCGCCACTGGTTTCACCGCGTCCCCTTCGCAGACGAACCCTTCAAAATCCGGCTCGCAGCCCAATTCGCCCAGGCGATCGGCCATTTCCGTATATGGCATGTTGATCGCGCCGGGGATGGAGCCGCCCTCGAAATTGGGGCGCACGCGGCTGTCCACCACGACTGCCGCCTCATCCTGCAACATCTCGATCAGCTCCAACTCGCCAATGGTGCGGACCCCTTCGGCAGGGTTGATCGACTGGATGCAGAAATTCGGACAGGGGCGCGAGGTGCGGGCCCATTCGCCGGACAATTCGTTGGCATTGTCCTGAATGCGCGAAATCTCGGCCGGGCCGAACGGGGTTTGAACCGTGACCGAGGCGACATCCGGCTGGATATTCACCGCATCGGCCATGGCGGGCGCGGCCAGAAGGCTGGCGGACAGGATGGCAGGGATCAGATGTTTCATGGGTTTTCCTCCAATGTTTCGCCCCAGCCTAACACCAATCAAGCGCCTCTGCATCCTCAGCTGCCGTGCTTGCCGGGGGTCCAGCCCGTAGCGCCGCGCAGGCGTTGTTCGCCGCGCGAAAGGGGCAGATCCTCCAGCGCCGTGCCCATGGAATCGTTCCATCGGTTCAGCCAGCCGAACAGGGACACCACGGCCATGATCTCGACCACGGCATCGTCGTCCCAGTGCTCGCGCAGCCGCGCGCCCACCCCATCGTCCACCACGTTGGGCACCGCCGCCGCCGCATGGGCAAAGGCCAGCGCCGCCTTCTCGGCCTCGGAAAAACAGGCCGCGCTTTCGAAATCGAACACCGCGTCCAGCCGTTCGGCCCCCGCGTTGAACCGCTCTGACGCCAGGATCATATGCGCCTGGCAATACAGGCACCCGCTGGCGAAACTCGCGACATAGCCCAGCAGGCGTTTGAATTCCGGCGTGACGGCGCCGTAATCCTCCATCACCGCCATGTTCAGTTCCAAATAGGCGCGGGCGATCGCAGGGCGCCGCGCCATGGTGCGGATCGAATTGGGGATGCCGCCCAAAGTGGTGCGGAAAAACCCGAAAGCCTCGCGCAGATCAGCATCCAGCGCGTCTTCGTCCAGCGGTTCGATCAGGGGCATGTGAGGTCCTTTCATGGCATGTGCCATGAAAGGCTATCACCCGATCAGGGCCAAACGCTAGCGGAGCACATGCACCGCGCAGGGCGCGTGCCGCACCACCTGCGCTGCGGTCGAGCCGAGGAAATAATCCTGCATGCCCGGCCGGTGAGAGGCGATGACGACGCAATCCACCTTGTTCTTTTCCGCGTAATCCACAATGGACCGGCCCGAATGCCCTTCGATCACCACGCCCTCGCCGTTGGGTACCGCGGCGGCGCGGCGGTCCAGATCCTGCACGATCGCCTTGCGGCTTTCGGTCAGGTATTCGCCGGGCATATAGGTGATCGCATAGGCGGGGATATGTTCCATCACATGGATCAGGGTGATCTTTGCGTCATCCTCGGCCAGCGCCTTGGCCACGGCGATTGCACCATCGGCATTGCAGTCTTCATCGAACGAGATCGGCACCAGAATATTCTTGTACATGGGTCGGCCCTCCTTGGCTCTTCGCACCCAGTATGGCGGGCAAAACCATGCGGCGCATTGATCCACGTCAGCAGCCCCGCAACGGGCCGGATATTAACCATAAGCTTGAAAACAAGGGGTTTATACCCTTTCGGACAGGTGACGAGCCGGTAATAACAGGGTAACTCTGTATCCATAGAACAAACGCGATCCTGCGCATGGCTGCCTCTCTCGGGCCTGACCACTGGATCGGATGACAACCCCTGATCGACCGTGTGGGCCGCAGCCGAATGCGCTCCCTCCTCGCATCCGGTCATCGCCCCCGCTCGTCTCCCAACGCTGATACGAAAGGAACGACCATGCGCGTACTGCTTTCCGATACCAACTGGACCACCTCGACCATCGCCCACGACCTGAAACAGGCGGGGCTTTACGTGACCCTCGCCCATAGCGGCGAAGACCTGATGGAACACGCGAAAGCGGGCGAACAGGACTTCATCCTGCTGGACATGGATATGCCCGATATGACCGTGTTCGAAGTGCTGCGCGGGCTGTCCTTTCTGGCCGCCGCGCCGGTCAGCGTGATGACCCCGGCAGGCGATGTCGATGCGCGGATCAAGGCGTTCAACGCAGGTGCCGATGACTGCGTCGAGGTAACCGTGGACAGCGCCGAACTGGTCGCCCGCCTGATCGCCATGGCCCGCTGCTATGCCGGGTTCTCCTCGGCGGAACTGTCGCTTGGATCGCTGACGGTCGATGTGTTCGAACGCCGCGCCTGCGTGCATGGCAAGCCGATGCACCTTAGCCGGCTGGAATATGAACTGGTGGAAATGCTGGTGCTGCGCCGTAGCCGCCTTGCCTCGCGCGATCAGATCATGGCCCAGCTTTACGCGTGGGAGGACGAGCCGGACGCCCGCATCATCGACGTGTATATCTGCCGCATCCGCGCCAAGATCACCGAACTGGGCGGCGAGCCCGAGATGATCAGCGCCAGTGTCGGGCGCGGGTATCCCTTTGGCGATGCGCTGCCCAAAATGCTGGCGGCCTGACCCGGCCCATCCCCTTGCATCCGGTCGCTGCCACGACCGGGCAGCGCTACGCGTTACCTCACTCTCGGTCCGTGGGGCGCGGCAGTTGCCCCGCGCCGCCCACCGGCGCGGGGATTTTTCCCCGTGGCATCAGTCGAAAGCGGCGGCGACCTCGTACATCACCGGCTCGAACCTTGTGCAAAGCCCTGCAATCACGCGGTTGCGCTGGCGCATTTCCTCGGTCCGCAGCATGGCCTGGAAATCCTCGCGCCTTTTCCATTGCGAATAGTTGGCGATCCGCGTTTGCGCGTCGTTCACATGCAGCCCCGCGGCGATAAATCCGGGCTGCTTGCTGATGAACTGTTCGTAGGCTTCGGTCAGGGCATCCATCAGATCCTGACAGGTGCCAGGGGTCATCTCGAACGTGGTGATGACGGTCTGGCACTCGTTCGCGGTCGAAATGTTTGGCATGGCGGTCTCCCTTTTCATGCGTCGCGCTGGAAACAGCCTAGCACCGCCCGCCAATTCCCCCAAATGCCAAGCGGTGCGCATCAAAATTAACCCCGCCTTTACCAAAATTCAGGATTGTTTAACGGCGAGGATCCTGATGCTGCGATGGTTGTTCTTACTGGTCTGTTTGCTGCCCGCCTGCGCCCAGGCGGGGGCGTGGCCGCGCGGCAAAGGCAATATCTTTGTCACCTCGTCAACCTACCTGACCTATACCGGCGGGCCGGTGCCGATCGGTTTCGGGGCGATCTACGTCGAATGGGGCGCGACCGACAAGCTGACCATCGGGCTGGACATGGGGCGCGGCGTGTCCGGCAAATCCAAGATCGTTGCCTTCGCACGCTACCCCGTTGGCAAGCTGGACGGCAAACACCGGTTCGCGCTGGAACTGGGGGCCGGCCAACTGGCCAGCGGCAATGTGCTGCGCCCCGGCTTTTCCTATGGGATGGGGTTCAAGAACAAGCTGGGCAGCGGCTGGATTTCCGTCGATACCGTGGCCGAGATCGGGCTGAACAGCGGCTTCACCGATTTGAAAACCGACATCACCATCGGGCTGCAACCCCGCCCGCGCCTGAAAACCATGGTGCAGTTCCAGGCGGGCCTGCGCGAAAACGACCCCGCCTTTTTGCGCATCGTGCCCTCGGTCGTGTGGGAACTGCGCGAAAGGAAGAAAAAGCAAAAGCGCAATGTCGAACTGGGCCTCACCCACGGGCTGATCGGCCCCAGTGAAACGGGGTTGAAATTCTCTCTCTGGCAGGAATTCTAGCCCGGACTTGCCGCGCGCCGCACACCCGCCTAGATTTCCACCATGGCCGACAAGATGAACCCGATCCGCCCCACCGATGACGATGCCCGCGCCCTTGCGCGCGGCCTGCTGGCCGATGCCCGCCATGGCGCGCTTGGCGTCATCGCGGATGGTGCGCCCATGGTGACGCGCGTGGCCGTCGGCACCGCGCCCGATGGCACGCCGGTCAGCCTTGTGTCCGACCTGTCGGCCCATACGCAGGCACTGCAATCCAACCCCGCCTGCTCCTTGCTGGTCGGAGAGCCGGGCACCAAGGGTGATCCGCTGACCCACTCGCGCCTGACCCTTCAGGCCCGCGCCGATTTCCTGCGTCACGGGGCGCCGGGTCACCGCGAACTGGCCGCGCATTATCTGCAAACCCACCCCAAGGCGCAGCTGTATATCGGGTTTGCCGATTTTTCCTTTCTGCGCCTGACGGTCTGCCGTGCCTTTCTGAACGGCGGGTTCGGCAAGGCATTCCACCTAGGCCTTGCTGACTTGGACCTGACCACCCAATCACCTAACCGCCTGACTAAAAACGAAAAACGCCCCGACCACTGATCGGGGCGCCCATTCTTTTTCGTACGAAACCTTACCTGTCCGCGCGGATCTTGACCAGGACCGTGCCGCGCGCGGCCTCGCTCCAGACCACGCGAACCTGATCGCCATTGGCGCCCTGCTCGGTCTCGACGTAAGGCATGGTATACAACCCGCCGTTCGACGCATTGCGGATGCGGCCCACGGCAACGACCCCTTCCACCGTTTGCGCCACGCCGCCAAAGGGCAGCGCATTGCCGGTATCCACCGTCCAACTGGTCTGAACCGAACCTTCGGAATGCTCGATATTCACAGGGTTTTCCGTCCAATAGCCGATGTTGTTAAAGGAATTCCCCTCGAACACCACGTTCGCCATCTTGGTCAGGTCCAGCGGCGCATAGGTGGTGTCCACCGTCTCCACCCGGTCCGGCTGGCCGGAAATCGAACGGAAGGTGTTGCCCACCACATTCAGCCCCTTGATCGTATGGCCCGACCCGTAGGGCTTGACCACGATGAATCGGAACGACGCCGCCGTGTTGCCGCACTGGAACGTATTGTTGGAAATGTTCAGCGCGGAAAAAGAGAACTCGCTGGCATAATCGGGGTTGTTGTCATGCTCGTTCGTCCACTCGATAAAGCAATTGTCGATGTAATTGCCGTTGACCGAGGTGCGGTTGTTGGTGCGGCTCAGCACCAGCCCCGCCGTGCGCACGCCCTGGCTTTCCGTATCGCCCTGGAACCAGTGATTGCCGGTCACGATGTTGGACGAGCCGCCCAAGACCGCGAAATGGCGGAACTGGGTGATGCGGCAATCGCGCAGTTTCACATCATTGCCGTTGGTGTTGATCGCCACGCTGGTGCGGTCCTGCGCGCGCAGCTGGGTTTCCGCCGACAGGAACTGGCAGCGGTCGATCAACATGCCCTGACAGCCCTCACCATGGCTGGTGATACCGCGGTCCTTGGGATCGTTGAACACGCAATCCTTGACGTGAAACGTCAGCCCGGCCGGGGCCAGCAGGATGCCCGAACAACGCGCCGACATGTTGAACTCGATATCCTCGATCTGGATCTTCGAGATTTTGTTGAACCCGCTGAAATCCAGCACATACTGGAACCGGGTAAAGGTATAGACCTGCGTTCCATCGGCATCGTGCAGCGGTTGCGACAGCTCGATCTCTTGTGTGGCGATGTTTTTCGATCGCACGTAGACCTCGCGCCCGACGCCATTGGCGGTGACATGCGCGCCCACCGGCACATTGGCCACGTTGGTCACGTTGGACAGGGTATAGGGGTCGGTCCGGTCATACGTCCCGTGCGAGGTGGCAACCTCGTCATCCCAGTTCGAGGAGTTTTCCACGTAGAACTGCCCGTTGCGAATAACGCGGCGCTGCGCGTAATCGGTACGGTTGAAGCTGGCCAGCTGCATATCGATTGGTTCGCGCAGCTGGATGCGCCGCCCGCAAAGGTCCAGCGATTCATGATCGGAATTGCCCAAAAGCGCCTGCCATGCCTTCTTGAAGGCCATCACCTCGTCGCCGAAAGCATCCACATAGGCGGACAGGTGGTAATCCTTGGTTAGCAGCAGCAGCGCGCTTTCGGGCATGGTGACAGTGCCCTGGAATTCGACATGCGACTGAAAGGTCACGCTGTCGCCCAAGTAGAACGTGCCATCAGGCACCAGCACCTTGCGGCCATTGGCAGCGGCATCCGCCGCCTCGAACGCAGCCTTGTCATCGGTGGTGCCATCGCCCGCCGCGCCGAAATCACGCACATCGACCCAGTTCATCATGTCACGCAGGAAAACGCTGGTGATGTCCTCGATCACAATGTCGTCGATGCGGACGATACCGCCGTTCTGCCCGGTCAGGTCCAGCCCGAAATGGCCGTAAATCGGCTCTGCGCCCCAGACCATATCGACCCCGCCGCGATTGCCCGCGCCGATGATCGCGCTGACCTCGACCACGTTGCCATAGGTCTGCAAGGCGGTGCTGGGGCCAACCTCGTCCAGGCCGGTGACATGGCTGCCGCCCGCCGCACCGGCCCATGCGGCAATCCGGACCGAGGGCAGGTTGCCGCTGACCGCCTTCACCCGCGCGGTGACACGAAGGTAACAGCCCGGCAACAAAGGGGTTTCCCCCATGTAGCGCAGCTTTGTCGTGCTGTCCGATTTCTGGATTTCAAGGCAGCCGCCGAAATCCTGATCGGCGGGTACAAAGGCGGCATTGGCCGCGTTCTGATAGGTGTCGCTGCCCGGCGTGCCATCGCCGCTGGACCATACATCCAGACCGAATTCGAATGCGGGCGGCATCAGCACCACACCGTCGGTAATCGCCTTGTTCATGCAAAGGTTCCCCTTCCAAAGGACGGTCCCGGCGATGACCCTTCGGGCCGCCTCGGGGCGTCAATTCCACTCAAGGCCGGACATGCGCCCGGTCAGGGGAAGGGAAATATCAACACAATCTTAACGGGCACTGAAACCACCGTGACGGTGGTCCCGCCCTTTCGGCTGGGCCACGCGGAATTCGCCCGCGAATTCCGGCCCGAAATCCGTCACGGATTTCGCCGCCCGCCTCGGCTCATACCGCCAGATAAGGGGCTTTGCGCGGGGTGACGCCGTCGATGCGCCAGCCTGTGCCATCAGGGATCATGCGGTAATCGAACCAGTGCAGATCGCCCGCCGCATCGCGCAGCTCGACCCCTTGCACCATGCCGCCCTCCTCTTCGCGCAGATCGAAAAACCGGATATCGCGATTGGCCCAGACACCCGGATAGCCCTGCCGCACCATCTGGCCGAACTTGTCAGGCGTGCCGAAATAGCGCTGCAACATGGGGCTGGCATGTTCGAACGCGCCAGCAACACCACCGGCGCGGAAATCAGACATCTGGTCGGTGATCACGGTTTCGATCCCCGCATTCTGCGCTAAAGCAGGTGCGGCAATCAGGGCAAAAGCAAGGGAAAAACGGCGCATGAAACGGTCCTCCTTATAATCAGGTAGACTCGCAGTTTGCGCCGTCAAATCCTATCCGGCCAGCTTGCCCGCCAGCGCCTCGTCGATCAGGGCGATGGTTTCATCCACACCATACAGCGCGATGAACCCACCGAAACGCGGGCCTTGGTCAGCGCCCAGCAGCACCTGATACAGCGCCTTGAACCAGTCGCGCATCGGGTCGAACCGCTCGCGACCCACGCTGAACACCAGCGATTGCAATTCCTCGCCGTCCAGCCCGCCGTCCCATGCGGCCAGCTTCTCGCGCAGCTCTGCCAGCGCCTCGCGCTCCAGTTCGGTCGGGGCGCGGAACACCTTATGTGGCTTCACGAAATCGTTGTAATAACGCACCGCGAAACCGGCGGCCTGATCCAGGTCGGGGTGGGTTTGTGCTGTCGCTTCGGGCGCATAGCGGCGGATGAAGCCCCAAAGGGTTTCCTTGTCCTCGGCCCCCGACACCGACGCCAGGTTCAGCAGCATGCTGAACGGCACCACCATTTTGGACTCGGGCGGGTTGCCATTATGGATGTGCCAGACGGGGTTGTTGACCCGCGCCTTCCAATCCTGATCGGGATAGGCCCGCAACTGCTGGTGATACTCATCCACCGCCTTGGGGATCACGTCGAAATGCATCCGCTTGGCCGTTTTCGGTTTCAGGAACATGAAATACGACAGGCTCTCGGTCGAGGCATAGGTCAGCCATTCGTCAATCGTCAGGCCGTTGCCCTTGGATTTGGAAATCTTCTCGCCATTCTCGTCCAGGAACAATTCATAGGTGAAATGCTCGGGCTTCTTGCCACCCAGGATCTCGCAGATCCGGTCATAGATCGGCGTGTTGGTGCTGTGATCCTTGCCATACATTTCGAAATCCACGTCCAGCGCGGCCCAGCGCGCGCCGAAATCGGGTTTCCATTGCAATTTCACATTGCCACCCGTCACGGGAAGGGTCCATTCGCGGCCTTCCTCGTCGTCAAAGGTGATCGTGTAATCGTCCTTGTCGACCGATTTCATCGGCACATACAGAACCCGCCCCGTTTCGGGATGGATCGGCAGGAAAATCGAATAGGTCGATGCGCGCTCGTCGCGCAGGGATTTCAGCATGACGGCCATCACCTCGTCATACTTTTCCACCGCGCGCTTCAGCACCGCGTCAAACTGGCCGCTCTTGTAGAATTCCGTGGCCGAGTAGAACTCGTATTCAAACCCGAACGTGTCCAGGAACCGGCGCAGCATGGCGTTGTTGTGGTCGCCGAAACTGTCATATTCGCCGAACGGGTCCGGCACGGCGGTCAGCGGACGCTGCAAATGCTCTTTCAACGCCTCAAAATTCGGCACGTTTTCCGGCACCTTGCGCATCCCGTCCATATCGTCGGAAAAACAGATCAGGCGGGTGGGAATGTCGGAAATCGCCTCGAAGGCGCGGCGGATCATCGTGGTGCGCGCGACCTCGCCAAAGGTGCCGATATGCGGCAGGCCCGACGGGCCATAGCCGGTTTCGAAAAGGACATGGCCCTTTTCCGGCGGTGCCTTCTGGTACCGTTTGACCAGCTTGCGCGCTTCCTCGAAAGGCCAGGCTTTGGACGCAAGGGCGGCATCGCGCAATTCGGTCATATAAGTCTCCATGATCGCTAAATGATCGCTAAAAGGATCGCCGTGATAAGGCAGGCCCGTCCGCACCCTGTGCGCGGCAGACCGACGCTTCCTATTGAAGCCTTGGGTGTCAGTCAATATTCTGCACTGCAACAACCATTCAAGGATGACCAGATGTCTGACCCGCTTTCCCACCCGCTCAGCCCGCAAGACTGCCTTGTGGCCGTCATGATCGCGGTTTCCGTGTCCGACGAGGACATCCGCACCGCCGAACTGGTCAAGATCGAAGGCGCGGTGAACAATCTGCCGATCTTTGCCAATTACGACATCGACCGGGTGAAAACCGTGTCGCAAACCGTATTCGACCTGTTCGAACAAGAGGACGGCCTGGATGCCCTGTTCGGCCTGATCCGCGACAACCTGCCCGAACGGCTGAATGAAACCGCCTATGCGCTGGCTTGCGATGTCGCGGCATCCGATGGCACATTGCGCGAATCCGAACTGCGCCTGCTCGAAGAAATCCGTTACGAGCTGACCATCGACCGCCTGCATGCCGCCGCGATCGAACGCGGGGCGCGGGCGCGGCACATCACGCTGTGATCTTTCGGGCCTTTCTTTTGCTGCTTGCGCCCGTCATGGCGCGGGCTGACGAATTGATCGCCCATATCGACATTTCGGACCAGCAGATGACCGTTCTGCTGGACGGGGTAGAGTTGTATCGCTGGCCCGTGTCCACCGCGCGGGCGGGCAAGCGCACCCCGCGCGGCATCTTTATCCCGGAATTTCTGAAACGGATGCATTACTCGACGCTGTATAATGACGCGCCGATGCCATTTTCTGTTTTCTTCGCAGGCAATTACGCGATCCACGGCACCAATGACCTGGCCCACTTGGCCACACCCGTCAGCGCCGGATGCGTGCGGCTGGACCCGCTCAACGCCGAAACCCTGTTCAACCTGATCTTGCAAGAGGGCCTCGCCAGAACCCTTGTCGTGATCGAGGACTAGCCATGAAAAAAAGGGGGCCACGCGCCCCCCTTTCCAATCATGTCACTAGGCGAAACGCCCGATCAGTTCTGTGCGATGCTGTCTTCTTCGGGCGGCGTCACCTTCAGTGTCGGCACGTTGACCGTTTCTTCCTCGGTCACGACCTTCACCTTGGGAACGGTCACATCGACCTGCTCCTCATCCACCGAGACAGAGCCGACCTCGGCGTCGAACGCGGGCATCTGGCCCCCCTCAATGGTCACTTCGACATCAGGCAGGCGGGCTTCCTCGGTCTGGTCGACATCAACCATGTAGATGCCAAAACCCACGACGGCGGCCACGGCGACCGCACCAATAATTGCAATACCGGCTTTCATTTCGATAACTCCTTTGCTTTCGCGTTTGGCTGATCAACACCCCCCGCGAGCGAATGGTTCCGGTAAATTTCCGGTAAATTTTTCGGGAACCTTTTCGCCGCGCCCGCCGTTCTCCTTTCAATCGCGCAGCATGTGCAACGCAACATCTCGAATGGAGAAACCCCAATGGAATATGGTCTTTTCGGCCTCCTGGTCCTCATCGCAGACATCTACGCAATTTACCAAACCCTGACCTCTTCGGCCTCAACCGCGGCCAAGGTCATCTGGACGATGGTCATCTTGCTGCTGCCCGTTCTGGGCTTCATCGCATGGCTGATCGCCGGCCCCCGTGGCTCGGGTCGCGTCAACGTGTAACCCTTTAGTTCCATAACGATTTTTCGGGCGGTCGCTTCCCAACCTCGGGCGGCCGCCCTTTTTCATGCGCGGGATTCCGCAAACGGTTCACAAGTTTACTTTGACAAAGTCCGCTTTGATGGCATGATTAATAAATATTTCATGTGTTTCTTTTAATTTTCGAGGTTTCAAATGGTCCGTATTTCAGACAGACGCTTTGCCTTGATTTTGATTGGCATTTTGTCCTGTGCATCATGCCCGTTTTGGGTGCATTCACAGGCGCGTCCCACCATCAAGAGTCATCCGCAGGCTGGTCCGCACAGCCCGCACAGCACATTTCCGCGCAAATTTCCGCACGGATCCATGGCACCGCCTGAGGCCACACTCACGTATACCGCATCAGGCAACAGGACGGGGCGCAGACGGGAATCTGCGCCTCGTCCACTTTTTCGTGCCCTCGCCCAACCCGGTATTCAATAGGTGATCGTCACCATGACATTGTCGGAATAAACCCCGACTGTCACGTTCTGCCCCCCCGACTGTCACGTTCTGCCCCAAGGGCCGCGTCAGGCTGCTGATCGCGCCGAAATTGATGTTGCTGACCGCAGCGTTGCAAGTCAGCGCCGCCTTATGCAAACCGCCCCTCATGCGCAGATCACCGGATCAAGGATGTCTTGCATGGCGGCCGTTGCATCAAAGCTGAAGCGCGCCGTGCAATCGCCGCGTTTGGTACGGAAGGTCAATGTGTTGCGCCCTTTCACGCTTTCCAGGAATGCCTGTCCGTCATATCCGACATAGGTCTCTTTCGCCGCGCCATTCAGGTATCCGGACGTCCCCGGCTCCAGCATCATGCCATCGGGGTAGCGCATCGCGCGACGGCAGGCCCGCCGCCAACGCCCCCCCCCGTGCCCGGGTAATCCGCGCCCGTGCCAAAGCGGCTGGATTCGATGCCATAGGCCTCGCGCGCCACCCCGACCTCCAGCGAATAATTCGCCTGCCCCTTTTTCAGCAGGTTCTGCGCTGCGAAGAACGACAAATTCTGCCGCTTGCCGCGCCCGTTGATCGTGACCGACCGGAACAACGGCGTATCCCCGCACGGCACCGCGACCGGATCGGGCACCGCAACGGTAACATCCAGCCCCCCGCTTGCCTCCTGCGCCCTTGCCGTTGCGGGCAACAAGCTCAGCATCAACAGGGTGGCGGCGATTTTTGTGTGAATGATCATTGCTCAGCCCCCTGAACCGGGCACCGGCAGCCTTCCGGTCGCCAACGCCCAAGCCACGATCAGGTGTCAAAGCACATCGGCACGGAATGGCGGACCTGCAATTTCACGGCCCGCCCGCTTTGCTCTTTGCCGGGCAAGCGATCCACCAGCACGCGATAGCATTCGCGCCTGCGCAATTCGCGCTTTTTGACCGGCACCAGCCGCACGGTCAATTCCAGCCGCGCGACCGGCGGGCTGGCCACCACACCGCAGGTGCGCTTGGCCTTGGCCGGGTCCGCGCCCTTGCGCCATTTCAGCACCCGCATTTGCAGGACCAAGGCCACGCCCCGCAGACCAGCGCCGCGGCCAGCTAGCTATGTATTGACGGTGGAAATTCTGCGCGATGTCTTAGTGGTATTTTTCATGGGGTTTCTCCCCATTTGCCTGCCTCGAAGTCCCCGAACAGCCCAGCGAAGAACTGCTGGCCGGGATTTGTTCATAAACCGGAATGGCTTGCGGGATGGGGGCGTTGATATCGCCGGAAAACACCACCTCGCCGGGTGCGGCCGCTGCGGAATGACCCGCGTCGGAAAAGACAGAATAGGGCAGCGCGGTGCCGTTGGTGTCGGCCATGTGGCGCACAACGCTGGTGACATTCTCACCCTCGCCCATGCCGACGGTCACTCCGGTGCTGTTGCCGGTGCAAAGCAAGACCAGCGCGCCAAGGTTGCCTGGTTGGTGTCGGCGTGCAGCTTTCGGCCACAAGCGCGGTCAGGCTCGGGTTCGCGGCCCGCTGTGCCCTGTTCAACTTCCGTAGATCGCGCCCCAGCGCTCGATCAGGCGCTGCTGCAACTGCTTGGCGCGCCTGGTGTAACTACGCCCGCCCTCCGGGCGTTCGCGCTGCGCCTCGCTCAGCCGCGCGCGCCGCGCCTCGTCCGCGGAAAACACCGCAAAGGCAAGGTCCGTCCCGTCTGCGGCGGTCATGTATCCCGCCAGCCCCGAAACGAAATTCAGCGTGCCGGTCTTGGCCTGCACCTTGATCGGATGGGCCTTGTCCACGCGACCATTGTCATCGCGCATGTGGATATCCTTCATGATCGGTCGCAGCAGCGGCGCGCGTCCCGCCGCGACCAGCGCGCGCACCATGTCCATCGCGCTGACATTCGACGCGGCACCCAGCCCCGAATGATCGACCAGTCGCGCGCCCTGCATCCCCAGCGCCCCGCGCGCCCACGCGCTCATTTCCGCGGCCGACGCCTTGATCGACACCGCCGCGCCCTTGCGCCTGTGCGTTGCCGCCAGCCCCACCATTTCGGCGGTCAGGTTGGTGGAATATTTCAGCATATCGCCCAGTACCTCGCGCAGAGGCGCGCTTGGCCGCTGCACCATGACCGACCCCGCGGGCAGGATGGTCACCACCTCACCCTCTTTCAGGGCGATACCCTGCGCACGTGCGAAATAGCGCAGCACCTCGCCGCAATACAGGTCGGGCCGCCGCACCGGCAACCAGCGCGACCCGCCATTGCCCAGCGCCCCGCGCGCCACGGTCCAGTCATCCAGCCCGCCCTTGTCGCGATAGGTATAAACCGGCGCGCGGCGCTTGACGACGGCCATGCGCGCGACACGCACCTCGGGGCGGTACTTCTCTGACCGCGCGTCCATCGTGACGCCCCAGCCCTGCCCCTTGCGCTTCCATTCGAAATGCACGCGGTTGAAATTCAACGCCAGCCCGCTGATCGCAGGATTGTAGCCAACGTGGTCGGGCTGTTCGCCGTCGATTTCGCGCATGTAGGGCAGCGCGCCGCCCCAGATCAGGAACCGGCCCTTGACGCCCGTCACCCCAGCCGCCTTCAGATCGCGCGCCATCGCGGCCAGCCCATCGGTGTCCAGCGTCGGATCCCCCCCGCCCGCCAGAACCAGGTCGCCCTTGATCTCGCCATTCACCACCGGCCCCGTGGCCAGCAGCCGCGTGGCAAAACGGTAATCGCCCCCCAAGGTATCCAGCGCATAAAGCGCCGTGATCGCCTTGGCGACGCTTGCGGGCGGCAAACCGGTCCCGCCCGCACCCGTCTCCAGCATCTGCCCGGTTTTCAGATCGGCCACGGCATAGCCGGTAACAGCCTTGCCCAACCCCGCCTCGGCCACCAGCGCATCGGCGCTCTCGACCAGCAGCTTGCCCCCCTCGCGGCTGCGTGCAACAGGGCGCAGGGAAACGGCGGGCGCGCCGGCCATCGCCATGCCCGGCAACAGGGCCGCGGCACTTGTCGCAGCTAAAAATCCACGTCTTGAAATCACGTCACTCATGCCCTGAAACCTAGCGCCGCCCCTGCCCGCGGGCAAGCGGACAAACCACGCAAAACCGCGCGACTGCGCCATCCTCAGCCATCCCGCGACCAGTTCCCCCTCGCCCGTATCCGGGTCGAGGAATGGTCCACCATCGGCACATTCAGAAAACACCAGACGGGCGGCTCCATATATGGCAAAATCCGACTTGCCCGCCCCGGCAGCCGCGCCGCACGAAACACCCGCGCCGCTTTCGACAACCGCGCCGCGATGCGCCGCCCCGGCCGCGCCAACACCCCGACCGGCACCCGCATCATGATCTCGTGCCAGTCCTGCCACTTGTCGAACTGCACAAGGTTATCCGCCCCCATCAGCCAGACAAAGCGCACACCGGGGTAAAGCTCCTGCAACCTTGCAATGGTTTCGGCGGTATAGCGCGTGCCGATCCGCGCCTCTATATCCGTCACCACGACCTGCGGATGCGCCGATACGGCGCGCGCCCGCGCCATTCGCCGGTCTATCCCCGCCGGCCCCTGCTCTTTCAGCGGATTGCCGGGACTGACCAGCCACCACACCCTGTCCAGCCCGAACCGCGCCATGGCCTGACGGGTGATATGCGCATGCCCCTCGTGGGCCGGATCGAACGATCCGCCCAACAGCCCGATCACCTGACCGGCGCGCGCATATGGAAATCCCTGACGCATGATGCCCATCCCTAGCGCAGCGTCACACACCCCGCCAAGCGGTTTCGCGCCGCCCCTGCCTTCATTGTTCCATAAATACCTCCCTCCAGTGGCACCCGCCCGCATTGCCCCCGACCGCCGCAACGACTATCTACACGGTCAAACACGCGCAAAAGGAGTCTCCCATGGCCGCCTATCAATACGTCTACCACATGTCCGGCGTCTCCAAGACCTATCCCGGCGGCAAGAAATGCTTCGAGGATATCCACCTCAACTTCCTCCCCGGTGTGAAAATCGGTGTGGTCGGCGTCAACGGCGCGGGTAAATCCACCCTGCTGAAAATCATGGCCGGCTGGGACAAGGATTATCAGGGCGAGGCATGGCACGCCGAGGGCGCCAAGGTCGGCTACCTGCCGCAGGAACCCGAACTCGACCCGAACCTTTCCGTGCGCGACAACGTCATGCTGGGCGTGGCGGAAAAGAAAGCGATCCTCGACCGCTACAACGAACTGGCCATGAACTACAGCGACGAAACCGCCGATGAAATGGCCACGCTGCAAGACCAGATCGACGCCAAGAACCTCTGGGATCTCGACAGCCAGGTCGATGTCTCTATGGAGGCATTGCGCTGCCCCCCCGACGATGCCGATGTCACATCGCTCTCGGGCGGTGAAAAGCGCCGCGTGGCGCTGTGCAAACTGCTGCTCGAAGCGCCCGACATGCTGCTGCTCGATGAACCGACCAACCACCTTGACGCCGAAACCATCGCCTGGCTGCAACAGCACCTGATCGACTACAAGGGCACCATCCTGATCGTCACCCACGACCGTTACTTCCTTGATGACATCACCGGCTGGATCCTCGAACTCGACCGCGGCCGCGGCATCCCCTACGAAGGCAACTACTCCGCATGGCTGGAACAAAAGGCCAAGCGCCTGTCCCAAGAGGCGCGCGAGGACAAGTCCAAGCAGAAAACCCTTGAACGCGAACTGGAATGGATGCGCGCATCGCCCAAGGCGCGGCAGGCCAAATCCAAGGCCCGGATCAACGCCTATAACGATCTGGCGGGCCAGTCCGAGCGCGAGAAACTGTCGCGCGCCCAGATCATCATCCCCAACGGCCCCCGCCTTGGCTCCAAGGTGATCGAGGTGAACGGCCTGAAAAAAGCCATGGGCGACAAGCTGCTGGTCGAAGGGCTGGATTTCTCCCTGCCCCCCGGCGGCATCGTCGGCGTGATCGGCCCCAACGGCGCGGGTAAAACCACGCTGTTCAAGATGCTCACGGGGCAGGAACAGCCCGACGAGGGCACCGTGGAATATGGCGACACCGTCAAACTGTCCTACGTGGACCAGTCGCGCGACGATCTCGACCCCAATGCCAACGTGTGGGAGGCGATCGCCGACGGTCAGGACATCATCAAGCTTGGCGACGCCGAGGTAAACGCCCGCGCCTATTGCTCCGCCTTCAACTTCAAGGGCGGCGACCAGCAGAAAAAAGTCTCGCTGCTGTCAGGCGGTGAACGCAATCGCGTCCACATGGCGCGGCTCCTGCGCGAAGGCGGCAACGTGCTGCTGCTGGATGAACCGACCAACGACCTGGACGTCGAAACCCTCCGCGCTTTGGAAGACGCCCTCGTAGACTTCGCCGGCTGTGCCGTGGTCATCTCCCACGACCGCTTCTTCCTCGACCGTATCTGTACCCACATCCTCGCATTCGAGGGCGACGCCCATGTCGAATGGTTCGAAGGCAACTTCGAGGATTACGAAGAAGACAAGAAACGCCGTCTGGGAGCGGATGCCCTGGAGCCGAAACGGATGAAGCACAAGAAGTTCAGCCGCTAAAGAAAAAGGGCGGCCCTCTCTCGTAGGGTGGGTTTGCACCCCACCCTACCATGCTCTTTTTCCTGCCCCGCCCTAGGTGTTTAGTCCCGGCAT
>DFBX01000127.1 GCA_002366795.1 Rhodobacteraceae bacterium UBA3069 | reverse complement strand
GTCGTGGAGAAGCTGGAAAGCGTTAAAAGTTCTGGCTCTTCTTCACTCTAGTGAGGAAGGACGAGGCGCTGTATAGCAATCTAGTCTGCTAATATACAGCGCCTTTATTGTTCGTAGTCCGATTTTGCAGCGCTCTCTCCGTAGCATGTTGAATAAGGAAGAAGAACATGCCCTTCACCGTAGATGAATTTTTCGCCCTGTTCGCGCGATACAACGAAGCGATCTGGCCGCTTCAGATCTCCGCCTACATCCTGGGCGTGGCCATTGTCGGGCTGGCATTCTTTAAGAGCCGAACGGCGGATGTTCTGATACCTGCCGGACTCGGTGTCATGTGGCTGATCAACGGGGTCGGCTATCACTGGTCGTTCTTCTCGGCGCTCAACAAGCCAGCTTTCGTCTTTGGCGTGGTTTTCACTGCGCAGGCCGCGTTTCTCTTATTCGCTCCTGTGATCTTTGGCGGCCTGCGTTTTCATGTGGCACGTGATGCGCGCTCGGTCGCGGGCTTGGCGCTGGTCGCTTTTGCCATGGTTTTCCACCCGGTTTGGGGTTTGCTGGCCGGTCACAGCTATCCGGCAGTGCCGGTCTTCGGCGTGGCACCGTGCCCGACCACGATCTTCACCATCGGAATTCTCTTTCTCTGCGACTGGCGCGGGGCACGATGGCTGCTGATCATACCAGGGCTCTGGTCTGTTATCGGTGCAACGGCAGCGGTTCTGCTGGACGTACCGCAGGATACCGGCTTGGCCGTCGCACTTGCGGCCGCGTTGATGTTTGGGGCTGGTCATTGGCGCGGCATGAGGTTTGCCCGGCACAACCGGTTGTCAACGGGCTGACGCGCCGCTGCCGGATAAAAAAAGCGGCGGAATTAACGCCCGTCAATGCTTGAACATGCGTCGTGGTTCAGGGTGCCGAGGTGAAACCAATGAGTGATCCACATGAAGGAGGAAAAACATGTCGATGCTGAAAGTAATCGAAGTGCTGGCCGAGTCGGACACAAGTTTTGACGATGCCGCGCAGCAGGCCGTCGATCAGGCGGCCAAATCTGTGCGGAACATCAAGTCCGTCTATATCAAGGATATGACGGCGGCGGTCGAGAACGACAAGGTGGTCAAGTATCGCATCAACGCCAAGATCAGCTTTCTACTGGACGATCAGCCGGCCGTCGGTTGACCCCGAAATGACAACGCGGCGCCCGGCGGGTCCGGTCGTCGCCTTGCCTCTGCGGCGAAAAGAACATGCCGTACGCATCCACTGTCCGATCTGCCCAACCTGTGGCGTACACCTTGCCCGAACAGACGCAGAAGGTATGTCTGGCGGCATTCAATAGCGCGTGGGATGAATATGCCGGTGCCTCGCGCGAAGAGACTGCTCATCGCGCCCTGTGGCCGGCCGTCAAGGACGCTTACGAAAATGGAACGGGGAATGGGTAGAAAAGGAGTAGACAGTGATCACCTTCTATTCGACGACAGAACTTATTGTCGGCTTTCTGGGTCTTTACATGGTGGCCGCAGGGCTCAGTATGATGGGCAACGCGAAAAAGATTGAAACCATTATGGCGGACCTGAAGGACAGCGCCGGGCTGCGCTACATGTCCGGCGTGTTCGTGTTCGCCATCGGGGCGTTCGTCGTCTCGGTGCACAGTCTGTGGGCCTCGCCCCTGCAGGTCCTTGCTTCGCTGCTGGGATGGGGGGCACTGGCCGAAGGCGTGCTGTTGATTGCCGCCGGGCGCTCGTTTTTGCGCAGCTTTGATGCGATCTTCAGACATCCTCGCTTCATCCGCATCTATATGGCGGTAGTGCTTGCCTTGGGTGTCATGCTGGTCTTTCTCGCGTTCGCCTGAACGGGAACTGTTTGAGTGGAAAGGTGCCGGGACGTGCCACTGCATAACGCTGACATAGCGGAAACTTTCCGCAAAGTGGCCGATCTTCTTGAGATCGAGGGGGCGAATGAATTTCGTGTGCGCGCCTATCGAAATGCCGCCGGAACGCTGGCCGGTTTGCCCCAGGACGTGTCCACACTGATCGCAGATGGGCAGGATCTGTCCGAATTGCCCGCAATCGGCGACGATCTGGCTGGCAAGATCGCAGAACTCGTCGATACTGGCGCATTGCAAGCGTTGGACGAGATTGAGACTCGCGTGCCGCCGGGCCTGTCCGAAATGATCCGTTTGCCGGGGTTGGGTCCGAAAAAGGTCAAGGCGCTTTACGATGCGCTTGGCGTGGACAGTATTGAGGCCCTGCGCGAGGTAGCCGAGAGCAACAAAATTCGTGGCGTTCCCGGCTTTGGTGAAAAAACCGAAGAAAACATTCGCGACGCGCTTGATCGCTTAGAGGGTAAAGAGCAACGGCTGCGCCTGTTGGACGCCGAACACGTCGCCACGCCGCTGATGGAGTATATCAGGGCAATCGCCGGCGTGAAACGTGCCACCATCGCAGGCAGTTTTCGACGGCGCAAGGAAACTGTAGGCGATCTTGATATTCTAGTAACGGCGAAGCGGGGCAGCGATGTCACGAAGGGCTTCATCGGATACGGTGAAGTTGACGAGGTGGTCAGCCAGGGTTCCTCCCGGTCGACCATTATCCTGCAATCGGGGTTCAGTGTCGATCTGCGGGTGGTGCCCGAGGTCAGCTATGGCGCGGCCATGCTCTATTTCACCGGCTCGAAAGCGCACAACATCGCTCTGCGCAAAAGGGCCATCAGGAAAGGTTGGAAGCTCAACGAATATGGTCTTTTCGATGGCGACGACCGGATTGCCGGAGAGAGAGAAAAAGAAGTCTATGACAAGCTGGGCCTGCCTTTTATCGCCCCCATGCTCCGTGAAAACCGGGGCGAGATTGCGGCTGCGGCAAAGGGCGCACTGCCAGATCTGGTGACGCTAGAGAGCATGAACGGCGATCTACATTGCCATACCAAGGCCAGCGACGGCAAGTTCACCATCCGCGAAATGGCCGAAGCAGCGAAGGGAAAAGGATATGACTATCTCGGCATCACCGATCATTCCCGCAGTCAGACGGTGGCGGGGGGGCTGAGCGATGATGAGCTCGCCGCTCAGATTGATGAAATCGACGCGCTGAACGAGGAGGTTGACGGCATTCGCATTCTGAAATCGAGCGAGGTCGATATTCTCGAAGATGGCAGCCTGGATTTTCCCGACGATCTGCTGGCCCGGCTCGATTACACGGTCTGCTCAATCCACGGTGCCTTCAACCTCACGCGCGAGAAGCAGACCGATCGGGTTGTCCGCGCCATGGACAACCCGCAATTTACCATCCTTGGCCATCCCACCGGACGACTGATCAATGAACGGCCCGCCTATGCGATCGATTTGGAGAAGGTGATGCAGGCGGCAAAAGAGCGGGGGTGCTTTCTGGAACTCAATGCCCATCCCAGCCGGCTGGATATCGACGATACACGCTGCAAGATGGCGCGGGACATGGGCATAAAGGTGGCGATTTCCACAGACGCACATTCGGTGAACGGGCTGGAGATGATGCGTTTCGGCGTCGAGCAGGCCGGGCGCGGATGGCTTGAGGCCGGGGATGTGCTCAATACCCGCCCGTTGGACGTTTTGCTGGACCTGATGAAACGGCAGGGCAGATGAACAACGCAGACGTCGATGAACTCTCGAAAGTCGGCGCTGCAAAAGAGGCCGAAAATCTGCGCGACGCGATCAACCGGCACGATTATCTCTACTACGTCTAGAACACGCCCGAGATATCCGATGCCGCCTATGACCGGCTTTTCGCGCGCCTGCAAGCAATCGAGACCCGGTTTGCCTCGCTGAAAAGCGCGGACAGCCCGACGCAGCGTGTGGGCGCGCCACCGGCGGATGACCATCAGGATATCCATCACGAGGCGCCGATGCTAAGCCTCAATGCGGTGCAGGACGGCGCGGATGTACAACGGTTCCTCGACACTTTGGCAGAGAAGCGAGGCGGCACCCTTGATCTGGTGCTGGAGCCGAAATTCGACGGTCTGTCCGTCGAGGCAGTTTTCGAAGACGGCGCTTTCACTCAGGGCACCACCAGGGGCGACGGATCGCGTGGCGAGGACATTGCCGAAAACCTGCGTACCGTGCGCACACTGCCCCTTCGACTCAGGGGCGCCAAGCCGCCGGAGAAGCTTGCAGTGAGGGGTGAGCTCTACCTGTCGAAACCCGATTTCCAAGTCGTGAACAAGGCTCGGGTGGAAGGCGGGGAGGAGCCCTTTGCCAACCCGTGCAACGCCGCTGCGGGGCTGGCGCGTCGCACGTGATCTGGCGCGCGAATTCGAAACTCTGGAAGCGCTTGAGCGTGCGTCCGGAAAAGCACTTCGTGCCGTTGAAGGGGTCGGGCCCGAGATCGTCGGCAGTGTAAAGGAATTCTTTGCCGCTGACCGCAACCGTGAGGTTCTGAAG
>DFBX01000025.1:25515-38573 GCA_002366795.1 Rhodobacteraceae bacterium UBA3069 | reverse complement strand
CCCTCATCATGAATCGTATCGCACAAAACAGCAAAATCTGGAGCCTTCGGGTCAATTGGGTCGTGGAGCGATTCTGTTTGTTTTTGTTGGTCATTCTGGTCCTGGATGTTTGGCTCGGCATAATGGTCCGATACGTTCTGCCTTGGAACCTGACTTTTACGGAGGAACTGGCTCGCTATCTGATGATCTGGATGGCACTGCTGGCGGTGTCGTCCGGAATTGCTCATCGAGAGCACATCGGGGTTGAGTTCGTCTTCTCGCGACTGTCGGCACCCGTGCGCAGGTGGCTGGCGGTTTCCTTTGATGCCATCGGTTTTCTCTTTTTCTTCGCGCTATTCTGGTACGGATTGGCCTTCGCCGAAAAGGGCTTTTCAAGGCTGTCCATGATTTATGCGATGCCGAAAGGGTATGCTTTTGTCGGCGTGCCGCTGGCCGCGTTCGTTGCATGCATCCAAATGGCGTTTGTCGGATTTCACGACTACTTCGCCGAGCGCGCTACGCGCTCGACCGGCCAATCAAACGCGGATGGGAGCATCGACTGATGGGCATGTATCTGGTACCACTGGCCTTTTTCGGTTTTCTAACCTTCGGCATGCCGGTTGGACTGGCCATCGGCGTCGCCGGGCTGGTGGGCATCCTCGACATGGGGCCAAAGTTCATGACCATGGTTCCCGACCGGATGTTCGCCGGGCTCGACCTGTTTCCCTTTCTGGCCATGCCGTTCTTCATCCTCGCCGGAGAGATCATGAACCGCTCGGGGATCACCATTGGTCTGGTACGGCTTGCCGATGCCCTGGTAGGATGGATGCGCGGGGGCATGGCGCATTCGAACATGGTCGCTTCAGTCATGTTCGCAGGCATCACCGGATCTGCCACCGCTGATGCCGCGGCTTTTGGCAACACTCTGGTGCCGGCCATGGAGAAGGCAGGCTATTCGAAATCCTATGCGTGTGCTGTCACGGCTGCCGGATCGATCATCGGGCCAACTATTCCTCCGTCAACCTTGGCCATTATCTACGGCTCCATCATGGGTGTCTCGATCGCCGGGCTATTCGCTGCCGGCATCCTTCCGGGCCTTCTGATTTGCGCCATCTGCATGACCGTGATTGCCTTGACAGCACGCCGCAAAGGCCTGCCCAAGGGCGAAGGACGCCCGAGCTTTCGGCTTGTTCTCTCGGCCCTGCGCGAGGGCTTTCTCGCGGCTCTGCTGCCAGTCTTCATTCTCGGCTCGATCTTGGGTGGGTTCGCCACGCCGACCGAGGCGGCGGCGATCGCGGTGGCTTACGCGCTTTTCGTCGGCGGCGTGATCTACCGTGCGCTGAGCTGGAGCGATTTGTACGCAATCGGCGTGCGGACCACCCGGATCACCGGGGTCATATTTCTGATCATTGCCTGCGCTTCGATCCTCGGCTGGTGGATGACGTTCAATCGGGTTCCGCAGGCAATTGCCGAAACGCTCCTGTCGATCTCAGAAAACCCTAAGGTCATCATCTCTTTGATCTTGGCGCTGCTGTTGCTGATCGGGCTGGTCATGGACATCAATGCCGCTCTTATCATCTTGGCCCCGGTCCTCGCGCCGCTGACCGTGGATATCGGAATGGACCCGGTACATGCCGGCATCATGATCATACTCGCACTGAACATCTCGCTGATGACGCCACCTGTCGGAGCGTGCCTGTTCGTCCTCGCCTCCGTTACCGGCGAGAAGGTGGAGGCAATTTCCCGCGAATTGTGGCCCTTCATCCTGGCCGAAGTCGCGATCCTGATCGCCGTTGCCTACTGGTCCGATCTGACGCTCTTCATACCGCGTCTTCTCGGCTTCTGAACGTAAATCCAACGACCATAAACCACTAAAGGAAGGACCTAATATGCTTAAAACACTCACCATGACCGGTATCGCCGTATGCCTCGCCGCCCAGGCATTTGCCGCCGACGTGACCATTCGCTTGGGGCACCTAAATCCCGACGATCCGTTCAAGAGTCATTCGGGCACCATGGCGGCCGTCTTCAAGTCGCTGGTCGAAGCCAACTCGAATAGCGAGATCGAGGTTCAATTGTTCGGCAACGGCCAACTTGGCAAGGACAATGAAGTGATCGACCAAGTCCGTTCGGGTCTGGTTGAAAGCGCGATTTCTTCGTCCGGCGGGATTGCGCAACACTACGACCTTGTCGGTGTTTTCGACATTCCGTTCGCATTCCCCAATATCGGCATCGCCAGCCGGGTGATCTCGAAGGACAGTACGTTCGGAGAAAAGTTCGTCTCCGATATCGAATCCAAGACCGAACTCAAGGTGCTTGGGCTGCTGGACTCGGGCGGTTTCTTCGCCTTTACGAATTCCAAGCGGCCGATCACCTCTGTGGCTGACATGGAGGGGCTCCGCATTCGCACGATGACCCTGCCGACCCACGAGGCGATCATCTCCTCGCTTGGCGGTCAGCCGACTGCGCTGCCCTGGGCCGAGGTCTACACCGCGCTTCAGACCGGCGTCGCCGATGGTCAGATGAACCCAGTTCCGGTTATCGCCTTCGCCAAATTCGACGAGGTTCAGCAGTATCTGTCTATCACCAACCACGTCATCACTCCCTATGTCTGGACGATCAACGAGGAGTTCTTCGACGGTCTGAGCCCCGAGCATCAGACCCTGATCAACTGGGCTTCCGAGGTCGCGACTGAGGCGGGTCGTGGTATGAGCCGGGTGATCGAGGCCTCCGAGGGCGGGTTGCCGGCGCTGGCCGCCAAGATGGAAGTCAACGTGGTGTCCAGCGAAGAACAGGCAAAGTTTGCCGAGATGGCACAGCCGGCGGTACGGGCGCTGATTGAAAAGCAATATGGCGACGAAGGCACTGCGATGCTTGGCGCCCTTCTGACCGCCATTGAAGAAGAGAAAAAGGCGTACTGACGCCTGACCGCGCCGGGCGGCATCGTCCGCTCGGCGCCCCCCTATTCTGCCCGTTTCTTACCGGGCCGCGTCCCCCCTGATCCTGACCCAGAGGCTATTATGACCGCTGCAACCACCGCTCGGACTCTGTCCTTTACCCTCGTGAAAAACGCCGCCGCAAGCAAATCGGTACCCTGGAGCAAATCACAGGACGCGATCCTGAATGACGCCGCATACGCCGCCGCCCGGGACACGATCACGTCCTGGCCGGGTTATGCCCCGACGCCGCTGGTGCCGCTGCCAGGGCTGTCCGCCGAGATCGGCGTCGAGTCCATCCACTTCAAGGACGAGGGCGGCCGCTTCGGCCTCGGTAGCTTCAAAGCACTGGGCGGCGCCTACGCCGTCGCGCGGCTGCTGCAGCGTCAAATCGAGGCAAAGCTGGGCCATCCGGTGCCAATGTCCGAGATCACGTCAGGCAAACAGGCCGACCTGGCTTCCGACATCACCGTGTGCTGCGCCACCGATGGCAACCATGGCCGGTCCGTCGCCTGGGGCGCACAATCGTTTGGCTGCCGCTGCGTGATCTTCATTCACGCCACGGTTTCCGAAGGCCGCAAGGCGGCGATCGAGGCCTATGGTGCCGAGGTTCGACGCTGTGAGGGCAACTACGACGACAGCGTACGTGAAGCGCAGGCCTGTGCCAGCCGCGAAGGCTGGTTCGTGGTCTCCGACACCTCGTACGAAGGCTATATGGACATCCCCAAGGACGTCATGCAGGGCTACGAACTGATGGGCGCCGAAGCGCTGGACGAGATGGACGAAAAGCCGACCCATATCTTCCTGCAGACCGGCGTCGGCGGCATGGCCGCCGCGGTAGCTGCCCAGGCCAAGCGGCGCTGGGGCGATGATCGGCCGACTATCGTACTGGCCGATCCGGATCGCTCGGCCTGCTGGGTGGACAGCTATCGCGCTGGCGCACCCACCGTGGTCGAGGGCGATCTGGACACGCTGATGGCCGGCCTGGCCTGCGGCGAAGTGTCGGCGCTGGCTTGGGAAATCCTCAAGGATCATGGCGACGCGGCGATGGCGCTGGGCGACGATGCCGCGATCGCGGCGATGCGCAGGCTGGCCCGCCCGACCAGCGGCGACACGCCGATCGCGGCAGGGGAATCGGCTGTGGCCGGCATCGCTGCCCTTGTCGCGGCGATGGGCGACGACCAGGCCCGCCGCGCCTTGGACCTGAACGCCCAGTCCCGGGTGCTGGTCTTCGGCACCGAAGGCGACACCGATCCAGAACTGTTCGAGCGTATTGTCGGTGCCACGGCCAAGGACGTGCGGGAGGGCCGGGCATGACCTCGGTCAGCATCAACCCATCCCGCCTGTCCGGTCGCATCCGGACGATGGGGCAGATCGGCGCCCTGCCGGGCGGCGGGGTCTGCCGCCTGGCGATGACCGACGAAGATAAGTTGGGGCGCGACCAGTTCGTCGCTTGGCTGCGCGAGTTGGGGATGAGCGTCCATATCGACGTCATCGGCAATATCTGGGGCATCCGCGCGGGTGCCGAGGACGGAGCGCCGGTAATGATGGGTTCGCATATCGACTCGGTGGCGACGGGCGGCCTTTACGATGGCGTCGCCGGGGTGATGGCCGGGTTAGAGGTGGTCGCGGCGCTCAATGATGCCGGCGTCACCACCAACAAGCCGATCGCCGTCGCCGCATTCACCAACGAGGAAGGCGCGCGGTTCGCACCCGACATGATGGGCTCGGGCGTGCATCAGGGCGCGCTGGATCTCGGCGAAATGCTGGCCACCGTCGCCACCAGCGGCGACGGCGTGTTGGGCGAGGAGATGAAGCGCATCGGCTATGCCGGGGATATCCCGCCGCGCAGCATGGTCCCCGCCGCCTATCTGGAACTGCATGTCGAGCAGGGCCCCGTGCTGGAACACGAGGGCATCCGTATCGGCGCCGTCACCGGGGTCCAGGGCATCTCCTGGACAGAATTCACTATCGAGGGCCAGTCGAACCACGCCGGCACAACACCGATGGCATTGCGCCACGACGCAGGCTTGGTTGCGGCACAGATCGCTGCCGAGGCCCGCCAGATCGCGACCGATTTCGGTCCGCCGCAGGTCTCCACGGTGGGGGTGCTCGAGGTTTCGCCGGGTCTCGTCAACGTGGTGCCGCTGCACGCCCGGCTTACGGTCGATCTGCGCAATACGTCCGAAGAGCGCTTGGTCGAGGCCGAAACCCGGCTCGCGAAATTTGCCGACGAGGCCGCTCAGCAGGAACGCTGCAGCATCACGTCGCGCAAACTGGCGCGTTTCGCCCCCGTCGAATTCGATAAGAGCATCGTGGCACGCGTCGAGAACGCCGCCCGGGCGCGACAGATGAACGTGCGCCGAATGCCCTCGGGAGCCGGACACGACGCGCAGATGTTCGCGCCCAATTGTCCTACGGCGATGGTCTTCGTGCCCTCGGCCGGTGGGCTTAGCCACAACATCAACGAACATACCGAAGAGGCCGACCTCGCCGCAGGCACCCAGATCCTTCTGGACGTCACACTCGAACTTGCAGGAGTAAAGAAATGAGCCGGAAATTTATTGTAGCGGGCGCCCAGCTTGGCCCCATCGCGCGGGACGAAAGCCGCGTCTCCGCCGTGGCGCGGATGATCGACCTGATGACACTGGCCCACGCCCGCGGCGCACGCCTGGTGGTATTCCCCGAACTGGCGTTGACTACTTTTTTCCCACGCTGGTTCATGGAGGATTCTGCGGAAATCAATGCATATTTCGAAACCGAGATGCCCTCCGCCGAAACCCTCCCGCTTTTCGAGAAGGCCGCCGAACTTGGCATAGGTTTCCATCTCGGCTACGCGGAACTTACCGCCGAGGGTCGGCATTTCAACACCGCCATCCTGGTCGACCAAACCGGCAAGATCGTAGGCAAGTATCGCAAGATCCACCTTCCCGGGCACCGCGAGCATGAAGACTGGCGTCCGTTTCAACATCTGGAAAAGCGGTATTTCGAAAAGGGCGATACCGGGTTTCGCGTTTTCGATGCCTTCGACGGCAAGGTCGGCATGTGCATTTGCAATGACCGGCGCTGGCCGGAAACCTGGCGCGTTCTCGGCCTCAACGGGGCCGAACTGGTGGTGCTGGGATATAATACACCGTTCCATTATCCGCCTGCGCCGTCGCACGATCATCTGCAGTATTTTCACAACGAGCTGTCTGTGCAGGCCAGTTGCTATCAGAACGGGATGTGGGCCGTCTCCGTGGCCAAAGCCGGGCGTGAGGAAGGTTGCGATCTCATTGGCGGCAGCGTGATCGTGTCCCCGTTGGGTGAGGTCGTCACACGGGCTACGACCGTCGGTGACGAGCTAATCACCGCGACCATCGACCTGGACCGCTGTGCGGAGATCAAGGAGAACATCTTTGCCTTCGCCAAGCATAGGGAGCCGGAGGAATACGCCGCCATTACTGCGCCCAAAACCTGATCGACCCACGCCGCGCTGTGCAGGATCGTCAGCCGCGGCCCCGCCGGACTCGGCGCAGCGATCCGGCGATTGCGCACGGGGGGCCGACGCGCGCCGAGCCGTGACTGCGAGCTGCGGCGGTTCCAAAGCTAAGCATCATGCACTGGACATACCCGGTACCAATCGGGGGGGTGTTCCATTATCACGAGCGCTGACACTATCGAGGACTGCGACAGCATTCTCGACGGTCATAGGTTTCGGCGGCGACGGCTGGGTTGCGATGGCATCCCCATATAAGCAAAAACGGTCGCTTGGGGCGGAGAAGGTTCAACGGGAGTCCCGTCCCCTCCGCCACCGACGACGCGGCGTTGAAGGCTTGGGTGACCGATATCGCGATGCACATCGCAGCGCGATGATGCAGGCCACTGAGAAGGCTTTTTCGGCACTGACGAAAGGGGCCTATTCTAAGCTCCAAACGCAGATCGACGGAGCATCGGAAATGCCCCGTACCGAGCCAGAGTGTACTTTGCTCAGCAGGGTCTAAACAGTCTTTCGTTGGCCGCTAACGTATCGCCAGTGAATTAGTTTACGCTGCGGCAAGCTTGTGCAAACAGGTCAATCAACCATAGGGTGTTTCCATCCGCCATCCCCAATCAGGCGGCTAATTCGGTCGAGAGTTGCTTTGCTGCCGTGAACGCTCTCGACCGACACTAACTTTTTACTGAGGTTGCCCGGCAATTGGATAGGCTGTGGGCTAACTAACTATAAAATTGGAGTTTCAATGCGTTACCTTCAGAATTTCCTTTCCGTATTTGGGCTCATTCTGCTCCTAGCTAATGGGGCCAAAGCTGAAACCATCACACCTCAGGAAGCTGCTCAAAACGTTGGCCAATCAGTCGTTGTTGAGGGCGTTGTTCGCCAGATTTCGAGGAGTCGAGGCGGGACAGTATTTGTCAATTTTGGTGGCCGCTACCCCAACCACGTGTTCAGAGGTGGAATTCCCATTACCACTTCCCCCTGAATGGAACTCAAGAAAATGGAACCGCCAAGTGGCAGTCAGAATCGATCGTTTTTGCGTGGGAGGTCGTAGTGGGACGTTCACTAATCTGAAGCGCCTTGAAGACCTATCACAACGCTCTCTCGATTCACAGCCTCGTGTTTGGTTGGGTGATCATGGAGTTCTGAGGGACAAGGAAAATCAGGCCGTCACTGTAGCCTGACTTATGAGCAGTTGGGCTCGTGGCTGTAGTTGTCTGGTTGGTAGAAGATTTCGGTGTTCTGGGTATTACTGGGGTAGCGGGAGCCGTGTGCTTGAATACTAGAGCGCGAGACGGGTCGAAACGATCTGCCGAACGCAAAGATCAACTTTTTCAATCGGCTACGTTGCGGGTTGAGCGTTGTTGGGACAACGTGCGCGGATCAAAAGGCTAATTGAAAATCCTCGTGTCGGTGGTTCGATTCCGCCCCCGGGCACCATTAAATCAAAGACTTACAAGATTTCGAAAAATCTTAGGCTCGCAATAGGCTCCGAAATCCCTCCCTCTGCACATCATTGAGATGTAGGACAGAATCCAGACCTAACCCAAACATGCACATCTACAATGAATTGAAGAAGCGCATGTCTGGCAACACCGACCGCCGTTTCTTCTCATGCGTTGCAAACATGGTTCTTCTTCCTGCGCCATTAAAGGCATTCACCGACGTGATGACGGAAGTAAAGATGATGCTGTGCGTATGTGCTATTCACCTCTATGGTTGGTTTTGTGACCATGAGGAGGTGGCGGATGTTGCGGTGCAGGTTCAGAATTGGAGCCAGAACAACGTCACACCTGCTGACGTCTACTTTAGTCGCGACAAAGCCATTCTCAGAGAAAGGAAGAGGATCAAGAAACAGACAATCCAAAACCGCCGCTTGCAACATCAAAAACAAGCCGCATAATCAATCACACAAACGAGCCAGAGCCTCCAATGCTCAAACCGCTCTGATGTCCCATTTTATATGACGACGGACAGGTATTTTCATGGTGATCAAGGTGGAATGCGCGCTGATCACACCGCCTGTGGGACTGAACCTTTATGTCATTCAGTCCGTGGCGCGGGCGACGCTGGGCGATGTGGCGCGGTGGGTGATGCCCTTCCTGCTGCTTATGCTGGTGTCCCCGTGGCGGTGCTCTATATCTGGCCTGATCTGGCCTTCATATCCCCTTCAAATGGTGACCCGATGACCCAAGCCCAAACTCTTCGCGCACTTCTGGCGCAGGACCGTTGCCATGTCATGCCCTGCTGTTTCGATGCGCTCTCAGCCAAGCTGATTGCGCAGGAGGGATATGAACTGACCTTCATGTCGGGCTTTGCCGCCTCGGCCAGCCGAATCGGCGCGCCGGACCTTGGACTGATGAGCTATGGCGAGGTGGTCGATCAGGCGCGCAATATCACCGAGGCAGTGCATATTCCACTGATCGCGGATGGCGACACCGGCTATGGCAATGCGATGAACGTGCGCCGGACGGTAACAGGCATGGCGCGGGCCGGGTGCGCCTCGGTTATGATCGAGGATCAACTGGTGCCCAAGCGCTGTGGCCATACGCCGGGCAAAGCGGTGGTTGGGCGCGACGAGGCCTTTGACCGGATCCGCGCTGCGGTGGACTCGCGCGAGGCGTTGCGAGCAAGCGGTGGTGATATCGCGATCCTCGCGCGTACCGATGCGCGTCATGAACACGGGTTGGCCGAAGCGATTGCCCGGGCCGAAAAATTCGCCGAACTGGGCGCCGATATCCTGTTTGTCGAGGCGCCCCAAAATGAGACCGAGATGCGTGAGGTCTGTCGCGCGCTTCCGGGGCCGAAAATGGCCAATATTGTCGAGGGCGGCAAGACGCCGGACCTGCCCAATGCGGCACTTCATGATATCGGGTTTTCGATTGCGGCCTACCCGCTTAGCCTGATGGCGGCGGCGATGCAGGCGATGGTCGAGACGCTGCGTGGGATGAAGGGCGATGCACGTCCGGGGTTAATGGATTTCACCGAACTGCGCCAAAGGATCGGCTTTGAAGACTATTACCAGACGTCCGGGCAATACGGCACGTCCAAGCGTGACAACAGCGGGCGGTGATTGACCCAAACGGCGCCCCAATCGCGCTTTTCAGGCTTGCCTTTCCCGGGTATATTCAACGCAAAGGCAATTATTGCCTTAACAAAAGGGAGTATCTCATGAAATCCGTCAAATTCCTGGCTGGCGCCGTAGCGGCACTTGCCATCACCACCACGTCGGCCTTGGCCGAGACCCGCGTGACCTATAAGTCGGCCAAATCCACATCGTCCTATTACCAAATGGCCGTGCAGATTGCCGAAGCAATGAAGGCTGGCTCGGATGTCATCGTGACGGTCGAAGAAAGCCAGGGCTCGGTCCAGAACGTGATGGAGGTCAAGGCCCGTGGGGGGGACTACGTGTTCACCACACCGCCTGCGCTGGTACGTCTGGCCAAGGGTGGCAAGGCGATGTTCGAAGGTAAGGGCGACCCGGCTTTTGACGAGATTCGCGCGCTGTTTCCCATTCCGTCGCTGACCATGCATTTTGTGACCCGAGCTGATGCAGGTATCACCGGTTTTGCTGATCTCGAGGGCAAAACCGTGCTCTTGGGCAAGGGCTCGTTCGGGGCAAAAGAGGGCGCGAAATACCTCAAGCTTTTTGGTCTTGAAGGCAAGGTGACATTGGCCGAGGTCGAACTGTCCAACGCGGTGCCTGCGCTGAAAAACGGCCAGATCGACGCCTTCGTGACCGCAGGTTCGTTTCCCGCGCCCAACGTGATCGAAGCTGCCGCCTCGACCGGCGTCAATGTCCTGTCCTTGAACGACGATCAGATTGCCGCGACCAAGCGTGCCCGTCTGGTCATCCCGGCGGGCACCTATGCCGGACAGGGCGCCGAGATTGTCACCACCTCCCTGCCGGTGGTTGCCTACACCACCACCAAGATGGATGACGACACCGCCTATCAGCTGACCAAAACCTATTGGGAAGGCAAAGCCGAAATGGGCAAGGCCGCTCCGTGGTGGAACGGTGTGAACGAAGGCCTGATGGGCAATATCGAAGGCAAAATTCACCCCGGCGCGATTCGGTTCTACAAAGAGGCCGGAATGGCCCTGACTGACGGCCAGATGTAAGCGTTTGACCAGATGACAAAAGGCCGGGCCGCCGCGCCCGGCCTTCATTTTTTGGGGGCAGGCAGATGTTGCAGGACGATCAACCCATTCGGTGGAAACCGCTCTGGCTGCTTCTGGCCGCCGTCCTGGTGGGGTATCACATCGGGCTGATCTTTTGGGGGCTGGTTCCCAACCTGGTATCGCGCCCATTGCATATGGCGCTGGTGATGCCTTGGGTTTTCGTCTTTACCGCAAAGTCGCCTGCGCAACTGGTCTCGGGCGTCGTGCTGGCGGCATTGGGCGTCGCGGCGTCGATCTGGATCGCCTGGAACCATGACATGCTCGGGGACCAGTACGGGTTCCTGGAAGACAACTTTCAAATTGCCATCGCTGTCACGCTGCTGATCTGCGTACTTGAGGCCGCACGTCGTGCCATCGGTTGGCCATTGCCCGTGGTTGCGACGCTGGCGCTGGCCTATGCCGTGCTGGGCCAGCACATCCCCGGTGAGTTTGGCCATTCCGGC
The DNA here is from genome assembly GCA_002366795.1 of Rhodobacteraceae bacterium UBA3069. Lineage (GTDB taxonomy): Bacteria > Pseudomonadota > Alphaproteobacteria > Rhodobacterales > Rhodobacteraceae > UBA3069. The sequence continues at coordinate 27,558 of DFBX01000025.1, read as the reverse complement.
ACGCCACTGAAAAGTTTCCTGGGCACCATGACAATTGCCGAGGGCGGAATCTGGGGGTCGCTTACCGCTGTATCGGTGGGGGTTGTCGCCATTTTCGTTATCTTCGGTGCAGTCCTGAACGCGGGCGAGGCCGGACAGGGGTTCATGAACGTCGCGGCGGCGGCGGCCGGGCGGCTCAAAGGTGGCGCGGCGAAGGTTTCAGTGATTTCCTCGGCGCTGTTCGGTTCCATTTCCGGTTCGGCCTCTGCCAATGTCGCCTCGACCGGGGCCATCACTCTGCCTGCCATGACCAAGCTGGGCTATCCTAAACGGTTGGCCGGCGCGGTCGAGGCCGTGGCCTCGTCGGGCGGTCAGATCATGCCGCCTCTGATGGGCGCCGGGGCGTTTGTGATGGTGGAACTGACGGGCGTTCCCTACACCGGCATCATGGCCGCCGCCGCTTTGCCCGCGCTGCTCTATTTTTTCGCGGTCTGGGTCGGCATTAACGCCTATGCCAGCCACACGGACCTGAAAGGCATCGACGCCGGGGACCGGCCCGGCCTGAAAGACGTCGCTGTTACCTCGGCCTTCTTCCTCGTACCTTTCGCGGCGCTTCTTTACGGCATGTTCGTCCTTAAGGTCACACCGCAATACGCGGCCTGTCTGGCGATCGGTGCGGGCGCGGCATTATTGTTTTTTGACCGCAGGCTTGCCGTCGATCCCCCCGCGATATGGTCGAGGGTGGAAACCGCCCTGCTGACCGCCGCGCGGCAAGTGGCGCTGATCGCCTCGATCATCCTTTGTGCGTCCATCATTATCGGTGTGCTGTCGATCACCGGGTTGGGCGTGAAGATCACATCCCTGATACTGTCGGGTGCCGGAGGGATGCTCTGGCCCGCACTGCTGCTGACCGCGCTCGCCTGTCTGGTATTGGGGATGGAGGTGCCAACGACGGCGGCTTATGTCATCTGTGTCTCGGTTGCGGGCCCAGCCCTTATCCAACTTGGGTTAGAGCCCTTGCAGGCGCATCTGTTCATTTTCTGGTACGCACTGTTGTCGACGATCACCCCGCCGGTTTGCGGTGCGGTATTCATTGCATCGGGCATGGTGCAGGAGAACTGGTTGCGGGTTGCCGGTACGGCGATGGCCCTTGGGATGGGCCTCTATGTGATTCCGCTGAGCATGATCGCCAACCCCGATCTGATCCGCATAGCGCAAGCACCGGGTTTGGCGCTGATTGCCTTTCTGCAGACGGCCCTGGGCCTGGGTCTGATCTCGTATGGTTTGATTGCCACGCGCGCGCCGCTGATGACTTTGGGTCTTTGCGCAGCGGGGTTTGGTCTGATTTTCGTTCCGGTTTAAGGCAACATGACGGTCTTGTCAGATTAAACTGTCGATCTGGCTTGGTCCAAATTAATGTGGATGGAAGGTGCTGCTTCGCGCCCATCAATTTCCGAACAGAAATTTGAAAGCTGGCGAATGGTTCTTTCGTTTCTTCATCTTGGATCACTTCTTTCGTCATGCGATCCACATTAACCACTGGTCCGAAATTCCGCGACCACCTCTCTGCGCTGAATAAGGGGCAGCCCCCCTGCCCTAGCTGAGACGAGTTCGAATTTGTCTGACAGCACCGCCATATAGGTTGTTATTTCCACTTCATAACAAATACTTACTGATATTATTTGATCCACCCCCCCCAGTTTTCCCGCCATTTTGAGTTGCTATAAAGCGTAAATCAAATGGTAGACCTTCAAACAGCCGTTGAGATTTTGATACGGACTTTATCAATGAAACCATACCGATAGGACGTCAAACGGCACTCTACCTCTGTCCAACTAAGGATTTTTCGCAGTGCAGCGCATTGTGGTGCTCCTTTGGACGCAGCTTGCAGCACGGCTGCAAACGCCCTGTCCAGTTGTTCATGCGGTGTGCCCAGCGCTTGGGATAGCCAAAAAAGCATCGGTGCACACTGAATGTGATTGTAGATATATTCACCATCGCGCTGGGCGGCATCCCGACCATATGCACCGGGTCCACCATATTCGGACAACCAGCCCAACCAGT
>DFBX01000025.1:1608-25400 GCA_002366795.1 Rhodobacteraceae bacterium UBA3069 | reverse complement strand
TTTAAGGGGCCATTCAGTTTCACTGATGACGGGCCGGTGCATTCAGCGGCAACTCCGGCGGCGGGTAAGCATCAATCGCTCATGAGGGCTGGGAGGAAGGTAACGATTTCCGGCGCAGCGATGAGGATCCCGAGGATGATGAATTCGACCACCAGGAACGGCGCAATACCGCGGAATCCTTCCGTCGGTGTGACCTGCCCGCTTGACGTTGCCACGACGTAGACGTTCAAGCCCACTGGCGGCGTCACCAGCCCGATCTCAATCGTCTTGACCACTATGATGCCGAGCCAGATTGGATCGTATCCGAGACCTGTGAGGATCGGGAAAACGAAGGGCAGCGTGAGGATCATGATCTCGAGCTGGCTCATGAAGAGACCAAGCACGATGTAAAGCGTGATGACGATGGCCAGAACGGCGCCGGCAGACCATTCGTGCGTGACAATGAAACCCTCGACCGCCCGGGTCGCGCCAGTCAGGATCAGGTAGAACGAGAAGATGTAGGCACCGATCAGCAGGACGAGGATCATCACCGTCGAGAGCAAGGCGCGGTCGAAGGCGGCGTTGAAGGCGGTGAAGCTGGGCCGTTCCAGCCCGGCGGATTTGAGTGGACTCATTACCAGCCAGATCAACGTCACCAGCGCCACGCCGACCGCGCTCGCCTCTGTTGTGGTCACGGCACCAGTGTAGAGGCCCGCGAAAATGAAAAAGACCACCAGAAGGAACGGCCAGGTGTATTTGAGCGCCTCCCAGCGTTCGGAAATGGACTGGGGGCGGGTGCGTTCCGGCGCGGTTCCGGGAAGCACGCGGATCCAGATGTTGATGCAGACAATGTAGAGCAGTACCGTGAGTATCCCCGGCACAACACCGGCAACCAGCAAGGCCCGGATGGAGGTTTCGGTGAGCACGCCGTAGATGATGAGCGGGATGCTCGGCGGGATGAGGACGGCAAGAGTACCCGCCATACTTACAGTTCCCGCGGCGAAAACCTTGGAATAGCCGCGCCCCAGCATCTCGGGGATCGCGATACGGGACATAGTTGCGGCGGCGGCGATACTTGATCCGGACAAGGTACCAAAGGCGGCCGAGGCCAGCATTGTAGCAACCCCGAGGCCGCCACGGAAATGCCCAACCAGGCTGTTAGCGGCGGCAAAGAGGCGTCGCGTGATCCCGCTCTGGGTCGCTATTTCGGCCATCAGGATGAACATGCCGATGGACACCATAGTGAAGCTGGACGTGGTTCGATACGGGATGGTCCCCATAGCGCCGAGCATAGCGTCCGGTCCGAGGATCAGGCAAACTCCCAGAAGGCCCGACACTGCCAGAGCAAAGGCGACGGGCATTCCCAAAAGCAGAAAAACGAAGATAAGGACGAAGGGCAAAAAATTCAGCACAACAATCACTCGGGTTTTTCTGCGGCAGGAAAGGTGTGCCCCGCCGCCGCGACAAGGCATCCGATGGTGACCATCGTATAGGCGATGACCGCAGGCACCGCGACTTCACCGATCGGCCAGCGGCCGGCGATGAGGGCCGCATACGCCAGCAGGTAGGCCTGCCATCCGCAGCCGAGCCAGAAAAGGATGACGAGGACTTTAAAGAAGCCGCGGATCCAGCGTTCAAAAACGGGCATGCGCGAGAGTGACAGAATCTCGACCTTCATGTGCGCGCCAAGCTTCGCTGACTGGCCAGCGAAGAAAAAGACCACCGCAGGCTGAAGCAATCCGCCTACGATGGCATGGGTGCCGCGGATAGGCGCGCCGAAAAGGTAGCGCCCCATGGAATCGGCTGTCACAGCCACCACGATCAGCAGCAGTGACAGCTTAGCAATGAGGGCACAGGCGGCGGTGAGGTAACCGACCGCGCTGTAAAATGGGTCAAGAGACATAAGTATTCCGCGATTGTAGTTTTTTCAGTTTCCGGCGGTAAACGCTGGGATGGCTTTGGGATCGTCGGCGGCGTCATGGAAGGCGCCCAACTCAGCAATGACGGCGTTTCCGTCAAGACCGTTGGTGTCCATAGCGGCGACCCAGGACGAGACAATGCTCCCGAACCCTTCGGTCATGGCAGCTATATCCTCGGAGGACCATTCATAGACCTTCAGGCCTCCGGCTTTGAACTCCTCAAGTGCCTTCACGTTCAGTTCCAGAATCTGGGTCTGCGCCGTGACCGAGGCGTTGCGACCCGCATCGAGCATGATGCTTTGCTGTTCCGGGGTCAGCGCGTTGAACTTGGCCGAGGAGATGGCAAAGCCGATGCCCGAGGGTCCGGGCAGCGGAACGCCCAGAGTGGTGTGGCCGAGGACTTCCTGAAGATTTAGCCCTTTCCAGTTCGAAAAGGCGTAGATGGTCGCGTCGATGGTCTTGCGTTCGAGCGCCGCAAAGGTTTCCGGCGTGGTAATGTTGATCGGTGTCGCGCCCATCGATTGCACCACATCGTCAATAACGCCGCCGGACGAGCGGACCTTCATCCCCTTGATGTCAGCGGGCGAATTCAGGGGCGTGTCGATGGTGTGGAATTCATAGGACGGGTTCGTCGCCAACACCAGCGGCACGAGGTTGTTCTTCTTCCATTCGTCGCGGATCAGCCCGTCCTGGGTGCTGGCGCGTATATATGTGTTGGTCAGCTCCCAAGGGCCCCAGCCATGCGGCAGGTTGATGGCCTGCGAATAGGGGAATTCCTCGCGATGATAGGGAATCACGAGTTGTGTCATATCCGCGATCCCTGCTGCGACGGATCTGACCGAGTCCCGCGGCTTGAACAGCTGGCCCGCCGGAAAGAGCTTGAAGGTGATTTCTCCGTTCGTCCGCGTCTCCACCTCCTCGACAAAGCTCAAAAGACCGCCCGAGACAAGCGGGTGTTTGTCACTGGAATAATAGCCGACGCTGATGGTCTCGGCCTGTGCCGTGCCCGCGAGCATAGCGAATATTACGGTTGCTGCGGCACCTGCCGTGCGGCGCACGCTTTTGGCGGTGGTGATGAACATTGTTATTTCTCCCTGATCTGTCGGCAATCAAAGCTGCCGTTGAGGGCGAAGGTTATTTTCTCGAGAAAAGCATGTCAATATAAGATATCTATTAGCTCAGATTGACATCAAGCAGCCGCGAGGTTGTCAGGCGGGCCTTGAACACCCTTTTGCCATGGGAACCTGCCATCTCACTGCAAAACTGATCTTTCGGTTGATCCCAGGCAATGGTCATTCAGACCTTGGTTGTCTGGTCATTCAAGGCGGCGCCTGAGACAGGCCCGTCCGGCCAGATGCCGTCACGACACAACAATTTGTTGAAATACGATTACTGTTATGTCATTTAGGCATTTCTGAACAGGGCTGAGGGTGTCATGAAATCAAAAAGCCGCAAGGCGCATATCGTGGGCGTAGGCGAAAGCATCTACACGAAGTGGGGGGGCATACAGGACAAGACTCAGTTCCAGTTGACCGCCGAGACCATAGCGACCGCGTTGACCGACGCCGGGATCGCAGTTGCCGAGGCGGATGGGCTGACCTCGTTCTCGAACGATGCGAACGACGCGCCGTTGATGGCCGTCACGCTCGGGCTGAAGCAATTGCGCTATTCGGCAATGGTCTGGGGCGGCGGCGGCGGCGGGTCGGCCGGGTCGGTCGCCCAGGCCTGCGCCGCTGTCGAATCGGGCCAAGCCGAGGTCGTCGTGGCGTATCGCGGTCTTTGCCAGGGACAGGGGCGGCGGTTCGGAAGATTCGGAGCCGGCCGCATCCACGGGAATTTTGTGCATCCCTACGGCCTCTTCGCGCCCGCTCAGATGCTCGCATTGCTGGTGCAGAGGTATTTTCACGAAACCGGAGGAGACCCCGATTCGCTGGTCGAAATCGCGCTGAACGGTCGGGCCAACGCCAATCGCAATCCGCGTGCCGTTATGCGTGATCGTGAGCTGACCAGAGAACAATATTTCGCGTCCCGCTGGATCGCCGAACCACTTCGCCTGTTTGACTGCTGCCTCGAAACCGACGGGGCCGCGGCGGTGGTGGTGACCACGGCGGAGCGGGCCGCGGATCTGGATGCAGACTCGGTGGAGGTCGCAGCGGCCGTCCACGGCAGTGGTCCTGGCTGGGGCAGCGGCCCGCTGGGAAGCCACAACATGCCGGATGAGGACTATGCAACCTCTAACTCCAAACTTCTTGCGCAAGACCTCTTCAATCGCGCCGATATGACGCCGTCGGACATCAATGTCGCGCAGTTTTATGACCATTTTTCAGGCCTCGTTCTCATGGCTTTGGAAGACTACGGCTTCTGCGGGCGGGGCGAGGCTCCGGATTTTGTCAAATCCGGCGCAATCCGGGCTGACGGCTCGTTGCCGATCAACACGTCCGGCGGCCAGTTGTCCGAGGCCTATGTTCACGGAATGAACCTCGTCATCGAGGGGGTTCGCCAATTGCGCGGAGTATCCACCACGCAGATCGCCGACGCACAGACCTGCCTTGTCACCGGGGGCCTCGGCGTGTCTCCGACCAGCGCACTCATCCTTACGAGGTAACTCATGGCATATTTCCCCCCTTCAATGCCCGCCCCCGAGCCCGAACCGGTCGACCAGGAATTCTGGGCGCATTGCGCGCAAGGTCACCTGCGTTTCCAGACCTGTTCCGACTGCGACACCCCCCGGCACCCGCCGACCCCAATGTGCCCTTCGTGTCATTCCACAAAAACCAAGTGGGTTGATCCGGGCAAGACGGCGGAGGTTTTCAGCTACACTGTAATCCACCATGCTAGCCACGAGGCTGTGCCGTCGAACCTTCCCTATGTCGTCGCTGTCGTCACCTTCCCCGCCTTGCCGGGTGTCCGGTTGATCACCAACATAACCGACCTGCCGCCGGGAGATGTCCGGATCGGGCATTCTGTGACGCTCTGGTTCGATGATATCGGGGGTGGCATGCAGGTGCCCCGTTTCCGCCCAGTGGGTGCCGCATAATCAAAAGGTCGGACATGGCAGGCCAAGTGCGGCGATGCCCTGTGCCACAACGAACCGAGAACAAAGGAAGAGGGGCTCTACCGGCAAAGACAGGCCGGTGGTACCACGGCGGGCGATCGAAAATGGTAGGGCCCGGACAAGGTTACACCTCGATCAATGTGATCAATGTGATCAATTATGGACTTCATCCGGTCTGCGCTGATATGAACCGCTGGATAGGAAGGGGAGACACATGGCAAGGTCGAAGGACTCCGTCAGCGAAGTGACGCTCAGCGCAATGAGCAAAGTGATCGATTCGCGGCGACTTCTCTACTTTTACCACGTGGCCCAGTCAAAGAGGTTCACGGCAGCGGAAGCGTTGCTGGATGTCGCGCAGTCCGCGATCAGCCGGCAGATCCAGCAACTCGAGAACGACCTCGGTGTACAGCTTCTGAACAGGACCGGGCATGGTGTGGAACTGACCGAAAGTGGCAAGATCCTTTATGCCCATGCCGAAACTATCCTGAACGAGATGGGCGCGACGGTGGAGGAAATCCAGGAATCGCTTCATTCTCCGAGCGGATCGGTGAGCATCGCATCGCCGCCAAGTTTCAACAATTTCGTCATGGCCGACGTGATCGAGGAGTTCAGCGCCCAGTGTCCGGCCGTGCGGATCCGGCTGATTGAGGCCTCAACCGGTGGTGTCTATTCCCATCTCGCCAATGGTGATGTCGATTTGGCGATCGTGACCTACCCGGCGAGTTCGGCCAAGTACAACACGCAACAGCTGATGTCCGAACCGCTGTTCGCGATCTGCCATCCCGACCATGACTTCGCCAAGCTCAAATGGATCGACCTTAAGATGCTCAATACGACGGAGCTGATCCTGCCCGCGAGTTTGCAGGGCACTCGCTCTACGCTCAAGGAATTCTTCGATATGGGGGACGTCCCGTTGATCTCGCGCCGGGAGGTGGACAGCCTTCCACTGATGCTGCAACTGGTGCGCCGCAAATTCGGTATCGCATTGCTGCCGCTCATGGCGTGCATGAGCGACGTCAAGGCGGGCCGCGTGGTGGCGGTGCCCCTCATGCCCGAGTTGAAGCGCACGATCTATTCCGCCAGCCTGCTGAACAAAGCTGACAACCCATGGCTTCAGACGCTCAAGGCCATCATCGTGGCGAAGGTCAATCTGAAAATCACCCACTGATCTGCCGGGGCAAATCGCCCCGGCCCGCACGCTATTCCCTACCCCCAAACATCAGTAGCGCAGCACTGGCTGCGACAACTGGCGCATTGACTGTGCGCCTTCCCGTATATAATGGATAACTGAAATCTCAAAGCCGCATAACCTAAATGAAGCGGCGATCAGGGCCGGAGGGTATATGAAGCTTATTGTCATCGACCAAGACACAGAACGCCACGAAATCGAGACGAGCGAAGGGATTCCCGCCATGGAGGCGATCCGCAACGCCGGGCTTGCGATTGCCGCGCAATGTGGCGGCTGCGCTTCCTGTGCTACCTGTCATGTCTATGTGGATGAAACTTGGCTTGATAAGCTACCACCCGCGTCTGAGATCGAGCTGTTGATGCTGGAAATGGCTGAAGGATTTATGCCAAATTCGCGGCTGTCCTGCCAGATCACGATGACCGATAGTCTGGACAACCTCGAACTGCGACTGGCGCCCGGAACCGAGTACTGAAGGAACATCCAATGATGACCCATATGCACAGGATCGGGGGGCGGCCCGTCGCGTCGGACGATGTCATAACCGTTGTAAATCCCTCTGACGGCCTGGCACTGGGTCGGATTGCACGGGGCGGCGCCCGCGAGGTGGATCAGGCGGTGCATGCTGCACAGTCTGCCATGCAGGATGGCTGGGGGGACATGGAGGCGGTCGATCGCGGCCGTATCCTGGCGCGTCTGGCAGAGCTGATCCGCCGCGACGCCGAATCTCTCGCGGCCACGGAATCGCTGGACGTGGGCAAGCCGATGAGCCTGGCGCGCGGCGACGTGGCCGCCTGTGCGCGGTATTTCGAATATTACGCGGGTGCGGCCGACAAGCTGCATGGCGAGACAATTCCCTATCGTAGCGGGCACACGGTGCTGACCGTCTATGAACCACATGGCGTGGTCGGTGTCATCGTTCCCTGGAATTACCCGCTTCAAATGACCGGCAGGGCGGTTGCCCCGGCGCTGGCCATGGGCAATGCCGTGGTTCTGAAACCCGCCGAAGACACGTCGCTGACGGCGCTGGCGCTGGCCGACCTTGCCCGCGAGGCCGGATTGCCGGACGGGGCATTGAACGTGGTCACCGGTTACGGCACAGAGGCCGGAGATGCGTTGATCCACCATTCCGGCATCATGCACATCAGCTTTACCGGATCGCCCGAAGTCGGCCGCCTCGTGCAGCAAGCCGCGTCCGAGCGCACCATTCCGGTAACTCTGGAATTGGGCGGCAAGTCGCCACAGATCGTTTTTGACGACGCGGATATGGAGCTTGCCGGAAACACGATCCTCAAGGCAATTGTCCAGAACGCGGGCCAGACATGCAGCGCCGGATCACGAATGATCGTTGAGGATGCTGCCTATGATCGCGTCGTGTCGGACATGGCGCGTCGCTTTGCAGCAGTGCGCGTCGGGCCCGGGGATCAGGACCTCGACTCGGGGCCTGTGGTCAACGCCCGCCAGATGGAACGCGTGAAGGGGTATATTGACCTCGCGCGGCGTGACGGTTTGCCGGTCCTCGCGCAGGGGCAGATTGTAGCGAACGCTTCTGACGGTGGCTACTTCGTACCGCCCACTCTCATCGGGGAAGTGCCCCCGGATCACCCCCTGGCCCAGCAAGAAATTTTTGGCCCGGTGCTTGTCGCGATCCGCGCAATGGACGAAGCAGATGCGCTGCGGATCGCCAATGCCACCGACTATGGCCTCGCCGCCGGGATCTGGACCTCGGATCTCGGGCGCGCGCTGCGGATCGCGCGCAGCATCGATTCCGGGCAGGTATTCATCAACAATTATGGTGCTGGCGGCGGGATCGAATTGCCCTTCGGTGGCGTCAAAGCCTCCGGTTTCGGCCGCGAAAAGGGGTTCGCAGCGCTTTACGGCTTTGCGACCCTCAAGACAATCACCATTCAGCACGGTGCCTGAGAGCGCCCGCGAAAGGAACAATTACAATGAGTGTTTCAGATATTTCCCCGGACGAGCTCGACAAAAGCGACCTGATGGGCAGCGCCCTGACGGCGGATCCGCTGTCTTACCTCCTCGACCTTCAGGCCAAGGATCCGGTGCATTGGAATGACCGCCACCGGGGCTGGATGATCACGCGCTATGAGGATGTCACCGAGGGCTTCAAGGACAATCGAATGACGGCGAACCGGCTGAAGCGCTATCGCCAGACACGGCTGACCGAGGAGCAGCAGGGCACCATCGGTCGCTCGATCGAGCTTCTGGAAAACTGGATGGTGTTCCAGGACGATCCTGAGCACCGGCGCCTCAAGGGCATCGTGATGAAGGCGTTCACACCCCAGATGGTGCGCAAGATGGAGGGCGATATCCGCGAGCTTGTCCGCGAGCAGATCGCGGAGCTGCGCGCGAGAATCGCGGCCCAGCCCGACAAGCCGATCGATTTTCTGAACGAGATGGCTTACGAGATTCCCGGCCCTATCATCTGCAAGATGCTCGGCGTGCCGCAAGAGGACCGGAAACGGTTTATCGCGTGGACCGAACAGGTGTCGCTGTTGATTGGCGGTTTCGTCGGGCAGGACGAACGCTATGAGCGGGCGCACGAGGCAATCGTGGCGCTTGAGGATTACCTTGAAAAGGTCATTGAACGTAGCAACACCGAAGATGACAACCTGATGTCAAAGCTCGTCGCTGCCGAGATGGAGGGCGACCGGCTGAGCCGGCGCGAGGTGATCGCGACGGGGATATTGGTGCTTTTTGGTGGCAACCGCACGACCTCCTGCATGATCGCAAACGGACTGCGGGCGCTAATGCTGCACCCCGAGGCTCAGGAGAAACTGCGCCAGCAGCCGGAGCTTCTGAACAACGCGGTCGAAGAGATCATGAGGTGGGAATCCCACACCAAGTTCACCGTCCGCATCGTGGCGGAGGATTTCGAGTGGCACGGCAAGCATCTCAAGGCTGGCCAGCGGGTCTTTTTGTCGCCCCTTGCCGCGAACCACGACACGTCGATGTTCGAAGACCCTTCAGTCTTCGACATCACGCGCAAGAATGCCCCCCGGCACCTTGCCTTCGGCACAGGGATTCATCTCTGTCTCGGTATGGCGCTGGCGCGGCTGGAACTGAAGGTGGTCATGTCTGAAATGCTTGCGATCCTGCCCGAGTTGAAGATGGTGGACCCCGCGAGCGAATGGTTGCCAACCCTCATCAACCGAGTGCAGAAAAGTATGTACGTCGTCGCAAAATAGCTGTGGGAGCACCGACACGGCTCTGCCATTTTTCGCCATGCCCCGGATAGACAATGATCCAAAGCTCGCTCCGGCGGCCTATGCCAGCTGTCCCGGTCAGCTCAGGCGCGTTCGACAACCAGGCTGTCTTGTGAGCGGCGCAGCAGCGCGCGCGACCAGTCGCCTTCGGGTTTGACCAGTTTCAGCGGCGGCAAAATCTGCACCGCTTCGCGCAGCACATTGCGCAATTGCAACCGGGCAAGCGCCTGCCCCAGGCACCCGTGGATCCCGGTGCCAAAACCGATGTGGCGGCCTGCGTTCTTTCTGTGGATGTCGAACCGATCTGGCATCTCGAACATATTTTCATCCCGGTTGGCCGACAAGTTGCACAGGAACAGACGGTCACCCTCGCGGATCGTGTTCCCGTGCCAATCGAAACTTACGGTAGAAATCCGGGGCATCATCTTGGTGTGGCCTTCCCATCTGAGGATTTCCTCCACCGCGTTCGGGATCAGCGAGGGATCGGCCCGGAGTTCCTCGTACTGTTCGGGGTGAGCCAGCAGGACGCGCATTCCGTTGGCGATCATGGACGCCGTGGTCCCGCGTCCGCCAAACAGCATGAGGATCGCGGTTGCGATCACTTCCTCGCGCGAGAGGCGGTTGTTGTCCTGTTCGGCGCGGACGAGTTCGGCGATGAGGTTGCTCTGACCTGCGGGCGTGCCGTCTATGACCTCTGCAACGCGCGTTTCAAGGTATTCCATCGCGCGGTAGGCCCGTTGGTTCCGGTCCGGGTCCTCGATCCCGCCGACGACCGAGCTGAGTTCTTCTGTCCAGTAGGCGAAATCGTCCTGATATTCCTCGGCGAGGCCGAGCATATTGCAAATGACGTATTGCGGGATACCGTTTGCGAAGTCCTTCAACAGATCGACCGGACCTTCATCCAGGCGGTTGTCGAGATCAGTCAACTGTTGGCGTGTGACCGCGACGACCTTGTCCTCCATCGCGGCGACGGCCTGTGGCGTGAAAGCCTTGTGCACGATGCCGCGTAGGCGTCTGTGGTCCGGTTCATCTTGAAAGACCATCCACATCTGGAGGATACGCAACGCATTGCCGACGGTGTCCTGTTCGCTGTCCTTAAGGCGTTCCAGCACAGGGCGCAGCCGATTGGAGCTGAGACGCAGATCCCGGTATCCCTGCTGAACATCGGCGTAACGTGTCACCAGCCAGCCCTTGTGGCGTTCGCTCCAAAGCAGGGGCGCATGTGACCGCAGTTCGGAGAAATAGGTGTAAGGATCAAGGGTCAGTCCCGGGCTGGTCAGGCTGATCTGTTCCAGAGCGCTCGTGTCCATGTGTCAACTCCCTCCGGCAAGATACTTAAGACCCGGCATATCTATTATGCCGTATCGGTATTGTCAACGAGCGGAGCAGCTGTTGGCGAACGATAACCGGAAGGAGATAGAGCTGAATACTGGTCATGCCCCCTGAGGGGCGGCCTATCATGGGCCTGACCGGGCATCAGGCGAAAGTCGATCAGGTTTCCAGGCGCGTCAGTAACGCCAGAACCTTGCTCGTAATGCCTCCGCGCGAACGCCCTATATGAGAGCCTGGACGGCGCACGACTTGTCACCCGGTCTCATGCAGGACTGGATCAAGGACAGGCTGCCCGCCTCGACCGCGGGCAGGATATTGATGCCGTTGTCGAGAAAATAGCGCTCCACCAGGATCCGGGTGCCATTCTGGGATGCTGGCAGAGGCAGTTCGATCTCTGTCCAGTCCTCCGGCCGGATCACCTTCTTTTGGCAAACGGGTTGTCGGAGGCGCAGACGACCGTCACCTTTGGATACCAACGAATTAACGGTGGTGTCCAAGCCCGACGTGCAGGCCACCATGGTCTGTACATGCCTTGGCCCGGATATCGGGACATGGTTGTTGACTGCCCTATTTTGCGATAGTAGTTATCTGTTAACGGCATTGCAGCGACTGGTGGAGAAAGTAAATTGGCGCAGGAAACCGCAGAAAAAATGCAGGATACAAAACCCGGAGAGGACGCCACGGAAAATCAGGGACGCGTCTTGGAAGGAATTCGCGTCCTCGATATCGGTACCATGGTTGCGGGCCCGGTCTCGGCCACTCTGCTTGGTGAATTCGGGGCAGAGGTGATCAAGATCGAAAAGCCGGACGGCGGCGACAGCACCCGAAACGTCGGCCCTTATGTCGAAGGTGAATCGCTTTGGTGGCAGGTTGAAGGGCGCAACAAGAAGTCGCTCACGCTCGATCTGCGCAAGCCCGAAGGGCAGAATATCCTGCGCGAGATGGTCAAAAAAAGCGACGTCCTGATCGAAAATTTCCGTCCCGGAACACTGTCACGCTGGGGGCTGGACTATGATGAACTGTCGGCGATCAACCCCCGGATCGTCATGTGTTCCGTCTCCGGTTTCGGCCAGACTGGCCCCTACAGCGAGCGGGCGGGATATGACAGGATCGGGCTGGCCTTTGGCGGTCTCATGCATATCACGGGCTACCCCGACCGTCCACCCATCCGGCCCGGCACCGCGACGGCTGACTATCAATCCGCCCTGTTCGCTGCACTCGGCGTCATGCTGGCGCTGTATGCGCGTGACGCGGGCGGCGCGAAGGGCAAAGGGCAGCACATCGACCTTGCGCTTTATGAAAGTGTGTTCCGCTTCACCGATATCCTTGCCACGGCCTATGATAAATTTGGCGTGGTACGCGAGCGGCAGGGCAACCTTCATTTCGCGGCGGCACCGGGCGAGCATTTTGAGATGGCCGATGGCCGCTTTCTGATTCTGACCTGTTCATCGGATGGTGTTTTCCGCCGCATCTGCGAGGCAATCGAGCAGCCCGAACTTGTGACTGACGAACGGTTCCGCACGCATGACGCTCGCTGGAAGCGTATTGCCGAAATCAATGGCATCCTCGCGGATTGGGTGCGCTCGCATGATCCTGTCCATGTCACCGAGGCGCTCGATGCAGCGGGGACACCTTACACGGTGGCTCTGACGATTGAAGATATCTTCAAGGATCCGCAATACGCCGCACGCGAGAACATCGCCGAGATCACGCATGCCACGATGGGCAAGCTCCGTATGCCCGCAGTCGTGCCGAAACTATCCCTTACACCGGGCGGGATCACCGCGCCGGGGCCGGGTCTTGGCGAACATACAGACGCGCTGCTGCGTGGTCTTCTCGGCTTGTCCGACGAATCCATCGTGGCGTTACGTAGCAACGGCATTGTCTGAAGGGACAGCCCCCCTGCCCCAGCTGAGACCAGCAGGTTATTGCGATAAGAATGCCCGATAGGTGGCGATGGCATCGTCCCCTTCGGTGGCCATCCTAAACGGATTGTCCGGCATCATAGTCCCGCCAATTCCCCACCCGAACAGCGTAACAAGAGCTGCGCCGTGGTTAAATGAGCGGGCCAGATAGTTTTCCATGGTTAAACCTGAAGTGCGCGGTGGATCGCCGGGAATAATATTTGTTCCCTCAGCCGATGCCCACCAGGGGTTATTGTTCAATGCAAGTTCCTGCTTGATCTGATCAAACGTCCCGGCAACCGGATAGGTTGAAAACCCTGGTCGTGCGGTCTTGGTAAAAGCGGTTGCGGGGCGCTGTGAACTTGGCGCGACATCAAGCACCATTTCATAGGTCAGCCCCGGTGGGGTGGACATTGCCTCAAAACGAGCGCGCGGCAGGAACGCCACATGGGTGTAAATACGGTTGCTATCAACACCACCCGCCACCAAACCATCGGTCCACAAGCTAATGAATTCATTCACAATCGAAGATATTTCAGCAAGAACGTCACCTGGCGGTCTGCCCGGCTCAAAACCACGGTTGGCAAGGGCATGAAACCCCACCCGGTCATCTACGGTGATATCCTGGCCCATATGGGTTTCCCACCCCGCGATGACACCGGCAAACGCATCTTCTTTGCCAAGCGATGTGAGGGTCTTTAGGTGGGACGATATCTGCGCGCCGATAACATCGCGCGCGCGTCGCGTTACTTCGGCCTGAATTTGTGGCGCATTATACACCATCCTGGCCGGCGCATGCGCCCAATCAAGTTTCAAACCGGTGGCTGGCGTGCCGTCAAAATCTGTCCATTCCACATTTTCCGGGTTGGCGGTCAGATCATGCCTTTTGCCCCAGAACATCGCGCCGTCAATATGAAACCCGACAGAAACATTTTCGGACAAAGCGATGTCAAAACCGTCATCAATGATCTGGCGAACCTCGTCGTCGCTGTGATCAAACGAGATCGGCCCAAGAATAAACGCCAGCCGCGTTCTTTGGCCCCCCTTTGCATCAATGGTTGTCACGATGTCATGAACCATGCGCGCAACCGCCGCCTTGGGGGTATAAATCATCTCACGATCAAACGGGATTTCCGGGTTTGCGCCCCCCACAAAGACCTGAAAGGCGAGATAGCGTATCTCATCGCCCGTTAGGGGGTTAAGGGCTTCAATATGTATCGGAGGCTCAGGTGTTAATCCCTCCGAGTTGTTTCCACTGAACATGTAGCCCAACGACACCGCGGCGACTGCAACAAGACCCAATGCAAATTTCATAACCTGCCCTTTACGTCAAAGCCCCAATTTACATGATATATGGTGGCAGCAGCTTATTTTTAGGGTCTGCCGATAGAACGACGTGGCCAGTTTATAGCTTCTTGACAGAGGTGGCACCCCTGTCGGCCATGTTTGGCGGGTCATTGTGTGAGTTAAGGTAGGCCTTGCGCTGTCGGACAAAACCCGACTGAGAGGACGCAGGTCGCTCAGCGTCCACAACCCCCTGACCAGTTACCGCTGGATTTAGCTGGAAACTTTCTTGACGAACTGGGATTTCAAGGCGATTTGCCCGACCCCTGGGATTTTGCAGTCAATATCGTGATCCCCATCCACCAGGCGGATGTTGGGGGCTTTGGTTCCAACCTTAAGCACGGTTGACGTGCCTTTGAGTTTCAAATCTTTGATCACCGTGACCGTATCACCGTCTTCAAGGACGTTGCCAACACTGTCACGCACCTGTGCGCTATCCTCGGCCGCCGCTTCGGTGGACCATTCGCATCCACATTCCGGGCAGTTAAAAAGGGCATCCACCTGATAGGTAAACACTGAGGCACATTCGGGGCATGGGGGCAAACTATCGGTCATGGGTTGCTGATAGCCTGAAGTCAGGTTTGAGACCAGATGAAATAGGTTACAGATAATCAGCGCGCCCATTCGCCGCGGGTATGCCCGTTGCGCGGCTGAGTGGCTTCAAATTGGCGTGGTATATTGCACAAAGGGCATCAGTTCGGCTATTTGATCATAAAGAGCGCGCACCTGAGTGTTATCACTTGTGGTCAGCCAATGCACAATTGTGGCGCCAGCTTGGGCGCCGACTTGCTCAACCGCTACGATCAGGGCCCGCCCTGCCCCGGTGCCACGCTGGTTTGGATCCACAAAAAGATCACTCAAATAGCAGGTGTCCTTATGCGATGGCTCCAGGTTGGCATCATTGCGGGTGGGAACAGTTGCATATCTGAGGTGCTCCATCCCATCTGCTAGTCGGGCCTGTGCAAAACATGCCGACCGCGTCCGGCGTTTTTGGCCTGATAAAGCGCCTTGTCAGCATCCTCCATCATTTGTGCTTGCGTCGGCTTGCCATAGTCACAGCTGAAGGCTGCACCGATACTGCCTGATATTTTGCAAGCTTCGTCTTCGAAAATAATGGGCTGCTCCAGGTTTTTGATCAGACGGGATGCAATTTCCGAGATCGCCTTTTCGTTTGTTATTCCCGCAAAGATCAGCACGAATTCATCGCCGCCGGTGCGAATGATCGTATCATCGCCACGGGTTTCATCCACCATGATCCGCGCGACCTGTTGCAAGACAAAATCACCCGCAGCATGGCCCCGTGTGTCATTGACCGTTTTGAAGTAATCCAGATCAAGGTTCAGCAGTGCGAAATCCGTCTCGCTGTCGATCAGGCGGGTCAGCACATAATCCATCGCGCGGCGGTTTTTCAAACCTGTCAGCGTATCGGTAAAGGCCTGTTCTTCGGCGGCAATCTTGGCCCCCTGCAGGCGTTGATTCAATTTGCGTGACGCGTCCATCGCGGCTGATTTTGCTTCGACCAGATAAAGCATTTCCACCGTCAAATCCGTGGCAGCAAAATCCGCACTGGTGAGCGCGAAATCACGCACCGCATCCACAATCGAGATGCCAAACGAGAGGTTCACAAGCGCCCCGCCTTGTTGGTAAAGGCCGGATTCTGCGGGCACAGGCACAAGAACACCTTTCATTTCGGTGCGCGGAGCACCACGCAACTGCAAGTGCAGCTTGGTGCCAGAAACGCCCAGCAGCGCCTCCATCGTTTGACCAATACGGGGGCGTTTAAGCTCGAACAGTTCCAGAAATCGCAGACCAACAGCAGGCCGTCCTGCAAGGATTTTGGCAAGTGTAGGGCCGACATGTACAATGTGACCAGTGGCGTTCAGCACCACATGCAAGGGACATAAAATATCCATCCCAGGGGCGGTCTGAATGGAGGACATTTTGCTCATACATTGACCCTCGCGGATAATTGAAAATCGCGCCCATCGGCAAAAGCGGCGTCTGCCAGATGGATTTCAAGAATTTCAGTTCGCTCCCGGCTGCCCTTGTGTTCCATCAACACCAACGCCCCATAGTCATCGGCCATGGCCCGCAAGAGCCCCATGACAACACGGCCAAACCCCTCCATTTTAAGGGCACCAGAGTTCACTGACAGGCTAAAGAAGCTCGTGCGGTGTTCGCGCAGTTCCATCGCGGGCAGGTGCAGATCGGGCACCGCCAGGCGGGCACGCTCGGGCAGATCGTCCAGCGACTGCAGGAAATCGTGAAAATTAACGCCGCCAAAGCGCAGCAATCGACGAATAGCTTCAACATTTGGATGCGAGACCAGATAGGTGCCAATGTCTTCCAGCAGATCGTCACGCTCTTTATCCAAAGCCCGGCACAGGGCTTCAAGCACCCGCCCGGTAACAGTTGCTTCATAAACCAGCATCGGTTCGAATTCAGTATACTCCAAACCCAGGTCCTGCGTTACACCCTGCCAGACTTCACGCCCATAGGTATCACGGACAAACCGTTCGATGGCCCTGTTGATCATTCCATGCATCTTGTTTTCCCTTGCATAACGACAGTGTCGCCGATCAAGTTTAACAAGAGACCAATAGTTTCAATTTTTGGTTTATTTGGATGTAAGGTCTAGAAATCCGTAGGGGCACCCCCCTCGGCCTTGCGGCGCTCAACAAAGGCCGCCAGTTCATCCCGGATGGCGACGTCCATCTGGGGGGCCTCAAAATTTGAGATAATGTCCTGAAACGTCTGATGCGCGCGCTGGGCTGTCCATATGCCACCCGCATCTTCCCAGGCCTCGTAGTTGCGCCAATCGCTTAGGAAAGGCTGATAAAATGCAGTGGTATAGCGGTCTTGGGTGTGCTGGATGCCAAAGAAATGACCCTGATCGCCCACTTCCTTGATCGCATCAATGGCAATTTCATCCGGGCCGGTGGCGGTCAGTTTGGGATCCATATAGCGCTGAATATGCTGGAGGATTTCGCAATCCATCACAAATTTCTCAGGCGATGCAATCAGCCCGCCTTCCAGCCACCCGGCGGCGTGATAGACCATATGCGCGCCCCCCTGCACCGCCGACCACAGGCTGTTTGATGTCTCCCAGATCGCCTGCCCGTCGGGCACATTGGCAGCACACACACCCGAGGCGCGCATCGGCAACTTGTAGAACCGGGCCAATTGGCCTGTCATCTGTGTGGCACGCATATATTCTGGCGTTCCAAAGGCAGGTGCGCCGGATTTCATATCAACATTTGAGGTGAAGGTGCCAATGGCACAACAGGCCCCGGGGCGCACGATCTGGGCCAGCACAACAGCAATCAGCGCTTCGGCCAGAGATTGCGCCACAGCGCCCGACATAGTGACCGGCGCCATCGCCCCTGCCAATGTGAACGGCGTGACAACAAGGCCCTGATTGCGTTGCGCCATTCTGATCCAGCCATCCAACATCGGATAGTCATGCTTCAGCGGTGAGGTGGAGTTGATGTTGGTGAACATCTTGGGGCTGGCGTCGAACTCGCTGTCCGTATGACCGCCTGCGATGCGCACCATTTCCATCACATCCTCGACCCGCTCTTTGCCCAGACAATAAGCATGAGCGGCTTTGTCGGTCAGCGTCAGCTTGTCGTAAACCACATCCAGATGGCGGACGGAGGCGTGTATGTCCTGTGGCTCTACCGGGTATCCGCCGACAAAATGTATACAGTTGAAATATTGGCTGAGTTTCAACAGGTTGGCGCACATCTCGCGGGTGCCGGTCACCTTTTTGCCGATCTCCATATCCCAATAGCTGGGGGGCGAGGACACATTGCCAAAGTTCAGGTGCTTGCCGCCTATGGTGATCTTGCGCTCGGGGTTGCGTGGCGTGATATCCCAGCTGTCAGGCGCTTTGGCGATCATCTCCATCACATAGTCGCGGCCCATGCGGACGTTTTCGCCCTCAATGGTGCAGCCCCCGTCAGCGCGGAACAAGTCCAGTGCCTCGGGATTGAGAATTTCGATGCCGATCTCTTCGAGAATGCGCATCGCACCGTCATGGATGGCCCATACCCCGTCCTCTGCCAAAGGCTCGGTTGGGCGATCAATGTTAACCGGAGGGTTCCATGGCATCTGTTCAATCGCGTCGCTCCCGCGGCGTTCAGCATTGCCTGCACGCCCACCGCTACGGGTTCTGCGCTTTGTTGTCGTGGCCATGGGGTGATCCTCCTGATGCGTGATCTGCCCTATGGAACCATTGCCCGCGCCAAAGCGTATGCCGCTTTGCGACGCATGTTGTCGTTTTTATATTGTCACCTTCAGATCAGACTGATTTTGATCTGGACCCGGTGATCATCAGATAGGCCGCAAGGCTGACCACGACGATACTGCCGCCTGCCAACATGCGCGGGCCTGGAGCTTCGCCAACGCCCATCCAGACCCACAATGGCCCCAGCACCGTTTCCAGCAACATCAGCAGGCTGACATTGGCGGCATGGGTGAAGCGCGATGCCAGTGAGAGCGAAAAGAACGACACCGGCAAAACAACAAGGCCCGTGATCAACATAAAGCCAAGGCGGCCCTCGAACATCGCATCAGGCCCGGTGATGAGTGTACCGATGCCCCCCGCGATCAGGGCGCCAAGTCCGATGGTCAACGGGATGGGGAGTGTTGGCTGCGCGCGCAGCACCACAAAATTGAGGGCCAGCACAAGGGCCACCCCCAGGCCAAAGCCCGCACCAAGCAACGCATTGGCATCAATCTGCACGCCATCGCCTTCACCCGATACGGCAAGGCCGATGCCCACCAGCGCCGCGATCATCGCAGCCCAGGTGGTTTTATGCGTTGGCTCACCAATCACCAGCCAGGCCAGAAAGGCGGCAAAGACAGGCACCGCGGCCACGCCAAACAGCACAACAGCCACCGGTGCCACGGCAATTCCCAGACAAAACAGGGTTGAATTGAAAATCTGGCAGATCACGATTGTAACGCCCAGGCGGGTTTTCAGCATGCCAAGATCGCGCTTGCGGGTCCGGCTGAACAAGGCCCATCCCAGCAACATGACGCTGCCCATCGCAATCCCACGCCAGGCCGACATGTGAAACCCGTCCATCCCCGACAGGCGCATCAGCAAGGCATCCGGTGTCAGCACCAAAGTACCAAACAGCGCCAGCATCAGGCCAAACATGGGGTGTTTTGTCATGCAGCCGCTATCCACGCAGGGATATGGCCGATGTCAGGCAGCACCGCATCGGCATGAGGGGCGAGGTCTTCGCTCAGGGCAGTTCCGGTCAGCACGCCCAAGGTCTGCATGCCAGCCGCGCGCCCCGCAATCAGATCATGGGTGCTGTCACCCACCATCAGAACATGCCCCGGATCCATGCCAATAGCCCTTGAAAATGCCAGCAATGGATCTGGTGCGGGCTTTGCCCCGAACCCGGAATCAGACCCCGCTATAAAGAAAAACCTATCGGCCACGCCCGCACTGCGCAAATGGGTATGCGCCACGATTTCCGTGTCATTTGTCATAACACCCAAAGCGATGCCCCGCGCCAGAAGGTCATCCAGCAAAGGCGCCAATGGGACGGCTGGGGACAAGGGGGCCTGTGCGGCTCTGTGGGCCATGAACTGATCAATCTCATCCACGGACCGCCCTGGCAGGACGCTGGCGACGACCTCGGCGCATTCGCGGTGCGTGCAGGCGATAATCGGGCTGGTTGGCAAAAACTGCAGGCCCACCAGATCAAAATGGATTGCCTGCGCCAATGAGGTTTGCAGCGTCGTGTCTCCGTCGGCCAGATCGGTGATCACTTTACTGGCCCAGCTGCCCCATGTCGCCTGAAAGTCAAACAGGGTGCCGTCCTTGTCAAATAGCATCGCCTTGATGGGTTGGGTCATGTCCAGTTTACCTGCTCACCGCCGGGCAGCATCTGTCGGGCTTTGTAGGGGGTGTCATAGGTCAGTGAATTTGCATCGCAAAACTGTTGGACCCAGGCATCGTCCATTAAGATGAAATCCAGGATCGACCCGAGGAACTCAGGCTGACCAACCCCAGTGCGAAAGTCGGTTTCTGACGCCCCTGTGGCCCCCAGAAACACCGGCAACAAATCTTCATTGGCAGCCAACCACGTTAATGCCTGTAAACCAATCGTTTCAGCAAAGTCCCGCGCAACGGTCATTGGATTCATATCCTGGAAAGGATTTCTTAACTTCTGACGTTGATAGTCATCATATCTGAAAGGGCAAGTCAGAAAGGCAGGCTTCGGATGTCGAGTAGGGTACTGTTAGTCGATGATGTTTCGACCAGTCGAATCATTCTGAAAGTTAAACTTTCAGCGGCGTATTATACCGTCACACAGGCCGCCAGCCTTGAGGATGCGCGCGCGTCAATTGCTGTGGATTCCCCCGATTTAATTCTTGTCAGCAGCCGGTTGGTTAAGGATGATATGGCCCGTGCCATTGCCCATCTGAAACAAGAACGGGATGGCGCGTTCACGCCGATTATCCTGCTCACAGAACATGGAGATAAATCCCTTAATATCAGCGCCTTGACCTCTGGCTTTGCCGATGTTCTAGATGCAGCAACACCCGAAAACTATCTGTTGGCCCGGCTACGCGGCCTATTGCGACAGGGGCACTTTGATCAGGATTTACGCAAGCACGCTTTGGCAGCGCGCGCGCTGGGTCTTGCTGAAAGTCAGCAGGCGTTTTCTCGCCCGGCCGTCATCACCCTGGTCACCGATGATCCGGCAACAGGGATACAATTGCGCAACGCCTTGAGCCGGGATTTACCGCATGGGTTCCAGATCGTCGCAGCTGACAAGTTGATGAGCCCCGAAACACGTTCAGATAGCCAATATGCCCGTTCAGATGTGTTAATCGCGGACCTGCGACACATGGTTCGTGATGATGCATTAAGGTTAATCGCCGATTTGCGGGCGTCGGTTGGGATTCTGGAATGCCCTGTTCTGCCCCTTCTGGCCGATCAAGCAAGTGATCTGGCTGCCAATTTGCTGGATATGGGCGTAAAAGAAATTCTGTTCGGCGATACCGACCCGCGGGAAATGGCGCTGCGCCTGGACGCACAATTGGACCACGAATGGGCCAAAGAAGAAGTCCGCAGCCAGATCAATGACAGCTTGCAAGCCGCGGTGACCGACCCGCTGACCGGGCTGTACAACCGACGTTATGCACTTTCATTTCTGAAATGCCTGCTCTCTCCTGACGGGCAAGAGGGGGGCATGTTTGCGGTCATGGTGGCCGATCTTGATCATTTCAAGCGAATCAATGACAGCTTTGGCCATGCCGCTGGTGATACTGTTCTGGCGCAAGTTTCCAATACGCTTTGTGACCATTTGCAAGGCAAAGATCTGGTCGCGCGTATCGGGGGGGAGGAGTTTCTTATCATCATCCCCGAAACCAACCGAGGCGAGGCGCATCGCATTGCAAAAACCCTATGCGAGGCCGTGCGCTCCATATCGCTCACTTTGCCCGGACATGGCGCACCGGTTCCTGTGACTGTCAGCATTGGCGTCACCCTGGCCAACGCAACCCTTAGCGATGATCAAAACCATGAAACGCGGGCCAAAGCACTGCTGGAGCAGGCCGATCGCGCGCTCTATGCCTCTAAGGCGGACGGGCGTAATACAGTCACACTGAACGCGCGCAGTGCTGCTTAGGGCGCTTTTGCCGCACAGCAGGGGCCTGAATCGCACGTCACGATCAGCGGCCATGGGCAGGGATGCCATGCAAAGCCCGCCAAAGGCATCTTCATCCAGGTGATGTGCGCCGCGACATAGGAACATTGTGGGCGTTTGAGGCAAAGCCTCTGGTGCGGGTGTTACGCGAAACGCTTTAGGCGGCGGAATTTATTTGTTGTTGCGGCGGTGCTTCAAACCTTCGGCCAGCCTGTCGGCATAGGCAGCTCGGTCGGCACCATCCATCAATTCAAGCCGCTCAATCAGCAATGTCTGGCCCAGCGACAGACGATCATTCAGGAACTCACGTTGCCCGGCCATATGTGCCGCCACTGCCTCGCGGTCAAAGGGATCGGCACGCAGGTCATCAATCAGCGTTTCCATCAGCGCGATCTGTGCCGCACGCCCGTCCTGTTTGTCACGGTACAGCTGACGGACCTCGCGCCCGATGGCATAACGATCCTTATGCGATAATGCCCGCGTCAAGGGCCCGCCGATCTGTTCCAGCCGCGAGGGGTGATGGCGCGCGTGTTTGCCACCTGTAAGCATCCAGCCCCCGACAATCCCAACGACCATCAGGTTGAACGCCAGAGACAGGACCAAAATCCAGCGCAACCAGCGCGGCATTTTTGGTGTTGGCTTTGTGGTGTCCATCACAGCGCCTCCCCGCTCAGATCAAAGGCCGCATCGGGCCTCATATCCAGCAGCGTTACAGCGTTTTCAATGCCAAGATAGGTCTCGGCGGCAAGCGCCATGGATTGCGGCGGGTTGATCCCCAGCCAGATACCGGCACAGGCGGCTGTCGCCAGGCCGCCCAGTGCGGGCCACCCGCCCAGCGCCTGAATGAACTGACGCAGCACGCCGCGGCGTGTCGTTTTGGCGGGCGCTGTCATAAACGCCTTTTGCTCAATCTCGGCCTGCTGGGTAATTCGTGCGATCAACGCATCCGGCACAGAGGGCGTCTGTGCACGCAAACCCGCAAGCAGGGCGTCAAGCTCAACCATATTGTTTTTGTTGTCAGTCATCAGTGAACCCCAATGCGTCTTTGCGTGTTTTCAATGCCGTGGCGAGGGCACGTTTGCCCCGTGCGGTCAGGCTTTCCGTGGCTTCAATGCTGATTTGCATGATCTCAGCTATTTCTGGGTTTGCCAGCCCCTCAATATGGCGCAGCACCACGGCTTGGCGTTGCCGGTCAGGCAGGGTGGCCAGTGCCCCATGCAGCGCGTCGATGCGCGCGCGTGTCTGCATCTGCTGGGCAACCGAGGCCGTGCCATCCGCAGGTTCGGCCACCGCATCAAGCGGTTTCGTGCGCGCCCGGCGCAACCGATCTGTGCACAGGTTTGCCACCACACGATAGAGCCAGGTGGTGACCTTGGCCTCGCCCTGGCGCCAATCAGGGGCAATCCGCCACAGCCGCAACATCGCGTCCTGGGCCACGTCCTCGGCATCGGCCTGATTGCTCAGCATGCGATAGGCATGGGCATAAATGCGCGGTGTCAGGCGCTGGGTCAGCATTTTGGCCGCCTCCGGATCGCCGTTGGCGTATAGCACCAGCAAAGCGTCGTCAGATACATCATTCATCCTGTCAAACGGCATGTCCATACATCTCGACTAACCTGCGCAGGCCAGCGTTTCAATCCAACCCGGAATGCATGGGGCCAGCCCATAGACCGGCCCCGCAGGTAGTTCAGCCATCATCTTTGAACATGTGGCGCTTGGCGTGTTTGCCTTTCATCGCCTCAAACTCGGCTTTTGAGATGGCGCCGTCACCATCCCTATCCATATGCTTGATCATTTTACCCATGCGCCTGGGTTTCATCTCATCCATGTTGAGCATCCCATCATCATTGCCGTCGTGATGGTTCATCATGCGCGCGACGCGGCGGTCGATCTTCTTGCGCATTTCGCTTTCCATATGCGCGCGCAACTCGTCCTCGCTGACCAAATCGTCATCATTGGTGTCTGCGGTGATAAAACGCGCCTGCATATGGGCGATCATTTCGTCTTGGGTCAGTTTGCCATCACTATTGGCGTCGACCTCCTCAAACTTGAAATGCTGACGCCCGTTTTGCTGGCCATTGCCGGCCATCAGGGCCGATCCAGCGATGATGGACAGGGCAAGCGTTGTCAGAAGTACGGAATTTTTCATATCTGCCTCTTAAAGGTTGCTTCG
>DFBX01000025.1:1287-1574 GCA_002366795.1 Rhodobacteraceae bacterium UBA3069 | reverse complement strand
CAATCAGTTCCGTCGCAAGAACTTTTCTGCGTTGATTCAATCTCAGGGTTTGCGACAAGGGGACGCAAGGGGCATTTGCCCCCTTTCTTTATGTGCCCCTAACCCCCAAATGTGAACGATCCATAGTACAGGTGCCGTATGACCGACCAAGTTCAACCTCACAACCATGACCACAACCCCACAGCTGAGCGCCCCCTGTGGCCCGCCATCTGGAAAGGGTTTCGTCGAAAGTGCCCCAATTGCGGGTCTGGGCCGATCCTGAAAGGCTATCTCAAGCTGCGCGATAC
>DFBX01000025.1:0-1196 GCA_002366795.1 Rhodobacteraceae bacterium UBA3069 | reverse complement strand
ATTTTCGCTATTGGATGTGTCGCCCTGTCGCTTTACCTTCTGCCAAGATTGAAGGGCGCAATCGTCGGGTTCCAATGGGCGCGGCTGATGCACGGGTTTAGCAAAAAAACCTGATCCTTTCGCCGTAAGGGGCCAATATGACCATAGATAAAACCGCAATCCGAAATGCCGCCACAGTGATCGTGCTGCGCAACCGGATGTCTGATCCGCATGTCTTGATGGGGCAGCGCGGCGCCAAGGCGGCGTTCATGCCCAACAAGTTTGTCTTTCCCGGCGGGGCTGTGGACGTGGCGGATGCAGATGTATCACTGGCCAGTTTTATGCCGGATATTTGTGCGGATCGCCTGCGCGAGGATAGTGAAACGGATATCGGCCACGCCCTTGCTGTGGCGGCCATCCGCGAACTGTGGGAAGAGACCGGCCTGATCCTTGGCACGCCGGGCGATTGGCCGGGAGATGCCCCCGAAGATTGGCAGGGCTTTGCCACGCAGCGCATGTTGCCCTCGGCCTCGGCCCTGCAATTTGTGTTCAGGGCCATCACCCCACCGGGGCGCCCGCGCCGGTTTGATGCGCGGTTCTTCTTGATTGATGCCGAACATATCGTTGGTGATCTGGATGATTTTTCTGCGGCCAGTGACGAGTTGAGCCACCTGCAATGGGTGCCCCTGCCAAAGGCGCGCGATTTTGATCTGCCGTTCATCACCGAAGTGGTGCTGGCCGAGGTCGAAGCGCGTACCCATGACCTTACTGCACCCGCCTCGGTGCCGTTTTTCCGCAATGACGAAGAAGCGAGCCTGTTTATCCGGCTGCGCGGCTACGATCCCAGATCTGACGAATAATCACCCCAACACCACCAACACCAGAATGCTGGCGCTCAGCAGGGCGATGCCCCAGAATTCGCGGCTTGTGATTTTTTCGTGAAAGAACAGAACCGAGGCTAAGAGCGAGAAAATCACCTCGATCTGGCCCACGGCAAAAACATAGGCCGCGTTTTGCATGGTGAAGGCTGTGAACCAGCTGAGAGACCCCGCCATGCTGGTCACCCCTATCCAGACGGCTTTGCGCCGTGCGGCCCAGATACACGTCAATTGCCCCGGTTCACGCCAGCGCAACCACAGGCCCATGGCCAGGGTTTGTGACAGGTTGACCACCGCCACTGAGACCACGGCGCGCAGGAAGGAATCGTCATGCGCAAT
>DFBX01000133.1 GCA_002366795.1 Rhodobacteraceae bacterium UBA3069 | reverse complement strand
CGCCGGGTCCGAACTGATCCTGCGTCAGATCTTCGACCGGCTGGGGGAGAGGGTTCATCTGTTGACGCCGACATATGCGCTGTTCCCCGAGATCGCGCGCAGTTTCACCGAAACCCGCCTTCTGCCCGAGCGTGGCTTTGCTTTTGATCTGGTGGAATTGGAAATACCGGCCGAGACAACCCTGGCAGTGATCGTCAATCCGAACAATCCCAACGGCGGGACGTTCGACATGGCGCCGCTGCCGGGGCTGCTTGCGCGCCATCCTGACACCTTCTTTCTTGTCGATGAGGCCTTCATCGGGCTTGGCGGCCAGTCTGTGGTTCATCTGGTTCCCGACCATTCCAACCTGTTGGTCACGCGCACGCTGTCCAAGGCACACAGCCTTGCGGGATTCCGGGTCGGATATGCGGTGTTGCCCCAACTGCTCGCCGATGACCTCAACACGCACAACGACGCCTATCCGCTGGCCCGCGCCAGCCAGGCGGCGGCGCTTGCCACCTTGGAACACGAGAAAAAGATCCTGCGTCGCTCGGACAAGTTGCGGGGCTGGGCGGCGGAACTGGCGGAACAGGTGACGTCCTTGGGCGCGCGGGTGTTTCCATCCGAGACCTATTTTTTCCTCGCCGACTTCACGCCCCATGATGCAAACAAGATCGCCAAGCGGCTGCGAAAGCGCAATATTCTGATCAAGCCGCTCAATGAACCGCGGCTCGGCCCTGGCTACATGCGCGTGACGACCGCCCTGCCCGAAGACAACGCACGGGTGGTGGCCGCCATGCGGGAGGTCCTTTGATAATGGCCAAATCAGCACCTTTCGATGCTCATAGCGACCGCTACGATGAATGGTACGAGCGTTTTAAGCCCGCTTATCTTTCCGGGCTGCTTGCGGTCCGGGCTTTACTGCCGTGGACGGGCGATGGGCTGGAGGTCGGGGTCGGGAGCGGGCGCTTCGCCGCACCTCTCGGGGTGAAAACCGGCATCGACCCCGCGCGCGCCATGCTTGATCTGGCCGAGGCCCGCAGCATCAAGGTGGTTCAGGGCGTGGCGGAGGCCCTGTCATTTGAGGACAACAGTTTCGACTACGCCCTGATGGTCGTTGTGCTCAGTTTTCTCGATGACGCCAAGGCGGCGCTGGCGGAAATCCGGCGCGTGCTGAGACCGAACGGCGTACTGGTCATAGGGTTTCTGGATCACGGTTCGAAAGCCGGGTGCGACTATCTGGATCGCCAGGCGAAAGGAGAGATGTTCCGCTGTGCGACGTTCTTTTCCAGTGCGGATGTGGAACGGCTGCTGACGGATGCGGGCTTTCGCAACCAGTGTTGGGTTCAGACTCTGTTCGCACCGCCCGAAGAGGTCGAAAAAATCCAGCCGATCCGGGCTGGCCATGGTGAGGGTGTATTTGTCGTTGTGAAAGCCGTCAGTCGTTGACCGGGCGAAAGCGGGAGAGATGAAGGCAATGGAATGGAGATCGAAAGCCAGGCAGGCCGCGAGCAAAACCCTGGCGACATTGGCCTACACTGTTCCGATCGTGCTTGGTGTTCTGGCTCTGGCAAGCTTGCTTGCCGCCGCTGTTCCACCCCGGGTTCTCTCAGAACTGCTACCGATGGAAAGCGCCCTTGGCCCCCTCTTTGGCGCGGTCCTCGGCAGCGTGGCTGCCGGGCATCCGGTGACCAGCTACGTGTTGGCCGGTGAACTGAACGCCGCCGGCGCAAGCCTTGCCACGACAACCGCGCTGATCATCAGTTGGGTCACCGTCGGGATTATCCATCTGCCTGCAGAGGCCGCGATACTGGGCACGCGCTTTGCCATCTGGCGCAACGCCATCTGCTTCGTCCTTGCCATCGCCATGGGTTGCGCCGTCACGTTTCTGATGTCGCTGGGACCGTAGGGGATGGATGTGGGCCGGGAAAAAACCAACAACGCCCGCCAAGCTATGCGGGCCTGGCTTTTCCTGTTTTTCGTGGCCGGAGTTTTCGCTGTCACCGCACTGTTCAGCCCCGCTGTCGCCTCACGAGCACTCGTCTCATTCGGGTCGCTCCTGACCAGGATCGTCCCAGCTCTGGCGCTTGTCTTCTGCCTGATCTTTCTGGCTAACCTGTTTTTGGAACGAAAATGGCTCGCCAAGTACCTTGGAAAGACCAGCGGGGTTCGCGGCTGGGCGCTGGCGGTCATGTGTGGCATCCTCTCTGTTGGCCCTCTACACGCCTGGTACCCGCTGCTTGGCGATTTGAAGGCAAAAGGGATGAGCAGCGCGCTAGTCGCGACGTTCCTCTACGCCCGCGCGTTGAAGCTGCCGCTTCTGCCGCTCATGGTGCATTATTTCGGGGTTGAGTTCACGGTGACGCTTTCACTTTGCATTATCACGTTCTCGGTGCTCAACGGTCTGCTTGTGAGGCGGATTGTGGCTTGATGTTCGATTGACACGGGTCAAATCGGTTTTCGGCGAAACCGGCTAGTAGAAGTATTGGGGTCTCGTCGTCTCATGCCCCCAACAAAAAAACAGTTTGGATCGTCAGGTGGAATGGATCTTCGCATTTTCGGCTTTCGCGGTCGCGGCTCTGTGCCTTAGCGGGTTTGTGCGACTTCGCCGCAGATTACGGCGGCGGCGCAGGCAGATCCAGCATGAGGATGTGCTGAAGCAGGTGTGCAGCGCAAGGCAGGAAGGCCGGCCGACAACGGTTTCTGAAATCGGCGGTCGGCTGGGGCTTGCGCCGGGTGCGATGCTCACGCTCATCGAGGAATTGGAGACAAGCGATTTCCTGCGCTCTAGGGGGGGTATTCTGGAGGCGACCGAAAGCGGCGAACGGCTGGGGTTGCAGATATTGCGCGGGCACCGGTTCTGGGAACGTTTCCTAGCCGATGAGGCGCAACAACCCCTTGAACGACTGCACGGTCTGGCGGAACGTGCAGAGCACCGTCTGGGCGCCGGCCAGATCGAGGCCTTGTCGGATCATCTGGGGCATCCCAGGCTCGATCCGCACGGCGACGTTATCCCAACCAAGTCCGGCGAGTTCCCGGAACAGGACCGTACGCCGCTCACGGATTGGCCTTTCGATCAGCCCGCTGTCGTCGTTCATGTCGAAGACGAGCCGGGCCAGGCATTGAAAGAAGCGCTTCGTGCCGGGCTGCATCCCGGAGCGGTGCTTCGGATCATCGGGAAGGACATCAAGGGCGTTATTTGCGAGACATCAGAGGGGCTGCAAAGCATCACCCCGGCCGTTGCGGCGCAGATCGACGTGCGCGGCGCTCGTGACGACGAGGCACTAAGCCCGGCGCCGACCACGCTGGCGGATCTGGGCATCGGCGACAGGGCCGAAGTCGTTGGGCTCAAGGATGGCTGCAGCGGGTTGATGCGAAGGCGGCTGCTCGACCTCGGATTCACACCCGGCGCAAAGATCGCTGTCGTCCTGTCCAATGTCGGTGACGAGGCGCACGCCTACCGCATTCGCAATACGCTGATCGCGCTGCGCCGGGAACAGGCCGAAAAGGTTCTTGTCAGCGACATCGAAACAGCCGCGATGCAGGAGCCACCGAAAGAAAGGCCAACGCCATGATCGGAAAATTCCTGCGTGGTAACTGCTTGGATTGCCCGGCAGGCCGGGCCTTGGCCGATCAATCCGTTGAAACCGGGACCAGGGTTTATTCGATCGCCCTGGCGGGCAATCCCAACACCGGCAAGTCCACTGTGTTCAACGCCCTGACTGGGCTCAGGCAACACACTGGCAACTGGCCCGGCAAGACCGTGAAACGCGCCGAAGGCCGGTTTTCGCGGGGCGGCGTGACCTACCAGCTTGTCGACCTTCCCGGCACCTATTCGCTCTTGTCCGCTTCGACTGACGAAGAGATCGCGCGCGATTTCATCCTGTTCGGCGAACCTGACTGCACGGTCGTCGTCGTCGACGCCACGGCGCTGGAGCGCAATCTCAACCTTGTGTTCCAAGTGATGGAGATTACCGACAAGGTCGTCGTCTGCGTCAACCTGATGGACGAGGCCAGGCGCACCGGGATCGAGGTGAATGTCGACCGGCTGTCCGAGGAGCTTGGCGTGCCTGCGGTCGGCACCGTGGCCAGCTCCGGCGAAGGCCTTGATGATCTGGTCGCGGCCATCTCCAAGGTGATACAGGGCCAAATCGTGACCTCGCCGAAAATACCGCCGCCGCCCGCGGCCGCGACGGCCCTGGTCGATGATCTGGTGCCGCGCATCCGCGCGCTTTATCCCGATCTTCGCAACGCGCGCTGGATCGCCTATCGGCTGATCGAGGGCGACTACCGGATTCGCGAGGCGCTCATGTCGGGCGAGCTTGCGGGTCTGGCGCAGCGACAGGCGGGGGCGTCATGATCACAGATCCGGTAGATGACGGCCCTGCGAAAGCCGGGCAGGACGGGGCGTCGGGCGCAGAAGAGCTTTTGCGGCACGCGGATGCATTGCGCGAAGAGATCGGGGGCGAGCGGTTTCGCGACGAACTGGTCACGGAGCTGTTTCAGCGCGCCGAAGGCATCGTGTCGCTGACGGTGCGGCGTCACAAGCGGCGTCTGTGGTTGCCGGGGGACAGGATCGACCGCGTCGTGACCCATCCGTTTTTGGGCATCCCGGTCATGGCGGTGCTGTTCGCTGCGGTCTTCTGGATCACCATCGTCGGTGCCAATATTCCGTCTGCCTTCCTTGCTGGTCTCTTAATGGCCGAGGGCGGCCTGACCGGGTGGTTCAGCGAACACCTTGGCATCGCGGCGCCTGCGATACTTGGCACCAGCCTTTACGAACTGTTGCACGCTCTGTTCGCAGCCCTGCATGCGCCTGTCTGGCTCAGCGGTTTCTTGATCGACGGGGTCTATCTTGGGCTCGCCTGGGTGGTTTCGGTGATGCTGCCGCCCATGGCGATTTTCTTTCCACTGTTCACGCTGCTCGAAGACCTCGGATACCTGCCCCGCGT
>DFBX01000111.1 GCA_002366795.1 Rhodobacteraceae bacterium UBA3069 | reverse complement strand
CCTGCGCGACCTGCGCACACGACATCCCATCATCGAGCAACAACAGCGCATTCGCCCGACGGGCAATCCCGTGGTCTTCACGCTGACGCTTCACACAAGCCAGCAATTCGAGGCGGGCGGGAGAAGAGAGAAAGCTCGGGCGGATCATGCATCGACCTGAATCTACTACGCCTAAATCGTCAAGCAGTTCTTCGGGTGTTCTCGGGTGTTCAAGGACTCGCAGTATAATAATGATTAACCTGCCCCTGACGCTAAAGAGAGTCAACCACCCCATACATTTCAACCCATGGGGGAGTGTCAGAGTCCCCGAAATTACGGATCCACCCCCCAAATTATACGATTTCATGGAAATGATGGCTGTTTCATACGATGTCTCCCCGCTACGCTGCCCCATATGAAACGCACCTTTTTCCTTGCCGTCCTGATGCTGCTTGCCGCCTGCGGCAGGCCGCTTACCTCCAACGAACGCGCCTTTACCGCCGCCACCTATGGTCCTGGTTTTCCGGTAGAAAAAGTGCGCCTGAACGACAGTCTAATCGTCGGCGGCATCACCTACAAACGCCCGATCCGCCCCCGCCTCACCTGCACCGAGCGTATCTGGCCCCCGTCAAAGGGCGAAACCGTCACAGTCGCCCCCGGCGCCATGGTTGCCTTCCACACCGCATACTTCCGTAACGATCTGTATCGAAAGGATTTTCTGCCTGCTTTCCCCAAGGCGATGGACCTGCTGGACACCATGCTGTTCGCCCATGAAATGACCCATGTCTGGCAATGGCACCAGCGCAAACGCACCGGCTACCACCCCCTGAAAGGCGCTGGCGAACACTCGGGCAATCCTGACCCGTATCTCTTTGATCCTGATACGAAAATTGGTTTTCTGGATCACGGCTACGAACAGCAGGGCGCGATTGTCGAAGAATACGTCTGCTGCCGCCTGCTGGACCCGGACGCCCCCCGCACCACCCGCCTGCGCAAGATGATCGGGGCAGATATGCCCCTGGAATCGCTGGATAAAATCTTGCAATCGCCAATCGTGCGCATCCCGTGGAAGGATGCGCAGATCAAGGGCATCTGCCGCTAACGCTGGATGCTTTCCAAGTAGGCGGTCAGCGCCGCCAAGGGCCGCGGCACCGGTGACTGGGTGCCGTCCTCCAGCTCTACCGGCACGCTATCCCCCCGTAACAAAAGGCCAAATTCCGGCATCTCGGGCTGCGTGTCCATCCGCGTGTAGCCGTCGATATGGCTCAGCACGCGCTCCGTCGGGAACACACCGTTGCGCGACAGCCGTGTCAGATCGGAGGGCGCAGGTTTCATCCCCTGCGCTAACTCTCCGTCGCCGCGCCCCGTAACACCATGACACATAATGCAATTCTCGGCGAACAGCGCGGCCCCTTCGGGCGCATCGGGCATGGCGGCGGGGGTGCAGGCGGCCACGGCCATCACCATCAAGACGCGCTTCATTGCTGAATCTCCTGCAAATAGGCGACCAGGTCGGCAATCGACCGCCCCATCATCACCGGCTGTCCGGCGGCGGTTTTCATCGCCACGTCATCGCCCTGAAAGAACTCTCCATACACCGGCATGGAGGAGCCATGGCTGACCAGCGGATCACGCCCGTCGATCCGCATTACCACCCGCATCAGCGGAAATTCCCCTTCGTTATCAAGGGCAAGCCGCGACAGGCCACTGGGCTGCACCACCATGGCGGGGGCCATCGGGCCCTTGCCGTCGGCCTCAAGCCCGTGGCAGGTGGCGCAATGCTGCATATACAGCGCACGCCCTTCCTCGACCTCTTGTGCCTGAGCCGTGCCAGCAAGGCCCAAGGCCAGGATCATCAGGAATTTCCGCATCGAACGTCTCCTTTTCGCAAGCGACAGGTCCAGGATCAGGGTTGCAAGCCACCAGCCCCCTGTCATTGATCCGCATCATACCGCGATCAATTCTCTTGGATCGCCTCCAGATAGGCGACTAGGTCGGCCAGCACACGCGGGGTCGCGACCTCGCCCTCGTCGGTGGCGACCATCACGGTTTCCCCCTCCATCAGGCTGCCGAATTCGGGCATGACACTGGCGTGAAATTTGTCGGAATAGCCGTGGATCTTGGCGATCACGCGACCGCGCGGGAAGGTGCCGCCATTGCCCGCCGACAACAGGGTCAGGTTGGCGGGCGCCATCGGCAGATCGGCGGCATAGGTGCCATCGCCGGTGGCGCTGCGCCCGTGGCAGCTTGTGCAATAGGTGTTGAAGGTTTCCTTGCCGGAATGTGACGTTGCGGTGCATCCCGCCACGGCCAGACCGGCGCATACTGCCCATATCGCCTGTTTCATCATTACCCTCTTTATCCTTGTTTTCCCCATACTTGGCGAAAACAAAGGCAAAACGCAATGATCCAGCGCAAGGCGTTATCCCTCGGTCAGCACACCGGCGTCCAGGCGCAACACCCGGTCCATCCGCGACGCCAGTTCAAGGTTATGCGTGGCGATCAGCGCCGACATCCCGGTCGAACGCACCAGATCCATCAGCGCCCCGAACACCGTGTCCGAGGTGATGGAATCAAGGTTGCCGGTCGGCTCGTCCGCCAGCAACAGCCGCGGCTCATTGGCCAATGCGCGGCAAAAGGCAACGCGCTGCTGCTCGCCGCCGGACAGGGCCGCAGGGCGGTGATCGGCCCGTCCGCCCACGCCGACACGGGCCAAAAGATCGGCCGCGCGCAGCTCTGCCTCGCTACGCCCCACACCATTGGCCAGCTGCGGCAGAACCACGTTTTCAAGGGCGGTGAATTCCGGCAGCAAGTGGTGGAACTGATAGACAAACCCCACATCGGCACGCCGCACCGCCGTGCGCCGCCGGTCGCTGCGCCCGGTCATGTCCTGCCCGCCGATCGACACATGGCCCGCGTCCGGCACATCCAGCAGCCCCGCGATATGCAGCAACGTGGATTTACCCGCGCCCGATGGCGCGACCAGCGCTACCACCTCGCCCCGGCCCATGGACAGGGACACGCCCTGCAACACCTGCACGGCATTGGGTTTGCCCGCGTTATAGGTCTTTTCGATCCCGTCCAGTTTCAGCACCAGATCACTCATAGCGCAGCGCCTCCACCGGGTTCATCCGCGCCGCGCGGCGGGCGGGGAAAATGGTCACAACGAAACTCAGCCCCAGCGACAAGGCCACCGCCGACAGCACGTCGCCCAGTTCCAGTTTGGCGGGCAGGTTGTAGATGCCGCGAATGGACGGATCCCAGACACCGCCCCCCGCCACCGCATTCACGAAAGAGAAAATCGCATCGATATAGATCGCGAACAGGCAGCCGAAGATCACGCCAAGCGCCGTGCCGATCAGCCCTGTGAAGGCCCCGCAAATAAAGAACACCCGCAACACCGACCCCTCGCTCAGGCCCATGGTGCGCAAGATGCCAATGTCGCGGCCCTTGTTCTTCACCAGCATGATCAGCCCCGAAACGATGTTCATCGCCGCGATCAGAACCAGGATCGACAGGATCACGAACATCACGTTGTCCTCGATATCAAGCGCCCGCAGGAACCCGCCCGAGGCATCGCGCCATGTCCATATCTGCGCGCCATCGCCCCCCGCCCGCATCAAGGGCAGGGCCATCTCGTTCACCACCTCGGGCCGCTCCACCATGACCTCCAGCTCGTCGGCCACGCCTTCGCGGTTGAAATAGGCCTGCGCCTCGGCAAAGGGCATGTAAACGCGGGTGCGGTCGATGTCGTAGCGACCGGCGGTAAAGATATAGACCACCTCGTAGGACTTGACCCGCGGGCTGGTGCCAAAGGCGGTCTTCACCCCGTTCGGGCTGATGATCTTGACCTTGTCGCCCGTGGTCACGTTCAATTCGCGCGCCACGCCAGACCCGATGGCGATGCCCTCGCCCAGCCGGTCGATATCGCCAAGGCTGTCATCGGGCTGGGCGACGCGGCGGATGGTTTTCAGATCGGGCAGCGCAATGCCGAATACCTCGATCCCGGCGTTGCGGTCGCGGGCA
Organism: Rhodobacteraceae bacterium UBA3069; assembly: GCA_002366795.1. Taxonomy (GTDB): domain Bacteria; phylum Pseudomonadota; class Alphaproteobacteria; order Rhodobacterales; family Rhodobacteraceae; genus UBA3069. Next base: position 2,001 of record DFBX01000111.1, on the reverse strand, counting down.
TTGGCCATGACCTGCCCCTTGATCAAAGGGGCCACGCGGGTGACGCCCGGCACATCGCGGATGCGCGCGGCCATCTCGTCGTAATCGACCAGCGTTCGGTTGATGCGGCCCGACACCGGGTCCACATGGCCCGCAGAATAGACCGTGACATGGGCATTCGCGCCCAGAATGGTATCAACGAATTCAGCGCGAAAACCGCTGCGTACGGCCAGCGTTGCGATCAAGGCGAACACCGCCAGCGTGATGCCCACAAGGCTGATCACGGTCATCACCGACACCCCGCCCTCGGCCCGGCGAGCGCGCAAATAGCGCCATGCGATCATCCATTCGAACGGGGCGAAAGGGGCGGTGGTTCCTGCCATCAGACCTGCAATTCCTCATTAATGGCGCGGTTTTCCACACCTTATTTTGCGCGCCAGACCTTGCGCGGGAACGCCGCCAAGGTCAAGGCCACCAAGGGCGCGGCACAAGCGCCCCGCCGCCGCTTCATTGTTCTGAAAATACTCTTCGGGGGGTGCCCCATTGCGCGCAATGGGGCTACGGGGGGCAGACAGCCCCCCGCTAAGACCCACAGGCACAGACCTAACGGCTGAGCCGCAAGATCCCGCCCCCACGCGCATCCATCAGCATCAGGACCGACCCGTCGGGGGCCACGGCCAGATCGCGCACGCGGCCCTTGCCCATCAAGAACGGCTCCTCGCCCGCCACGCGGTCGCCTTCCATGTCCAGCCGCACCACCCCGCCGGGGTTCAGCGAGGCAGCAAGGATATCACCCCGCCATTCGGGAAACATACCCCCTTGGTAAAAAAGCATATTCCCGGGCGCGATCACCGGATCCCAGTAATAATCCGGCTCTTGCATCCCTGCTGCGCGCGGCGTGCCTCCGCCAATCGGGAGACCGCCATAGGTCTCGCCATAGCTGACAACGGGCCAGCCGTAATTCGCGCCCTTCTCGATCAGGTTCAACTCATCGCCGCCCTTCGGTCCATGCTCCAGCACCCACAGCTGCCCGTCGCGCAACGCAGCGCCCTGCATGTTGCGGTGCCCCAGCGTCCAGATTTCCGGCGTGCCGCCGTTCAAAGGCACCCGCATCACCTTGCCGTAGGTTTTGTCCATGTCCTGTGCGTATTTCCGCTCGCTACGCGAGCTATGCTCGCCTGTCGTGACCCAAGCATAATCTCCTTCGATCAGGATGCGCGAACCGTAATGCTTCGCCGTGGGCGAGGGGGGCGATTGCACGAAAATATCCTCCACCCCGATCAGCGCACTACCTTCCGCCGACAAAACGCCCCGCGCCGCCGCCGTGGCGGACCCGCCCTCGACGGGCTTGGCATAAGTCAGGTAGATAACGCGGCTCTGCGCAAAATCAGGGGCCAGCGCCACATCCAGCAGCCCGCCCTGCCCGCGCGCCAGCACCTCGGGCACGCCCTTGATGGGCGCGGATTTGCGGCCATCCATCCCGACGATGCGCAGGGCGCCGGACCGTTCCGTAACCAGCAAGCGCCCGTCGGGCATCACCTCGATCCCCCATGGATGTGTCAGCCCGGTGGCGATCACTTCGGTCTGAACCTTGACCCCGCTGTCCTGTTTCGGCGCGCGGGTCTGATTTTCGAACGCGGGCTGAAAGGCGGGCACGTTTTTCTGGCCATAGTCCCAGGCGGTCGCAGGAAGAGGCGCGGCAAGGGACAGCAGCAAAGGCAGGGCAAGGCGGGTCATTGGGGATCCTCCGTTTTGCGAACTCCCTTTATTAACTAGAGAAGCTCTGAACAACAGGCTTTGATTGGGTTCGTGCCCCTGCATATTGGTGGGCGGGAGCGTTTTCTGTTCGGTTGGTTTCTTCAGCGCATATCGTTTGACGTGCTTTCCCGGGTTTCAGACGGACTCTGCCATCAGCCTTTCCCTGACCATGTAGAGATTGGCCAGCGCGGTCAGGGTAAACATCTGCGCCGTGTTCTTGGCCAGCCCTTTGTAACGCACGCGCCGGTGAGATTGTCGGATCTT
>DFBX01000070.1 GCA_002366795.1 Rhodobacteraceae bacterium UBA3069 | reverse complement strand
TATGTCAGGCGCGGAACACTAGGATGTCACTCTTAGGCGACCTTTGATCAATCCACCGGAAAGCGGCGAATGCAGTATTTCGACTGTTGCTGGAATTCACGCAGCGTTTGCTCCGTGTTGCGGCGTTTGCCCACGGCTTCGACCCCCAGCAGCTTTTGCCGCTGCGTGCCGGACACGTATTTTTCCAGCATGAAGGCCGAAAGCGCGAACATCACCTCTTTCTGGCGGGTGCCAAGCAGGCCCTGCCGCTCCATGAAAGCAGCGGTGAAGGACAACAGGTAGACGCATTTCAGCGCCTCCGCCTCGTCATCGGTATAGACGCGGCGTTCGGCCATGGCGGGGCTGGCCACAAGGGTGAAAGCCAACGCCGCAACCTTGACAGCGCGGAGCCGCCCGCGCGCGCAATCCTGAAATGACATGGCCTGCTCCTTGCGCCTTGTCGCCCGTGGCGACCTTCGTGCAAGGCTGGCATAAAGGTCTGACAGGTGCAACGCGCCGCGGGGTCACGATAGAGTCATTCGGGCACCGGGCGCGGCGGCGGGGCGTAATCCATCACCGCCTCTTCCATCCACAGGTCATCCAGCAGCCCCTGATCGGCGGGGCGCGGGGCAACCACATCGTCCAGCACCAGTTGGTTGATCGCGCACCACATCGGGTAATTCACGTACTTGCCATGCTCGCGCACCGCGGTGTCCAGTGCCCGCACGTTCCAGATCGGGGCGCGGCCCGGCACCACCGACCACAGGTTCGCCCGCCCGCGCAGGTTAAGCGCGTGCCGCCACTGGACCGAGGCGCCATTGATACCGCGCGCAATATTCTGGGCGGCGGTCAGGCGGGCCTCTGCCTCGGACGGGGTCAGGCCGTAGTCCCAGCCATCGCCAAAGGTCCAGCCTTGCGCCAGCTGGTCGTCGCGCACATCGCGCAACCAGCCCGCAGCCGGATCGCACCACGAGGTTTCGACCTTGCCCGCGCTCTTGTAGCTGGCGCGCTCGCCCGTGCCCTGGTTCACGCTGAATTCATGCGACGCACCAACGGGCGGGCCGGACAGAACCTTGCGACTGCCCGGCGCATAATCAGGGCGCAGATGGCCGATGGTGCGGCGCTCCTCTCCTTTCTTGCCGGCGACGCCCTGCGCCAGCGGAAACAGGAACCCTGTCGCGCTGTCATAGGCCACGCGGCGGGTGGGGTTTGCCGTCAGCCAGTTGTCGGTTGCGGTCAGCGAGATATAGACCGGGCGTTGATCGATCGGGAACATGCGCCGCCACGGGGCCAGCTTGCGCCAGCGTTCGGGGTCGATCCTGGGCGTGCCATTGTCATCCACCGTGGCGGTGAGCCAGTTCTGCGGGTCCTCCATGCCGGATTTGCGGCGCAATTCGCGTTGCAGCGATGTCCAATGCGTCGCTTCCGACGCCGGGTTGATCAGCACCACCAGATCGCCCAGCACGGGGGCCATCTTGCGCCCGTCGCGGCCCTGCGGCGGCAGCGGGTGGCGCTGGATCGCGTCAAGCATGGGAGGTTCCACCGCATTGGCCAGCATGTTGCCGCCCAGCGAATGGCCAAAGATCAGCATCTTGTCGGCGCGGTTGTTACCGGGGTTCAGGTGCAATTCCGATTCCACCCCGCGCAGCACGGACAGCGCCAGCCCCGCATGGGCGGCGGACTGGTCCTTGCGGTCCCAGATCGTAGGAAAGGCACCGATGACAAAAGGCGAAAACCCGCCATCGGCCGTCAGCAGCGGTTCGGCAAAGCTGCGCCCGCGCCAGCCAAGGAAGACGCCGGTCAGGGCGGCGTTGCAATATGTCCCCTCTTGCACGCAGCGGGTGTTCAGCGCGGCGCGGGTATAGCCCAGAAGGGTGCGCAGTTTCTGCACGTCGCGATCCCCGATGCTGGCGTCATGCCGCCAGCCATGCACAAAGGCGACCACCACGTTCTGCCAGCCCCGCGCCTTTTGCCGCGCCAGATGCGATTTCAACGTCGGCAACTGGCCGGGGACCAGCAGCTTGCCGTTGTCGCCGATTTCCACGAAGGCCAGCGTATAGCCCGCCGGGTCGGCCAGCGGCGCGCCCGATGTCGCGGCATAGGCGGTCCAGCCTTGGGGTGGGGCATCCACCGGCGCGGGCGCGGCAAACAGCGCGGGGCGCGCGGCGGGCCGCGTATCGGGGTCGGGCAGGATATGGCGTTGCAGGTAACAGCCCGCCGCCGCGGCCTGTTCCCCTGCCCGTTCGTTGTTCATGGGACCAAGCGCGCGCACGATTCCAGCGCATTCCGGCGCATCGGGGGCAAAGGCGCGGCGCGCCTCGTTGCGGGGAGTACAGGCCGCGAGGGCCAGAAAAAAGCCCAGAAAAAGGATCAGAAAGAAACGCATTGAAAGGTCCGTCGGAAAAGGCAGCAGAATAATTATATGACGAGTTTACGCCACAGCGCGCCAAAGACAAAGCGCCATGAACGCGGCAAGCCTTCCCTCGCCCTGCCACCGCGCTTATAAGCGGCGCGAAACGATGACGGAGGCAGCATCATGCGGATCGCCAAGATTGAACGGAACACGGCCGAGACGAAAATCTCGGTCGAGGTGAACCTGGACGGAACAGGCACCTATGACAACCAGACCGGCGTGGGGTTCTTTGACCACATGCTGGACCAGTTGGCGCGCCATTCGCTGATCGACATGACCACCCGCGCGGAAGGCGATTACCTCATAGACGACCACCACACGGTCGAGGATACGGGAATTGCCCTGGGTCAGGCGCTGGCGCAGGCCCTTGGTGACAAGAAGGGCATCCGCCGCTATGGGGCCTGCCTGTTGCCGATGGACGACGCGCTGGTGCGCTGCGCACTGGACCTGTCGGCGCGGCCCTTCCTGATCTGGAACCTGGACCTGCCCACGCAGAAAATCGGCACCTTCGACACCGAATTGGTGCGCGAGTTCTTCCAGGCGCTTTCGACCCATGGCGGGATCACCCTGCATGTCGATGCGCTGCACGGGTTCAACAGCCACCACATCGCCGAGGCCGCGTTCAAATCCGTCGCCCGCGCCCTGCGCGAGGCGGTCGAGGTGGACCCGCGCAAATCGGATACGATTCCGTCCACCAAGGGGGCTTTGTGAGCGCATCCCGAAAAGTGGAATCCGGTTTTCGGACCAAGATGCGCGGAAAAAGGATGTGATACCATGACCACCGTTATCGTCGATTACGAAAGCGGCAACCTGCATTCGGCGGAAAAGGCGTTTCAGCGCATGGCCAGAGAGGTCGGCGCGGGCGAGGTTATCGTGACCTCGGAGCCCGACACGATCCGCCGCGCATCGCGCGTGGTGCTGCCCGGCGACGGGGCTTTTCCCGCCTGCCGCAAGGAATTGTTCGACCATCGCGGCGTGTTCGAGGCGATGGAAGAGGCCGTGATCAAGGGCGGCCAGCCTTTCCTTGGCATCTGCATCGGGATGCAGATGATGGCGACGCGCGGGCTGGAATACACCCCCACCCCCGGATTCGACTGGATCGGCGGCGAGGTCGTACGGATCGAGCCGGCCGACCCCACGCTGCCCGTGCCGCATATGGGCTGGAACGATCTGCTGATCGACCACCCGCACCCCGTGTTCGACGGTGTCGAAAGCGGCCAACACTGCTATTTCGTGCATAGCTACCATTTCAAGGTGGCCGATGATGCACAGCGTCTGGCCCATGTGGATTACGCGGGCGATATCACTGCCATCGTCGGCCGTGACAACCTGCTGGGAATGCAGTTCCACCCGGAAAAAAGCCAGAAAACCGGCCTGCACCTGATTGCGAATTTCCTGCGCTGGCAACCCTGATCTGCCCTTTGCCTTGATTTTCCAAGGCATTTCCCCAAGCAAGGAAGCCCCGCAAAAAAGCCCGCGCCACAAAGGCGCGGGCCGTTTTTTCCAGTGCGCGCCCGTTCCCGGACGCGGGACAGACGGATAGGTTATTTCACCCGGCTCCATGTCTGTTTCATGCAGATCGGTCCAACACAACCAGACACACGCAACGTGTTCCCTTCAAGCGGCATCTTTGACTTGTAGGTCTTGCCGGTCGAAGGCTGCCAGATCTTGCCTTTGGCGTAATATCCCTCGCCCTTTGCCTGCATATCCCAGACCAGATTTTTACCCTTGTTGGCCGAATTGTATTCGCCATCCTTGTTGAAGGTCCGCGCGATCGTGCCGCAAATGGCATTGCCGCAATTGGATATATTCACATGGGCATAAGCGCCATCATCCACTTGGGTTTTTCAAGTGCCCAATACCGGGTCAGCCATGGCCGTGCCTGCCGTCAGAACAGCCCCCGCCACAATGCTTGCGAAAAATTTCATAGCTCTCGTCCTCCATCAATCCTGACGCAAAGCCTGCCCCACGTAAGCCGCGCGGATCAAGCCTGTCTTTGGGTCACATTGCATTTGCAACAGGCCGGGATTAAGGAACCGTGAAACTTTTGCAAAAGGGCCGCGCCATGATCCTCTATCCCGCTATCGACCTGAAAGACGGCAATGCCGTGCGGCTTTACAAGGGCGAGATGGAGCAAGCGACCGTGTTCAACGAAGACCCCGCCGCGCAAGCGATGGAATTCGTCGAGGCGGGTTGCGAATGGCTGCACCTAGTGGACCTGAACGGTGCCTTCGCCGGTGAGCCGGTGAACGCCGCCCCGGTCGAGGAAATCCTGCGCCGCACCAATGTGCCCGCGCAACTGGGCGGCGGCATTCGCGACATGGCCACCATCGAACGCTGGCTGGAGCGCGGCTTGCACCGGGTGATCCTTGGCACCGTCGCCGTGGAAAACCCCGACCTGGTGCGCGAGGCGGCGCGCGCTTTTCCCGGCCATGTCGCCGTGGGCATCGACGCGCGCAAGGGCATGGTCGCCACCAAAGGCTGGGCCGAGGAAACCAACGTGAACGCCACCGACCTTGCAAAATCGTTCGAAGACGCGGGCGTCGCCGCGATCATCTATACGGACATCAACCGGGACGGGGCGATGCAAGGCCCCAACATCGAGGAAACCGCCGCGCTGGCCAATGCCGTGTCGATCCCCGTGATCGCAAGCGGGGGCGTATCCTCGATTGACGATCTGAAGGCATTGAAAAATTGCGGCGCGCCGTTGAACGGGGCCATTTCCGGCCGTGCGCTTTATGACGGGGCGATTGATCTGGGCCAGGCGCTGGCCGTTCTGCGCGCCTGACCCGCTTTCTTTCAATCCACCGAGAATGCGGCGCGCAGGGTCAGTTCCCTGCTGCCGCAGTGGTCAGCTTTTCCAGCGCAGCACGCATTTTCCCGATATAGGCGGCTTCTTCACTGATCCCGCCCAACTGAGCCAGCATGTCTTTGGGGTCGTCATAGGCCAGCCAGACCGTGCCAGCATCATCGCGGTAAACCAGCACCCGCAACGGAAGATACAAGCCTGCCAACGGGTTATCTTGCATCGCGGGCGTGCCCAGCTTCGGGTTGCCGAACAGAAGCAATTGCGCATCGGTCATTTCCATCCCCACGGATTCGGCCCCCGCAGTATGATCGACCCGTGCAAAGACGGTCGCACCGGCACTTTCGACCGCGGCCACCAGCGCGTCCATCGTGGCGGGAACGTCGCCTGTCGCCGCACGGCGAATAATGTCATCTTCGGAAGCAGACACCGGCATGGCAAATGCGGCGCAGCACAACACGGTCAAAATAAGTCGCTTCATTGGGAAACCTCCTTTTCAAGATGTCAGGAGGCTCTGGCATCACAGGGCAAAAGCCCATAAACATTGGCGTGAACGACGGAAGGCCGCGAAACCATGCTTAAAACCCGCATTATCCCCTGCCTCGACGTGGCCGATGGCCGCGTGGTCAAGGGCGTGAACTTTGTCGGCCTGCGCGATGCGGGCGATCCGGTGGACGCGGCCCGGGCCTATGATGCCGCCGGTGCGGATGAATTGTGTTTCCTCGACATCCACGCGACCCATGAAAACCGTGGCACCATGTTCGACGTGGTCAGCCGCACGGCCGAACAATGCTATATCCCGCTGACCGTGGGCGGCGGGGTGCGGACCACGGCGGATGTTCGCGCGCTGCTGCTGGCCGGGGCCGACAAGGTCTCGTTCAACTCGGCCGCCGTGGCGGACCCCGATGTAATCGCGCGGGCGGCGGCGCAGTTCGGTAGCCAATGCATCGTCTGCGCCATCGACGCCAAGACCGTCGCGCCCGGCAAATGGGAGATTTTTACCCATGGCGGTCGCAAGCCCACTGGCATCGACGCGGTGGAATTCGCCAAGCTGGTGGCGGCCAAGGGCGCGGGGGAAATCCTGCTGACCTCGATGGACCGCGACGGCACCAAGTCTGGGTTCAACCTGCCCCTGACCCGCGCCGTTTCCGACGCGGTGGATATTCCGGTGATCGCTTCGGGCGGTGTCGGCAACCTTGACCACCTGGTCGAGGGCGTCACAAAGGGCGGGGCCAGCGCGGTTCTGGCCGCCTCGATCTTCCATTTCGGTGAATACACCATTGCCGAGGCCAAGGCCCATATGGCCGCCGCCGGCATCCCGGTGCGGATCGAGCCGCAAGATCCGCACGGAGAGGCCGCATGACCCTGGAAGAGTTGGAACAGATCGTAAGCGCCCGCGCCGACGCTTCGCCCGACGAAAGCTGGACCGCCAAACTGCTGGCCAAGGGCCCAGAAAAATGCGCGGAGAAATTCGGGGAAGAGGCCGTGGAGGCCATCATCGAAGCGATCAAGAACGACCCCGGGAAACTGACATCCGAAGCCGCCGACGTACTATTTCACCTGCTGGTCATGCTGAAATCGCGGAACGTTCCCCTGTCGGCGGTGATGGATGTTCTGGCCGCGCGCCAGGGCCAGTCGGGCCTGGCAGAAAAGGCCGCGCGCAAGTGATCCGTCACACGGTGTTCTTTTCGGCCAAGAATCCGGCGGATATCGAACGCATCCACGACGGGCTGATGATCCTGCAAGGTATCCCCCATGCCGATCATTTCGAAGTCGGCCGGAACCTGAACACCGATCCGCTGGCCGAGGCCCGCGTCGATCTGGTCGTCTATGCGGAATTCAAGGACGAAGCCGCGCTGGCCGCCTACAAGGCGCACCCGCTTTACCAGCAATCCATCGACATCGTTCGCCCCCTGCGTGATCGCCGCTTTGCCGCGGATTTTCCCGCCTGATCCCTATGGGAGGGCGGGTGGGGCGTCTTCCGGCACAGCCGGAACAGCGCCGCCCGTTCCTCACAACTTGGACGAGATCACGCCGGTGTTGAACCCGCCCATGCGCAGCTCTCCGAACAGGCGCTGGTATTCGATCTTGGGGCAACGATCCATGATCACGTCCACGCCCCGCGCCTCGGCCAAGGCCGCCGCCTCTTCGTTCACCACACCGATCTGCATCCAGACACATTTCAACGCTTGGAAAGCCTCCAGCGCCTCCTCGATGATCGGGCCGACATGTTCGGACCGGCGGAAGACATCCACCATGTCCACCCCGCCCTCGATCTCGGACAGGCTGCCGATCACCTTTTGCCCGAACAATGGCGCGCCCGCGTGCATCGGGTTCACCGGGATCACGGTGTATCCTTTCAGCGCCAGGTAGCGCGCCACGTAATAGCTGGGGCGCACGGGGTTCAGCGACACGCCCACCACCGCAACACGGCGGCAGCGTTTCAGCACGTCCTTCAGGAAGTCATCGGAATAATGCAAGCTCATGTCCCGACCCTAGCGCAGCTGCAATCCGGCGCAATCGGCTGTCGTGACCCTTTAGCAAAAAAAGCGCCCGAAGCGGGGAGCTTCAGGCGCCAGGTACGGAACGAGGGACAGTGAATGAAACGCGGGAGTTCCGGTCCCGCGCCTCTGCATGAAAGATAGGGACGGATCCCCATGAAAAAAGAGGATGTAATATATCCGTGAAGAGAGTGTTGACGAATCTCGGCAGTTTTTTGCCGAAACGCCCCCTAATCGAACAGGTCTTCGATGGCCAGACGGCCGATGCTTTTCTTCTTTTTCTTCCGAACCGGGCGGTTCTTCAGAATATTCTCGCGCGTCTCAAACTTCGGCTTGGGCATCCGTTTCTTGACCTTTGGCACCTTGCCCGTGCCGTAATGCAGCTCGCGCACGGGCATCTGTTTCAGGTCATGCAACGGCGCGCCGCAGCGCGAACAGGACAATTCGTGCCGGTCCCCCCCCCTTCAGCACCAGCGCGGCACGGCTGCCGCAATAGCAGCACGTGGCTATCTTCTCGCCATGGGTCGGGTCGTATTCTGGCACGTGTTATCCTTCTTTCCCCATAGATGCATATAGAGCCACGGCGGCGGCGTTGGAGACGTTGAGCGAGCCAAATTCGCCCGCAAAGGCGATTTTGACCAATTGGTCGCAGATTTGCCGCGTTTTTTCGCGCAAGCCCGGTCCCTCGGCCCCCATGACCAGCGCCACGGGGCGGTCCTTGCGGCCCTCCAGCGCCTGTTCGATGGTCTGCTCGGCGGTGCCATCCAGACCCAGAACGATGTATCCCATCGCCTTCAGGCTCTCCATCGCTTCGGCCAGGTTGCGGACCCGCAGGTAAGGCTGGCGTTCCAGCGCCCCCGACGCGGTTTTCGCCAAAGCCCCGGTTTCCGGCGCCGAATGGTGGCGCGTGCCGATCACGGCACATGCGCCAAACACCTCGGCCGAGCGCAGAATCGCCCCCACGTTATGCGGGTCGGTCACGCGGTCCAGCAGAACCACGCGCGGCACGCGGTCAGGATGGCCGACGCAGACATCCTCCAAGCGGCCCCAATCCAGCGGTTTCACTTCCAGCGCCGCGCCCTGATGCACCGATTGCGGGTCCAGCGGCGCGGTGAATTTGCGCGGGTCCACCACTTCGGGCTCCATCCCGCTTTCGGCGATGGCATCGGCCAGCTTGGCCTGCGCGTTCAGCGTCACGATCAGCCGCAGCCTTTGCCGCGCGGGGTTCAGCAGCGCATCGCGCACGGCGTGCAACCCGAACAGCCAGACGGTTTCCGCCGCTGACGCCCGTTTCTGCTGTTCTTTTTCAACGACCCATTTCGGCTTTTTCATGCGCTCGCCTTCCTTGCCAGACAGGGCATGGCTTTACCGTGACCCGGCCCGCAGCACAACTAGCCGCCATTCACACGGATTTTCCTGTTGACGCCCATTTGCGCACTTAGTAATCACCCCCTCACCCGACCGGGCATGGCGCACGCGCCCCCCCGCCGGACAGCCAAGCCGGGCCTTCGGGCCATTGGCGGAAAGTGGGCGACAGGCCGCAAGGTGTGGCAGGGGACTGTAACTCCCTCGCGGAGACGCACGCCTGGTTCGATTCCAGGGTCGCCCACCACTTTCCCTTCTTCATGCGCGGCCCATCCGCAACGCTTTCACCCGCCGTCAAGACGCATTTGCTGTGCCGCTCAAAACGCCCGTTCACGCCAAGCGTGAAACGCCCTATAGTATCGGAATAGTGGCGGAAAAACCCCACAGGGACCGAGGGCGAGTATGGCAAAGCAAAGCGGCAGCACACAACCGTTCAACATCGTGATCGTCGGCCAACAAGGCCGGCTGATGTACGAGGCCGTTGTATTTGCCGCGTCCTTGCGTGCCAGTTCCCCCGATTTCGCGGGCCGCCTGTTTGTCGCCGTTCCGCAGCCCGGCCCGCAATGGGGCAATCACGACCCGTCGATCCGCAATGACGGCGTGCTGGACCTGCTGGCGGAACTGGGGGCCGAAATCCTGCCCTTCGAATCGCGCCATTTCGGGGCGCGCTATCCTTATGGCAACAAGATCGAATGCCTGACCGCCCTGCCCAAGGGCGCGCCGTTCGTGTTTTTCGACACCGACACGCTTGTCACAGGCGACCTGACCGCAGTGCCCTTCGATTTCAGCCGCCCCACGGCCTCGATGCGGCGCGAGGGGACATGGCCCAAGCTGGAACTATACGGCCCCGGCTATGGCGCGATCTGGAAGTCGCTTTATGACAAGTTCGGGTTGGATTACGACAGCTCGCTGGACCTGTCCCAGCCCGACGAATACTGGAAGAGATATCTGTATTTCAACGCGGGCTTCTTTTTCTACGAATGCCCGCATGTTTTCGGGGAAAAATTCCTGCAATACGCGCTGGCGATCCAGAACGAGCCGACCCCGGAAACCCTGCTGCAAGAATACGACCCCTGGCTGGACCAGGTCGCCCTGCCGCTGGTCATCCATGCGCTTGGCGGCGGGCGCGACACCCTGCCGGACGGGCTGCTGGATGGCAGCGTAACCTGCCATTACCGCGTGCTACCCCTGCTATACGCGCGCGAATCCGACCTTGCGGTGCAGGTGGTGGAACAGGTGACATCCCACAACCGCATCAAGAAGGTGCTGAAGGGGTACGAGCCGATGAAACGAATGATCTATCAGGGTCGCGGCGACAAGGTGCGTGCCATGTTCGATCGCAACGACCTGCCACGCCGCGAACAGGCGATCCGCAATCGCATCAAGAAAGAAGGCTTCTGGATGCGCTGAGCCGGCATAAAACTCCGGTTACACCTTGGTAAAAAATCCGGCATAAGCTTCGCTCGAAGACTCGCGTCGCCATGGCGCGGGCATGTTTGCGTCCGAGGGAGAAGCCCATGCATGACATCCGCGCCATCCGCACCAACCCCGAAGCCTTTGATGCCGCATTGGCCCGTCGCGGCCTTTCCCCGCAATCCCCCGCCATTCTGAAGCTGGACGAGGCGCGCCGCGCCCGCATTCACGCCGCCGAAACCGCGCAGGCAGAACAGAACAAGGCCAGCAAGGAAGTCGGCGCCGCCAAGGGCCGCGGCGACGAGGCCGAATTCGAACGGCTGCGCGCGCTGGTGTCCGAAAAGAAGGCCGAAGTGGCCGCCATGCAGACCGAGGCGAAAGAGCTGGACCAGCAGTTGACCGACATGCTGATGGGCCTGCCCAACCTGCCGCATCCCGACGCGCCCGATGGCGCGGATGAAAACGACAACGTGGAAATCCGCCGCTGGGGCACCCCCCGCGCCTTCGATTTCAAGCCCATGGAACATTTCGAAATCACTGGCGTGCAGCCGGGCATGGATTTTGAAACGGCCGCCAAGCTGTCCGGCTCGCGCTTTGTGGTGCTGACGGGGGGCGTGGCCCGCATCCACCGCGCGCTGGCGCAGTTCATGCTGGACACCCACACCGAGGAACACGGCCTGTCCGAAACATGGACGCCGGTTCTGGTGCGCGACGAGATGATGCTTGGCACCGGCCAGCTGCCCAAGTTCGGCGAGGACAGCTATCAGACCCGCGAAGGCTGGTGGCTGGTCCCCACGGCCGAGGTGACGCTGACCAATATCGTCAATGGCGAAACCGTGGACGAAAGCGCCCTGCCCCGCCGCATGGTCGCGCATACGCAGTGCTTCCGCTCCGAAGCGGGCAGCGCGGGGCGCGACACCGCCGGAATGCTGCGCCAGCACCAGTTCGAAAAGGTCGAAATGGTGTCGATTGTCCATCCGGACAAATCCATGGACGAACACGACCGCATGACCGGCTGCGCCGAGGCGATTCTGGAAAAGCTGGAACTGCCCTATCGCACCGTGGTGCTGTGCGCCGGCGACATGGGATTTGGCGCGATCAAGACCCATGACCTGGAGGTCTGGCTGCCCGGTCAGGACAACTACCGCGAAATTTCCTCGGTCTCGATCTGCGGCGATTTCCAGGCGCGGCGCATGAACGCGCGGTTCAAATCCGAAGGCGGCAAACCGGAATTCGTGCATACGCTGAACGGGTCCGGCCTGGCCGTGGGGCGCTGCCTGATCGCGGTGCTGGAAAACGGCCAGCAGGCCGATGGTTCGATCACCCTGCCAGCCGCCCTGCACCCCTACCTGCGCGGCAAGACCCGGCTTCTGGCCGACGGCTCGCTGGCCTGACCCCGTAGGGTGGGTTTGCAACCCACCTTCGGGCACCGCTCAAAACAACAAAAAACCCCCGGTCCATAGGGCCGGGGGTCATGTCTTGCCGCACGAGGCTTAGCGGCAAGGGGTCGGTTTAGCCTTCGATCAGGCCGGCTTCGATAGCGGCGGCCAGCTCGTCCACGGTCACGTCTTCGCTTTCATCGGTGTCAATTTCGGCAAAGGTGTCTTCGGTCATGTCCGGATAGGCGACCATCATTTCCTCGTAGGAATAAGTGCCGGTGCCATCGGTGTCCTCGACCATGGTTTCGGCATGTGCCGCGGCAGCGGCCACCGACAGGGCGAGACCCAGCATAAGAACGGTATTTTTCATGTGAAGCGAACTCCAAAGGTGGCTACAAGCCACCAGAATCAAAGGCGAAATTGCCTTCGCGCGCAGATTTATCCCAAGCCGCAAAAAGCGCCTATGTCAGAGCCCNNGGGCTCTGACATAGGCGCTTTTTGGCTTATTTCCGGTGTGGTCACTCGACCGGAATGGCCGCCGGGGCTACTTCGGGGAAGGGCACCAACCGCTCGGTATCCTCGTCCCAAAGCTTCAGCTTGAACGAGGCAAACGCCTCGGCCCAGCCGATGCGCTTCACCTCGAACATCTCGTCCAGGTCGAAATGGCAGCGGCGCAGGTTGTAAAGCGGGATGCGCGGGTTGAAATGGTGGATGTCGTGATAGCCGATGTTGCCGGTGCCCAGATCCCACCACCAGCCAAGGTTCAGCGCGGACGAGCCGACCAATGCGGCCACCTGCGGGTCCAGATCGGGGCGACGATCCCAATATGTGTCTTCGAAATTGTGCTGAAGATAGACTTGGAACACGCCCAGAATGCCCCCCACCGTCATTGAGACCAGCAGGAACAGAACGCCGGTCCAGCCCGCGACCGCATACAGCAATGCGAAATAGGTCAGCAGCGCCAGATTGTGCAAAAGCACGCCGCGTACGCCCACCAGCCGGGTATTCTTGGGCCAGCGGTAGCGGATGAAATAGGTGAACAGCGCGCCCGCCACCATCATCAACACAGGGCTGCGGTAAAGGCGATAGAACAGGCGCTTTCCGGGGCTGGCCTCGTTCCATTCGCGCAGGGTCATGGTGTAGACCTCGCCATCCTCGCGGTGGTCGAGATTGCCTACATGCTTGTGATGCATGTCGTGGTTATAACGCATCGTGTAGAACGGGCTGAGCGAGGGGATCGACAGGCCCACACCCGCGATCTCGTTCAGCTTGCGGGTGGTAAAGAACGACCCATGCCCGCAATCGTGCTGGATGACGTAAAGCCGGACAGAGGCGACGGCCACAAACAGCGACATCGGCACCGCGATCCAGTAATTGCCCTGCAAGGCCGCCCATATGCCCAGCCCTAGTGCCGCGAAATAGACCGCGAAAGTCGCGAAATAGGAAAAGGCCGCGCGGCGGTCGTTCTTGGCGACATATTTATGGGTAAAGGCCCGTACTTCACGGATGTCGGATGGCAATTTCATCGTAATGCCCCTTAAAAATTCTGCCACATGCGCTTCAATTCCTCGCATGACGGTTCTTGTTAACAGAATATCGAACAATTTCGGTGTCAATCAAGCCCTTGTCCGATTCATTTGAAACCAAACGGCGGGTTTGCGCGTATTACAAGCATGGATAAGGTCAAATCAGTTTTTCTACTTGTGGCGACGCTGGCGTTCGCGGTCTCGCCCCTGCTTTCCTCTGGCTTCAACGGATTCACCGCCGGGCAGTTCCCGATTCCGCAAGATGATCCGCCGGTGCAGCCTGCGGGCTATGCGTTTTCGATCTGGGGGCTGATCTATCTGTGGCTGATCGCGGGGGCGGTGTTTAGCCTGCTGAAACGTGACACGGACCCGGATTGGGGCCGGATGCGCGGCCCGATGACGGTATCGCTTGTGGTTGGGGCGGCGTGGATTCCGGTGGCGAATATATCGCCGCTTTGGGCCACGGTGCTGATCTGGCTGATGTGGGGCGGCGCGGCACTGGCATTGCTGCGCAGCGGGGCCAAGGACCGGCTTTGGCAACGCACCCCCGTGGCGCTTTATGCAGGCTGGCTGACAGCGGCGTCCTGCGTGGCACTGGGGCTGATTCTGGCCGGCTATGGCTATCTGTCCGCGCAGGCCGCGGCACTAGCGATGATCGCCTTGGCGCTGATCCTGACCATGGCGGTACAGGTGCAGCGGCGTGACACGCCGGAATATTCGCTGGCCGTGATCTGGGCGTTGGTGGGCGTCATCGTCGCCAATATCGCGACCCAGAACTGGGCTGTGATCGGGCTGGCGGGGGCGGGCGCGGCACTGTTGGCCTATCGCGCCGCCCTGCCTCGCCTGAAAGATGCTACTGCTGTTTAGGCAGGTTTTTCAGGTGCTTGCCCAATGAACCAGGTTTTTTCACGCGCCGACCCTTATAGGGGTTCTTGTCGCCCTGCCCGCGCATGAACAGCCGGATCGGCGTGCCGGGCATATCGAAATCGGCGCGCAGCCCGTTGACCAGGTAGCGCGAATAGCTTTCCGGCAGCTTGTCGGGATGGCTGCACATGACCACGAATGCAGGCGGGCGTGTCTTGGCCTGCGTCATGTAGCGCAGCTTGATCCGCTTGCCCTGCGGCGCGGGCGGCGGGTGCGCCTCGACCATGCCTTGCAGCCAGCGGTTAAGCTGGGCGGTGGGAATGCGGGTGTTCCAAGTGGTATAGACCTTTTCGACGGCCTGACGGAGGCGATCCAGCCCGCGGCCCGTCTTGGCCGATACCGTGACCAGCGGCGCGCCGCGCAGCTGTGGCAGCAGGCGCTCGAACGCCTCGCGCATGTCGCGCAGCTTGTCCTGTTTGTCTTCCTCGATGTCCCATTTGTTGACCGCGACCACGACGGCGCGGCCCTCGCGCTCGGCCAGGTCGGCGATGCGAAGGTCCTGGGATTCGAACGGGATGGCCGCGTCCAGCAGGACCACGACCACCTCGGCGAATTTCACCGCGCGCAGGCCATCAGAAACTGAAAGTTTTTCCAGCTTTTCCTGCACCTTGGCGCGTTTGCGCATCCCGGCAGTGTCCCAGATACGGATGGGCAGCCCGTCCCAGTCCATGGTCAGGGAAATCGCGTCGCGGGTGATGCCCGCCTCGGGTCCGGTCAGCAAGCGATCCTCGCCCAGAAGCTGGTTGATCAGGGTGGATTTGCCCGCGTTGGGGCGGCCCACCACGGCGATTTGCAGCGGTTTGGATTCCGTGGGCCAGCGGACAGGCAAATCTTCGTCGAAGTCGCCCTCGTCCTCGTCCAGCACCAGGTCGGTGTCGGGGGCCTCCGCCTCGGCGCGGCCTTCGAATTCTTCGGCCAGCGGGATCAGGACGTGGAACAACTCGCCCATGCCCTCGCCATGTTCGGCGGACAGGCGCAGGGGTTCCCCAAGGCCAAGGTTCCATGCCTCCAAAACGCCGGCATCGGCGGCCTTGCCCTCGCCCTTGTTGGCGGCAAGGATGACATGCTTTGACCGTTTGCGCAGGATTTCCGCGAACATTTCATCAATCGGGGTCACGCCCACCCGCGCGTCGATCATGAACAGGCAGATATCGGCCATGTCCACGGCGCGTTCGGTCAGGCGGCGCATCCGGCCCTGAAGGCTGTCGTCGGTGGCATCTTCCAGACCGGCAGTGTCGATCACGGTGAATCGCAGATCGCCAAGGCGCGCCTCGCCTTCGCGCAAATCGCGCGTCACACCGGGCTGGTCATCGACCAGCGCCAGGCGTTTACCGACCAAGCGGTTGAAAAGGGTGGACTTTCCCACATTGGGGCGGCCCACGATGGCAAGGGTAAAGCTCATGTTTCTGCGGTTCCGTCAAGGATCAAGCCGCGCTGATACACCAAACTTGCGTCAACGGAAAGCGTGGAGTTGCCCGCGCTTGCCGACCACGTAAAGAACCCCGCCCGCGACGACCGGCGCGGTGGTGGCCCCACCCGGCACATCGGTCGTGTAAACCAAATCGCCCGAGGCCGGATCGAAGAAGCGCAGCTTGCCATCGCCAGAGGCGACGACGATGCGCCCGCCCGCCAGCACCGGCCCGTTATGGCCGAATACCTCTGCCTGTCGGCGCGGCTTATTCGAGGTGAAGCCCGGCAATTCCACGCCCCAGACCCGTTCGCCCGTGGCGGCATCAAGGCGTACCAGTTCGTTAACGTCGGTCACGGCGAAAACCGCGCCTCCCACCGGCCAGACCGGCCCGACGGCACCTTCCTTGACGGTCCATTGGCGTTCGCCATTGCCCGCGTTCAGCGCGACCAAACGGCCAGACGAGGTGCCGACGTAAACGCGGCTCCCCGCCAGCACCGGATCGCCGGTGATGTCGCCTATCTTAGACAGCGCGCGCAGTTTGCGCTGACCCGAGATTTGCGTGGACCACATGCGCAGCCCGCCGCGTTTGAACGCCGCCTGTACATCGCCATCGCCAAAGCCGAAGATCACGAACTTGTCGCCAATCGCGGGCGCGGGTGCACCCAGCACGTTGGACACGTCCGGCGTGGCCGACAGTTGCCAGCGCACGCGGCCCGTGTCGGTTTCCAATGCCCATGCGGTATCGTCGCCGGACACAAGATAGACCAGTCCGCCCGCAACCGAGGGTTTCCCCGTCGAGGTCGCGTCCAGTTCCTGTTGCCAGATCACGCCGCCCGTGGCCGGGTCCAGCGCGGTCAGCAACCCGAAGCCCGAGGTGATGAACAGCTTGCCGTCGCCATATGCGATGCCGCCGCCGGATGCGTCGCCTTCTTTGTCATTGGGGGGCGTCAGGTTGGCCGACCACAGGGCCGCGCCCGCCGCCGAATGCGCCATGACGCGCGCGCCGCTGTCCAGCGTGAAGATGCGCCCGTCCGCAACCACGGGATTTGCGTTGATGCGCGCCTTGCGGCTGTCGCCCGCGCCGATATCGGCGGACCATGCCAGCGCCGGAGCCGCAGACAGCGCCGGGTGCGCGGCCCGTGCCGATTGCGTGCCGATGCCAAGCCGCCAGTCGGCATTGGCCGATTGCTTGGGCAAGGCAATCGCAGCGCTGCGGTTCGCGGCCATGCCGCTATCTTCGGCGGTGGTGTCACCCATTACGGCGCGCAATTCCTCGCGCGGGCCGGGAAGATAGGTTTCACGTTCGCCGCAAGCTGCCAGAACGCCCAGGCCCACAAGACCCATGATCAAACCCTTGACTTTCACTGCTGCGCTCCCCGTCACTTCTTTCGTTGCTGCGCCCGGTCCGCGCCCCTGTCCGGCCTGATCGGTCATTGACCGCTTGCACCGGCGTCATTGGCGGGTACTTCCGGCGTGCCACCAAGCGCCACAATCAACTGAGACGCGCGCCGACGCAAGCCTCCTGTGGTTTCAGCGTCTTGCAAGATGCGTTGCAGACGGGCCATGGCGGCGTCCGCTTCGCCCGCGTCCAGCTCCGCCAAGGCCATCTGTTCCTCGGCGAACAGGCGCAGGGGGCCGCCGGACTGAATGAAGCCTTCGATCGCGGTCTTGCGCGCGGCGGGTTCCATATCCTTGGATTTCAGCAGCAATGCCTTGAACCCTGCCATCTGGCGATAGGTCTGGGGCAGGTCGGCATCGGTGGCCAGCGCATCCAGCAGTGGGATGGCGTCACCCTCGTCGCCATTGCGGATCATCTCGCCCACGCGCAGCATCTGCGCCACGGCGCGGCCTGCGGCGCTGTCGGTTTCGACTTCGGCCAGCGCGGCAATGCGCGCGGGGGATTCGTTGTTTTCCAGCGCGGCCAGCATCCCGTCGCCCAGCGCCTCTGCCTTGGCGCGGTCGCTGGCCAGCTTGTATTCGCGATAGCCCGCGCCGCCGACGATCAAAAGCACGACCAGAACCGCGATCCAGCCATAGCGTTTCATCAGCGCGAACAGGCGGTCACGGCGGACCTCTTCGGTCACCTCGTCGATAAAGCTGTCGGTGTCGCTCACAGGTTTCCCCTTCTCGTTTGCCCCCTCTTAACGCCTCGCCATGGCGCTGCCAAGGGCCGCGGCCAAGCCGCGCGATCCGCCCACCATTTCAGCAGGTTTCATAATGGGTTTACCGCGCTGCAGCTTGACCTTGCGCGACCCTGCGGAAATCCCTAAACTGAACTGGTCGGTTCAGTGCATCTGTCCGCCGCATCCAGAACACCGCAGCGCGGCTTGATCAAGCTGCGGGCGTTTGCTTTGGGCGCGTGC
Organism: Rhodobacteraceae bacterium UBA3069; assembly: GCA_002366795.1. Lineage (GTDB taxonomy): Bacteria > Pseudomonadota > Alphaproteobacteria > Rhodobacterales > Rhodobacteraceae > UBA3069. The sequence goes on along the minus strand of DFBX01000070.1, from coordinate 25,146 downwards.
AGATACATCTTTCCGCTTCGTGCAGATACATCTTTCCGCTTAAAGAATACCCAAGGCCCCGCGCGAAGGATCATATCAGACCATGCGACCCATTTCCCTGATCACCGCCCTTTTGGTGTCAGCCGCCCTTTATATGCTGGTGATGGAGCGTGACACGCTGCGTGCCTTCGCCATTGGATCAAGCGAGACCGAGGCGGTTGAAACCGCCGCGGCCACCCCCGCGAAAGAGGCGGTAGAAAACCCACAGGCAGAGGGCACCGCCGCCAGCGGGCCGATGCGAGTCGTCGCCCTGCCCTCGACCGCGCGCGAGGTGGACAGCGCCGTTGTCCTGCGCGGCGAAACGCAGGCCGCGCGTTCGGTCGAGGTAAAGGCCGAAACCTCGGGGCGGGTCGTGTCCGCGCCGCTGCGGGCCGGGACCAGCGTGGCCGAGGGTGACGCGCTGTGCCAGATCGACCGTGGCACCCGCGATGCAACGCTGGCACAGGCCGAAGCCGCGCTGGAAACCACCAAGGTCGAATTCAACTAGGTCGAGAAACTGTCGAAAGACGGCTATGCCTCGCAGACCCGCCTGACCGCCGCCCGTTCCGGCGTCGAAGCGGCACAGGCCAGCCTGGAAGCCGCCAAGAAGGAAATCGAGCGCGTCACCATGGCGCCGCCCCCTTCGCAGGTATTCTTGACAGCGACACCGCCGAACTGGGCGCGCTGCTGCAACCGGGCGCGACCTGCGCCACGGTGCTGCAACTGGAACCGATCAAGCTGGTCGCCTACGTCCCAGAGACCGAGATTTCCCGCATAGAAATCGGCGCCCGCGCCGGTGCCCGCCTGACCACGGGCGAAACCGTCGAGGGGCGCGTACGTTTCCTGTCGCGCTCGGCCGATGTGCAGACCCGCACCTTCAAGGTGGAAATCGAGGTGCCGAACCCCGACATGACGATCCGCAGCGGGCAAACGGCAGAAATCCTCATCGCCGCGCCCGGCAATCGCGCGCATCTGTTGCCGCAATCGGCCCTGACGCTGAACGACGCGGGCGCGCTTGGCGTGCGGATCGTGGAAACGGGCGACGTGGTGGGCTTTGCCCCCCGTGAAACTATTGCGCGATACCGCGCGCGGTGTCTGGCTGACCGGCCTGCCCGCAACCGTCAACGTGATCGTCGTCGGGCAGGAATTCGTGACCGATGGCGTGCCCGTCGCGCCCGTCTACCGGAGGGCAAGCCAATGACGGGAATGGTCGATTGGGCCGCTTCGCGCGCGCGGATGGTCCTTGCCTTTATCGTGCTGTCCCTGCTGGCGGGGGGCTTTGCCTATTTCGGCCTGCCGAAAGAGGGCGAGCCTGACATCGAAATCCCCGCGCTGTTCGTATCGGTCCCCTTCCCCGGCATTTCCGCCGAGGATTCTGAGACACTGCTGGTCAAGGTGATGGAAACCGAACTGTCCGATCTGGACGGGCTGAAAACCATGTCCGCCACCGCCGCCGAAGGCTATGCGGGCGTGGCGCTGGAATTCGAGTTCGGCTGGGACAAGACCAAGGTGATGGCCGATGTGCGCGACGCCATGTCCACCGCCGTATCCAAATTCCCCGATGGCGCGGAAAAATACACGATCAACGAGATCAATTTCAGCGAATTTCCAATCATCATCGTCAACCTGACTGGCCAGGTACCCGAACGCACCATGGCCCGCGTCGCCAAGGATTTGCAGGAAAAGGTCGAAGGCATCGACGCGGTGCTGGAGGCCGGCATCGCCGGCAACCGCGACGAGATGGTCGAGGTGGTGATCGACCCGCTGCGCCTTGAGGCATATAACGTCACCGCAGGCGAATTGATTTCAGTCGTCCAGAACAACAACCAACTGATCGCCGCGGGCGAGGTGGAAACCCCGGGCGGCACGTTTGCCGTCAAGATCCCGTCCTCGCTCGACGAGGTGCAGGACATCTATTCCCTGCCCGTCAAGGTCAACGGCACCCGCGTGGTGACCTTGGGCGATCTGGCCCAGATCCGCCTGACCTTCGAAGACCGGCTAGGCATGGCCCGCTTCAACGGGGAAACCACCCTTGCCCTGCAAGTGGTCAAGCGCAAGGGCTTCAACCTTCTGGACACCGCCGAAGAGGTGAAGCGCGTTGTAGCAGAAGAGCACGCCAACTGTCCCGAGGACCTGCGCGCTGCCGTGCATGTAGGCACCTCGAACGACCAAAGTCGCGTCGTGGGGTCCATGGCCAGCCAGTTGGAAGGCTCCGTTCTGACGGCGATTGCGCTGGTGATGATGGTCGTGCTGGCGTCGCTTGGCACACGCGCCGCGCTGCTGGTGGGCTTTGCCATTCCCACCTCTTTCCTGCTGTGTTTCGTGCTGTTGGCGATCATGGACATCACCATTTCCAACATTGTCATGTTCGGCCTGTTTCTGGCCGTGGGGATGCTGGTCGATGGCGCCATCGTGGTGGTGGAATATGCCGACAAGCGCATTTCCGAAGGCACCGGCCCGATGCACGCCTATGTCGAGGCGGCAAAACGCATGTTCTGGCCGGTGATCTCCTCGACCGCGACCACGCTTTGCGCCTTTTTGCCAATGCTGTTCTGGCCCGGCGTGCCGGGGCAATTCATGGGGATGCTGCCGGTCACGCTGATTTTCGTGCTGTCTGCCTCGCTGGTGGTCGCGCTGATCTATCTGCCGGTGATGGGCGGCGTGTCGGGCCGCTTGTCGCGCAGCTTTGGCAATGCCTCGGACGTGTTGAAGCGCGCGCTGCCCTTCTGGGCGCCGGCTCTGCTGGTGCTGCCTGCCATGGCGTTCCTGTTCACCGGCGCGATGCAGTTGCTGAACCCAGGACACCTGTTCGGCGGCACGCCCATTTCGGACACATGGACGCAATATGCCCCCGGCGCGGTGCTGTTCCTTACCTCTGCCGTGATCGCATCCATCGTGCTGGGTGCCGCCCAGTGGGAGCGTAAGGCAAAATCCATCCGCAGCCGTCGCCGCACCACCTTTGGCTGGTTCATCAAGGCAATCGCGGGCAACCCGCTCATGCCGATTGTGACAATCGCAGCGGTGATCGGCTTCGTCATCTTCCTGGCCTTCGTCCTGTTTCCCGCCAATTCCAAGGGCGTCGAATTCTTTGTGGAATCCGAACCGGAACAGGCCATCGTCTATGTCCGCGCGCGCGGCAACCTGTCGCTTGAGGAAAAGAACGCCATCGTGGCCGAGGCCGAGGATATCGTGCTGGCCCACCCCGGCGTGCTGAATGCCTTTGCCTTTGCCGGTGACAGCGGGCTGAATTCCAACACAGGCGGTGCGCAGCCCCCCAAGGACACGATTGGCCAGATCCAGCTGGAAACCATCCCGTGGGAAGAACGCTCAGACCGGCCCGATCTGGACGGCGACGTTGTAATCGCCGACCTGACGCGGTCGCTCAGCCAGATTCCCGGCATCAAGGTTGAAATCCTTGCGCAAGCGCGCGGCCCCGCCTCGGCCAAGCCGGTGCATCTGCGCATCAAGGGCGAAAATTGGGATGACCTGCTGGCCGCCACCGCGCTGGCCCGCGAAAAATTCGAGGCAACACCGGGCCTGGAACTGATCGAGGATACCCTGCCCCTGCCCGGCATCGACTGGCAGATCGACGAGGACGTGGAAAAAGCTGGCCGCTACAGCGCCGACGTGGCTACCGTGGGCGCAATGGTGCAGCTTCTCACCTGCGGCATCCTGCTGGACACGATGCGCGTCGACAGCTCCGACGAGAAAATCGACATCCGCGTGCGCCTGCCCGAGCAAGACCGCGTGCTGTCCACGCTGGACACGCTGAAGGTCCGCACCATGGATGGCCTCGTGCCGCTGGCCAATTTCGTCACCCGCAAACCGGTGCCGAAACTGGCCGAGATCACCCGCGTCGACCAGAAACGCTATTTCGACGTCAAGGCGGCTGTCACAGCGGGCATAACCGTCACCAAGTTCGGCCCCGACGGAACCGAAGAAACCCAAGCCCTGAACGCGAACGAACGCATCGCCTATCCGACCGAATGGCTGCAAAGCGATCCGCTGCCCAAGGGGCTTGAATGGGAATGGACCGGCGACCAAGAGGATCAAGAGGAATCCGGCGCCTTCCTGATGAACGCCTTTGCTGGTGCATTGGGGCTGATGTTCATCATCCTGCTGGCCCAGTTCAACAGCTTCTACAACAGCTTCCTGGTGCTGCTGGCGGTGGTCCTGTCCACGGCAGGCGTGCTGGTGGGCATGATGGTGATGGGGCAGACATTCTCGATCATCATGACCGGCACGGGGATCGTGGCGCTGGCGGGGATCGTGGTGAACAACAACATTGTTCTGATCGACACATACCAGGAATATTCCGCCTACATGCCTAGGATCGAGGCCATCGTGCGCACGGCCGAGGACCGGATACGCCCCGTGCTGCTGACCACCATCACCACCATGGCGGGCCTTGCCCCCATGATGTACGGGCTCAGCCTCGATTTCGTGAACGGTGGCTATTCCATCGACAGCCCCACCGCGCTGTGGTGGAAACAGCTGGCCACGGCGGGTGGTGTTCGGCCTTGGCATCGCCACGGTGCTGACACTGGTATTTACCCCCGCCATGCTGGCGTTGCGCATCTGGGCCGTGACCTATGTGCGCGCCCTGTTCCGGCTGGCAGCCATGCTGACCAAGGGCCGCAGCAGCCGCATCGGTCGCGATTGGGAATTGCGCCGCGCCGCGCGCAAGCTCAAATCGCCGGAAATCGTCTGGGATGACGATACCGTGGATATTCACCCCTCGGCCCTGCCCAGCCAGGTGAAGGCGGCCGAATAAGCCCCGCCAACAAGCAAAAAGGCGCGCCCCCGATGCAGGGGCGCGCCTTTTCAATTCCAGGCACCCGGCCCTGTTTTCATTTTGCCCCAAATACTCAAGCCGAAGGCAGGCGGCGGCAGCCGCCTAAAAGGTTTCGCGGCCTGTTCAGGCCGCGCCCTCCTGCTCACTGGCCTGACGCTGCCATAGACTGAAATACCGGCCGCGCCGCGCCAGCAGGTCGTCATGGGTGCCTTCCTCGACGATATGACCATCCTCCAGCACGATGATGTGATCCGCATCCGCGATGGTGGACAGGCGGTGCGCGATGGTCAGCACCGTGCGCCCCTCGCCCGCGCGGCGCAGCGCGCCCTGGATCTCGCGCTCGGTTTCCGTATCAAGCGCCGAGGTCGCCTCGTCCAGCAGCAGGATAGGCGGGTTCTTCAGCAGCGTGCGGGCAATGCCCACGCGCTGCTTTTCACCGCCCGACAATTTCAACCCGCGCTCGCCCACCGCCGTGTCGTACCCTTCGGGCAGCGATTCGATAAACTCGTGGATCTGCGCGGCCTTGGCGGCGGCGACCACCTCTGCGTCGGTGGCATCGGCGCGGCCATAGGCGATGTTATAGCGGATCGTGTCGTTGAATAGCACCGTGTCCTGCGGCACCACGCCGATCTGTGCGTGCAGGCTGTCTTGTGTCACGTCGCGCACGTCTTGTCCGTCAATGGTCAGCGCACCCTTGTTCACATCATAGAACCGGAACAATAGCCGCCCGATGGTGGATTTGCCCGAACCGGACGGGCCGACAATCGCCAGCGCGCGGCCGGCATCCACCTTCAGGGAAATCCCCTTCAGAATGGGCCGCGCCGCGTCATAGCCAAAGAAGACATCCTTCATTTCGACCACGCCGCCTTGCACATCAATCGGCTTGGCATCGGGTTTATCCACAATTTCCGCAGGCTGCTCCAACAAATCGAACATCTCGCCCATATCGACCAGCGACTGCCGGATTTCGCGGTAGACCGTGCCAAGGAAGTTCAGTGGCATGGTGATCTGGATCATGTAGGCGTTGACCATGACGAAATCACCCACGGTCAGCGTGCCCGCCTGCACCCCCATGGCCGCCATGATCATCACCGCGATCAGCCCCAGCGTGATCAGGAAGGCCTGCCCGAAATTCAGGAAGGACAGCGAATAGGCGGTCAGCAGCGCGGCGCGTTCATACTGGCGCATCGCGCCGTCATAACGCTCTGCCTCGCGTGCCTCGGCTCCGAAATACTTGACGGTTTCGAAATTCAACAGGCTGTCGATGGCCTTTTGGTTGGCATCGGTGTCCTGGTCGTTCATCTCGCGGCGCAGCTGCACGCGCCATTCGGTGACCTTGAAGGTGAACCAGACATAGATGGCGATCGTCACAACGATCACCGCCACGTAGGACATGCCGAAGGCAAAGGCAAAGATCGCCGCGACCATCAGCAGTTCCAGCACCAGCGGCCCGACCGAGAAGATCATGAAGCGCAGCAGGAAATCGACGCCCTTCACGCCCCGCTCGATGATGCGGGACAATCCGCCGGTCTTGCGGGTGATATGATAACGCATCGACAGGCGGTGAATATGGGTGAAGGTTTCAAGCGCAAGCTTGCGCAGCGCCCGTTGCCCAACGGCGGCGAAAATCGCATCGCGCAGCTGCTGGAACCCGTTCGACATCATGCGCGCCATGCCATAGGCGATGGTCAATCCGATCGCACCCACGCCCAGCATCCCAACGGCACCGCCATCGGGGCCAAGCGCATCGACGGCCTGTTTATAGAACACCGGCGTGGCCACGGTGACCAGCTTGGCCACCACCAGCACGATCAATGATAGCACCACGCGGCGCTTGACCCATGCAAAACCCGGCTCGGCCGGCCACAGATAAGGGATAACGCGCTTGATCGTCCGCAGGCCCGAGGCGCGCTGACGTTCAATTTCTTCCTGCGTTGCGGTATTCTGGGGGCGTCTGGGTCCGCGCATGTCCGGCCTTTCCTTGACTACGGCCTGTTACTTAGGCCGCATCGCAAGGGAAGGCCAGAGCAAGCCTACCTTGGAATTTCGAACACCTGCCCGGGGTAGATCAGATCGGGGTTGCGAATGCGTTCGCGGTTCGCCTCGTAGAGTTTCACGTAAAGCAGCCCCTCGCCGTAATTGTCGCGGGCAATAGCCCACAGCGTATTGCCCGGCTGGACGGTAACAGCAGACACGCGCGCGGTGCCTTTCAACGCCTCGGGCGCTTCGCGTTTGAACGGGGTTTCTACGCGGCTGATCACGCGGCCCTCGGCATCCAGTTCATCGACGCGCAGGGTATAGACGCCCTGATCGACCTGCGGCAATTCGGTGCGCCATGCACCATCGGGGGCGATGCGCGATCCTGTAATCGGGGCGTTGTCCAGGTAGACCCGGACAAAGCCCTGCCCCTTGCCGCGGCCCTGCAATTCGACCTCTCCGGCGTCGCTATAGGTGATCGCGTCCAGCGCAATCGTCGCCATCACGTCAGGGGCCTTGCTGTCGGCAGTTGCGGCGGGCTGCACCACGGTCACGCCGGTGGCGTCGGATTTGATGATGGCGGGGGCGGTCGCCGCAGCGCTGGCCTGCACTTGCGCGGCGCTGGCGGTGTCCTGTTCTGGCTTGTCCGTCGCCTTTGCCGCTATATCAAGGCTTTCATCACCACCCGTTGCGGCACCTTGCGCGGCAGGCGCGTCGCCCTCCGTATTCAATGTGGCAACCTGCGCCACAGGGGCCGTGATCGGTGCCACGGAATATTCCGTATCCGAATAGACGGGCTTGCCGCCCACTTCGGTTTTCAGCCGGATGGAGCGCGGCATGGATGCGGGCGGCAACGTGGCCAGGATGGAAAACTGCCCCTCGTCGTCCGCTTTCACCTCCGAGAAGACCTCGTCACCCAGCAGCAACGCGATCATCGCGCCGGGGTCCGACCGGCCCGCAACCACCGCATTGCCCTGCGCATCCACGTAGAACACGTCGAATTTGGGTGGCGCCCCGGCGACATCCGCCCCGTCGGGCGCGGCATCGGGCGTGGCCGAATCCGGCTCGTCGGGCGCAACGGGCGCAGCCCGCAGGGTGACAGTGGCTGGCGCAGCGGCGTCTTTCGCAGCTTTAGCTTCATCGGGGATGGGCCGCCCCGCATCCGATGCGGGCGCGAAATTCGTCTTGCCGTCGGCGGGTTTCGTTTCCGCCACGGGCATGTCTATAGATGTCACCCGCTTGGGGTTCAGTCCTAACAGGTCAAAACCGAAGATCGCCGCGATCACCCCTGCCGTAACCACTGCGCCTGCTACCAACACCCCACGCGATCCGCCTTTGGCAGCATCGTTGCTCATGTCATTTCCTTCCGCATCCACCCTTTTGTTTTCAGGGCGGTTGAGCGACCATAGCAACAAGGCTATCACCGGTCAAAAGAACTTGGACATACCGAAAGGGCCACCCGTGATGACCAACCCAACAATCGCTTCTGTCTGTGTCTATTGTGGCGCGCGCGCGGGGGGGCTACCCGCCTATGCCGAAGCCGCGAAAGCCTTGGGCGTTGCCCTTGCCGAAAACGGCTGGCGGCTGGTCTATGGCGCGGGCGACGTGGGGTTGATGGGCACCGTGGCCCGCGCGGCGCAGGAACTGGGCGGCGATACGTTCGGCGTGATCCCCACCCACCTGATGAAGATGGAGGTCGGCAAGCGCGACCTGACCCGTTTCGTCGTCACCGAGAACATGCACGAGCGCAAGAAGGTCATGTACATGAACTCGGACGCGATCGTGGTGCTGCCGGGCGGTGCCGGCAGCCTTGACGAATTTTTCGAGGTGCTGACATGGCGCCAGCTTGGCCTGCATAACAAACCGATTTTCCTTTTGAACACGGCCGGTTACTGGCAGCCTTTAACGGGGCTGATGCAACATATCGTCGATCAGGGTTTCGCCGACGCCTCGCTTTTGGGGTTCATCGAGACGGTGGATTCGGTGCCGGACCTGGTGCAGACACTGCATGAGCGGCTGCAACATCGCCCGGCCGAATGACCGCCCTGCGCGATGCCCTTTCGCGCGACAGGGCCGAGACGGAATAGACTGCCACCGCCGACCAGATCAGCGCAAAGACCACCGCGTGAACCGGGGTGAACGGCTCTCCCAGCACCAGCACGGCGCTGAGGAATTGCAAGGTCGGGTTCAGATACTGCAACAGTCCGATCGTGCCCATCGGCGCGCGCTGCGCCGCGTATGAAAACAGGATCAGCGGCGCGCCCGTCAGCACGCCGGAAAAGGCCAGCATCGCACTATCGTGCCAGTTTGCACCGAATGCGCCGCCTCCTTGGTGCTGCACCGCCAGCACGGCCAGGGCAATGGGTGACAGCAGCAACACCTCGCCGGTGACGGACACCACCGGCCCTGCGGCAAGCCGTTTCTTTACAAGACCATACAAGCCAAAAGTAAAGGACAGGATCAACGCGATCCATGGCGCAACGCCAAGGCCAAGGCCAAACGCCTGCACAGCCACGGCGACAAAAGCCAGCGCAACCGCCACGCCCTGCGTCTTGGTCAGGCGTTCACCAAAAAACACCACACCGATCGCCACCGCCACCAGCGGGAACAGGTAATACCCCATCGACGCCTCGGTCGCGCGGCCGATCTGAATCGACAGAATGAAGATGAACCAGTTGGCCGAAATCGCCAGCGCCGCCAGCCCCGTGATGGCAAGGCTGTGGCGCGAGGCCAGCAGCAACCGTAGCCGCCCTAGGCGCCCCTGCACCGCCAGAACCGCCGCGACCACAGCGTGCGATGCGCCAGAATTTCTATCGGCGGAATATGCGACAACTGTTTGTAATAGATCGAGGACAGCCCCCAGATCGTGCAGGCTGCCAGTATCGCCGCCAACCCTTTGCGCAATTCGCTCATCGCCCATACCTTTCACCGGATGCCCCTTTGGGATCATGCGGCGCGGGAACTGTCAAATGCGAAACCGTCCACGCCCCACCGAGGGCGGGGGCGCGGGCGGAATTGTTTGCGCACGAATGGATCAGGGCCGGCGATCAGCCCGAGGCAAGATCCGTCTTCACGATATCCGCGATCTCGTTCAGCGGGTGATTGGTCAGGGTCTTGTCGATCTCTCCCACGACTTTGGCGGCGACTTCCTGGTGAAGTTTCTCGCGCAACTCGCCCAGCGTTTTGGGCGGGGCGACAAGGACCACATGGTCGAAAGCGCCTTTTTTCGAATAGCCATAAAGCAGGTCGGCCAATTCATCCGCAAACCGTTCCTTGGCCAGTTCGTGCCAATCGGTATCTTCCATCGCGGAACGGTGCCCCGGCCCGGTATCGGCCATGCGCCCTGGCCGGTCGGTCGACTGGTCCATGGTCTTGGGGTTGTCCTGCGCGACCGTTCGCACGATCCGCAGGTTCGGGTTTTCGGCGTCGGTGATGTTCTCGGCGAGCAGCGCCTTTTCACCGTCGGCAATGACCACCCATGTGCCATTCTTAAGTCCTGTCATCAGGTTTCCTCCTTGATTATCGCGGGATGCGAGATTCAGGGAATCATCCCACACCCTGCGCCGCCCGTCATTGATCAAACACAAAACGCGCAGCAGAAGCCTCTGTTCCATGGAAAAAGGCGCGCCACGATGGGCGCGCCTTTGGGTCTGCACGGAAAAACAGGGATCACATGCGCGATGCGACGTTTTCCCAGTTCACCAGCTTGCCCAGGAAATTGGTCAGGTAGGCCGGGCGTTTGTTGCGGAAATCGATGTAGTAGGAGTGTTCCCAAACATCGCAGCCCAGCAGCGCAGTCTGGCCAAAGCACAAGGGGTTCACGCCGTTTTCGGTCTTGGTGACTTTCAGGCCGCCATCGGTGTCTTTCACCAGCCATGCCCAGCCCGAACCGAACTGGCCCGCGCCGGCAGCGGCGAAATCTTCCTTGAACTTATCAACCGAGCCAAAGGATTCGGTGATGGCTTTTTCCAGCTCGGAAGGCATGGCGTTGCCGCCCGGGCCCATCATTTCCCAGAACTGGGCGTGGTTCCAGTGCTGCGAAGCATTGTTGAAGATGCCCGACTGCGCCACGGAACCCGCGTCATAGGTGCCCTTGACGATCTCTTCGACGGATTTGCCTTCCCACTCGGTGCCGGCGATCAGCTTGTTGCCGTTGTCCACGTAGGCCTTGTGGTGGATGTCGTGGTGATACTCCATCGTTTCCTTGGACATGCCAAGATCTGCAAGCGCATCGTGGGCATAGGGAAGATCGGGAAGTTCAAAAGCCATGGTGGGCCCCCTTTGGTCAAATGGTTCGCGTTACTGGTGTTAGATGTGAACGTCAGCGCACGAAGGTCAAGCCCAAACCGGGGCAACAGGCGGAATTTCGAGGCTTTTAGTCAGGAAACGCCGCCCGATCCGATGGACGGGCGACGTTTCAATTCAGCAGCGTCAAAGACCATGGAAATCAGGCGAAAAGCCCGACCTCGCTGCCTTTGACGGCCGAAACCTCCAGCAGGTCGAACAGGTAGCGCGCGACCGAACGGAAGCAGACCACGTTCAAGCGGCTGTCATCTTCCAGCCAGAAGGCCGCGGCGATCTGGTTCAGGTGGGTGCGGCGGATGTCGCCCACGGCGAAGGCCTCGGGCGACATATCGACGGGGGCCAGTTTGGCCACCAGTTCGCGGATCAGGGCCGCCTCGCCGGTGATCTGGAACATGACCCGCGCGTCCGAGACATTCTCGGCCAGAAAGTGCGTGCCGTCCAGTTCGGCCGCCAGTGCGCCCTGCGTTGCGGCGGCCTTGTCATAGGGCAGCACCAGCAGCAGTTCGTCAGGCGACATCCAGCTTAGCGTGGCCTTGTCCGTGACCGCAACCTTGCGCTGCGCGGGGATCGCCGCGCCGGCGGCCTTCTTGACCGCCGCCTTGAACTTGGCCGCTGCGAAATCGCCGCGAAGGGTGATCATGCCATGCGGGGGCATTTCGGCTACGGTGACGAAGCCGGTCGTTTTGGCGCCACCTAGGGTGTTGACAGGATTAGACATTCTGCTTCTTCCCTTCCTTGTCATAGAACACGGGATCGACGATTTTCGCCATGACGGGGGTGCCGTCCACACGGGGGAAGTTGATCTGTTCCCCCATCCGCTCCGGCCCGTTCAGCACCAGCCCCATGGCAATGCCACGCCCCAAGGTGGGCGAATGATAGGTCGAGGTGACGCGCCCCTGCACGTTACGCTGTCCGTTGGCGTTGTTGCCTTCAGCCACCGCATAGGCACCTTCGGGCAGGACAGAGCCATCCACCGTTTCCAGCCCCACCAGTTTCCAGCGGGTCGGGTCGGTCATATGGCTGCGGGCCTGACCGCGCTTGCCGATATAGTCGGTCTTCTTCTTCGAGATCGCCCAATTCAGCCCCAGATCTTGCGGGATCACGGTGCCGTCGGTTTCGTCCCCGATCATGATGAACCCCTTTTCGGCACGCATGACGTGCAGGGCTTCTGTGCCATAGGGGGTCACGTCGAATTCGGCCCCAGCCTTTAGCACCTTGTCCCAGAAGGCGCGGCCATGGCTGGCGGGCACCGCCACCTCATAGCTCAGCTCGCCCGAGAAGGAGATGCGGAAGATGCGCGCGGGAATGCCCGCCAGCGTGCCCTCGGCCCATTGCATGAAAGGCAGCGTTTCGGCGTTGACATCCATGCCGCCCAGTTTTTCCAGCACCTTGCGGGCGTTGGGGCCAACCACGGCGATCTGGGCGTATTGTTCGGTCACGTTGGCGGTATAGACTTTCCAGTCCCACCATTCGGTTTGCAGCCACTCTTCCATATGGGCATGGACATGGTCCGCGCCGCCGGACGTGGTATGGCACAGCCATGTATCCTCGGCCATGCGCACGACGACACCGTCATCCATGAGGAAGCCGTTTTCGTTGCACATCAGGCCATAGCGGCATTTGCCGACCGGCAGGGTGGACATCATGTTGGTGTACATCATGTCCAGGAACTTGCCCGCATCCGGTCCCTTGACCACGATCTTGCCAAGGGTCGAGGCATCAAGCAGGCCAAGGCTGCCGCGCGTCGCGTTGATTTCACGCGACACGGCCGCGCCATGGCTTTCGCCGTTCCGCAGATAGCAATAGGGGCGGCGCCAGTGGCCGACAGGCTCAAAGAACGCGCCGTTTTCCTCGTGCCATTCCTGGATCGGCGTGCGGCGCAGCGGCTGGAAGGTCGCGCCACGCGCGGCCCCCGCAATCGCGCCCATGCTGATCGGCGTGTAGGGCGGGCGGAAGGTGGTCGTGCCCACGGCAGGAATATCCGCACCAAGGCTGCCGGCCAGCGTGGCCAGACCGTTGATGTTGGACAGCTTTCCCTGGTCGGTGGCCATGCCCAGCGTGGTGTAACGCTTGGCGTGTTCAACCGATTCAAAGCCTTCTTGCGCAGCCAGTTGCACGTCGGACACTTTCACGTCGTTCTGATAATCCAGCCACGCTTTCATGCGCAGCTTGATACCTGCGCCCTGCGGCATCATCCAGACCGGCTCGATCGCGTTTTCCGCGGCCTGCTCTGCCTCGGGCAGCGTGGCCCGCGCGGGGCTGTGGCCCGTGGCCTTGGCCGCATCGCGCCCGGCGCGGTCGGCATCGGCCAGTGCGATGGCCAGATCCATGGCCCCGTTGGCTGACCCTGCGGGAATGACAAAGCCGTTCCCGTCCGCGCCGCGCGGCGGGTTATCCCCATCGGGGCAGAACATGCAATGTGCCGCGTCCCAGATCAGCTTGCCGCCGCAATGGGACCACAGGTGCACAACCGGCGACCAGCCGCCGGACATGGCGACCGCATCGCAGGCGATTTCTTCAAGCACGGCACCCTCGCCGACCTGGGCGCAGATCGCCACACCGGTGACGCGCTTGCCGCCCTTGACCTTGGCGATGGCCTTGCCGTTTTCCACACGGATGCCCAGCGCGCGGGCACGGTCGGCCAGCTCGCCGCCGCCATTGGCGCGGGCATCCAGAACAACCGGAACCTCAAGCCCCTGTTCTTTCAGCACAATAGCGGTGCGATAGGCATCGTCATTGCTGGTGACAACGACCGTCCGATCACCCACGGATACGCCGTAGTTCACCGCGTAATCGCGAATTGCAGCCGCCAGCATGACGCCGGGAATATCGTTGCCAGCGAAGGAAATGGGCCGTTCGATCGCCCCCGTGGCGGTGACGATCTGCCCGGTGCGCACCCGCCACAAGCGGTGCCGCGGCAGCCCGTCTTGCGGTGCGTGGTCGGTCAGGCGCTCGTAACCCAGCACGTAGCCATGGTCATAGACCCCTGCCCCCATGCAGCGCAGACGCAGGGTGACGTTAGGCATTGCTTCCAGTTCGGAAACGGTTTCCTCCACAAACTTGTCCACAGAGCCGCCGTTGATCGTGCCGCCATCGACCGGCGCGCGGCCACCCCAATGGGCCGTCTGCTCCATCACGATGACCTTTGCACCGGCGCGGCCAGCGGCGAACGCGGCCTGCAGGCCCGCAACTCCGCCACCGATCACCAGCACGTCGCAGAACGCGTGGAAATGCTCGTAACGATCCGCGTCGTAAGTGTCCTTGTCAGGTGCCTTGCCCAGGCCCGCAGACTGGCGGATGAACGGCTCGTAGACATGTTTCCAGAACGACTGCGGGTATTTGAAGATCTTGTAGTAGAACCCCGCCGGCAGGAACCGCGCAAAGGCCGAGTTCACCGCGCCGATGTCGAATTCAAGGCTGGGCCAGTGGTTTTGCGATCCCGCTTCCAGACCGTCGAACAGTTCGGTCGTGGTGACACGCTGGTTGGGTTCGAACCGGGCACCGCTGCCCAGGCCGACCAGCGCATTGGGCTCTTCCGCGCCGGATGCGACCACGCCGCGGGGGCGGTGGTATTTGAACGACCGGCCCATCATCATCTGGTCATTCGCCAGCAAGGCCGAGGCAAGGGTGTCGCCCGCGTTGCCGGTCATCCGGGTGCCGTTGAAGGTAAAGCTGATCTGTTTGGACCGGTCCAGAAGACGGCCGCCCTTGGCAAGACGTGTGCTCATCTGCTCAGACCTCGTGACATTTGAATTGGGGTTGGATGCGAAGGGCGATCATTTCACGTCCCTCCATGCGAAGCCGGGGCGCTTGGCGCGGATCACGTCCAGCAGATTGGCGGGCGGCTCCAGCGTTTGGGCGCTATAGGTGCCGAACACCTCCAGCGTGGCGGTGTCACGCGCCGCGTGGAACCACTTGCCGCAGCCATGGGCGTGCCGCCAGCGTTCGAAATGCACGCCGCGGGGGTTTTCGCGCATGAACAGGTAGCCTTCGAAATTTTCATCCGTCGAGTCGGGGCCAAAGCGCTTCAGATGCGCTTCGCCGCCCGCGGCGAGTTCGGTTTCAGCGGCTTTGACGCCGCAGTAGGGGCATTCGAAAATCAGCATTGGTAGCCTCCTTAGTGGGCGACGCCGGCAGCCACCGACTCGTCGATGAACTTGCCTTCGCGGAAGCGGAACATGGAAAACTCCTCGGTCAGGGGGGAATGGCCCTTGGCCATCAGCTCGGCCATGGCCCAGCCCGATCCGGGGATCGCCTTGAACCCGCCGGTGCCCCAGCCCGCGTTGATGAACATGCCTTCGACCGGGGTTTTCGACAAGATCGGGGACCGGTCGCCAGTGACATCCACGATGCCGCCCCATTGGCGCAGCATCTTCAGGCGGGAAATCATAGGGAAGGTTTCGACCAGCGCGCTGACCGTTTCCTCGACATGGTGGAAGCTGCCCCGCTGGGTATAGTTGTTGCCCGCGTCGGTGCCGCCGCCAATCACCATCTCGCCCTTGTCGGACTGGCTCATGTAGCCATGCACGGTGTTGGCCATCACGACCACGTCCATGCAGGGCTTGATCGGTTCGGACACCAGCGCCTGAAGCGCCACGGATTCCAGCGGCAGGCGGAAGCCGGCCATATCGGCCAGCACGCCGGAATGGCCCGCCACCACGACGCCCAGCTTGTTACAGCCGATATCGCCCTTGGTGGTTTGCACGCCGGTGACGCGACCGCCTTCTTGCTGCACGCCGGTCACTTCGCATTTCTGAATGATGTCCATGCCCATGTCGCTGCACGCGCGGGCATAGCCCCATGCCACGGCATCGTGACGCGCGGTGCCGCCACGCGCCTGCCACAGACCGCCCAGCACAGGGTAGCGCGGCCCTTCAAGGCGGATGATCGGCACCAGCTGCTTGACCTTTTCCGGCCCGATGAATTCGGTCGCGACGCCTTGCAGCGCGTTGGCCTGCGCGGTGCGCTTGTAGCCGCGCACCTCGTGTTCGGTCTGGGCCAGCATGATCACCCCGCGCGGGCTGAACATCACGTTATAGTTCAGGTCCTGCGACATGGTTTCATAAAGCGACCGCGACTTTTCATAGATCGCCGCCGACGGATCCTGCAGGTAGTTCGACCGGATGATCGTGGTGTTCCGGCCGGTGTTACCACCACCCAGCCAGCCCTTTTCGATCACCGCCACGTTGGTGATGCCGAAATTCTTGCCAAGGTAATATGCCGTGGCAAGGCCATGCCCGCCGGCCCCCACGATGATCACATCGTAGTGTTTTTTCGGCTGGGGAGAGGCCCACGCCCGCTCCCATCCGCTGTGATAACGGGCGGCCTCGCGGGCCAGTGCAAATACGTTGTATCGTTTCATGCGCACTCTCAAGGCTGGGTCGGATTCGGGGACATGCCCACCGTGCCTTGGTATTGCGACGCGGCGACTTTCGGAAGGATACCCAGCGCGTCGTTTCTGGCAACGTTTGCGACATTGCGACATCGTGACCGGTCAAACCCGCGCGATCCCGGCCACATGCCCCTTTTTTCCGACGCCTTGCGAGGTTACATCACCCTCAAAGAGGAGAACCCATGACCTTCTGGATCATCTGCGGGGCATTGGCCCTAGTCGTAACCGCCTTGTTGGCCATGGCAATCGTCCGCGGCCGCCGCGAAGAAGAGCCGCCCGTCGCCTATGACCTGCGCGTCTATCGCGACCAGCTGAAGGAAGTGGACCGCGATCTGGCCCGCGGTGTCGTCGCCCCCGAGGACGCCGAACGCACCAAGGCCGAAATCTCGCGCCGTATCCTGACCGCGGATGCCGCCCTGAAAGCGGCAGAGGCGTCGGGCAAGCCCAGCAACGGGCCCGCGCCGCTGGTGGCGGGCGTTTCGGCGCTGGCGCTTTTGGCGGGCAGCCTTGCGCTGTATGCCCGCATGGGCGCGCCGGGTTATGACGACCTGCCTCTGCAACGCCGGATTGAGATCGCGCATGAACTCAGCGTGACCCGCCCCAGCCAGCAAGAGGCTGAAAAGCAGGTGCCGCCGCGCCCCGCCACGCAGGAACCTGCGCCGGAATACCTGCAGCTGATGGACCGCCTGCGCGCGGCCGTGGCCGAACGGCCCGACGATCCGCAGGGCCTGCGCCTGCTGGCGCGCAACGAATCGATGCTGGGCAACTACCGCGCCGCGTATGAATCGCAGCAACACCTGCTGTCGGTGCTTGGCGACAATGCCACAGCCGAAGATTACGCCCAATATGCCAGCCTGATGGTGATGGCGGCAGGCGGCTTTGTTTCCCCCGAGGCGGAAAAGGCCTTGCTGGCCGCGCTGAACCGCGACCCGGCCAATGGCATGGCCCGGTATTACATGGGGCTGATGGCCGCGCAGAACGGGCGGCCCGACCGCGCCTTCCGCGTATGGGACGCACTGATGAAAGAAGGCCCCGCCGATGCGCCGTGGATCACCCCGATCCGCGCCCAGATCGAAGAGGCGGCATTCCGCGCCGGTGTGAAATACGAACTGCCCGCCGCGCAGGGTGCCGCGCCGCTCAAAGGCCCCTCGACCGAGGACATGCAGAACGCGGCCGACATGACGCCCGAAGAACGCCAGGACATGATCCGCGGCATGGTCGAACAGCTGAACGACCGGCTGGCGGAAGAAGGGGGCACCCCCGCCGAATGGGCGCGCCTGATCTCGTCGCTGGGGATGTTGGGCCAACAGGACCGCGCCCGCGCCATCTGGACCGAGGCACAGGCGAAATTTGTGGACAAGCCCGAGGCATTGGCCGAGATTCATGCAGGCGCAGCCCGCGCCGGTGTTGCCGAATGAGCAGCATCCACGACACGCCCGAGGATTTCGCCGCCGCCCTGCCCCCTTCCGGCGCGCTGATCGGGCTGGACCTTGGCGACAAGACCATCGGGCTGGCCGTGTCCGACCGGATGCGCAGCGTCGCCACGCCCCTGGAAACCATCCGCCGCAAGAAGTTTGGGGTAGATGCGGCGGCCCTGCTGGACGTTGTGGCCAAACGCGAGATCGGCGCGATCCTGCTGGGCCTGCCGCGCAACATGGACGGTTCCGAAGGGGCGCGCTGCCAGTCCACCCGCGCCTTTGCCCGCAACCTGTCACGCCTGACCGATCTGCCCATCGGGTTCTGGGATGAACGCCTGTCCACCGTCGCTGCCGAACGCGCGCTTCTAGAGGCGGACACATCGCGCAAGCGCCGGTCCGAGGTGATCGACCATGTCGCCGCCTCGTATATCCTGCAGGGGTTCCTGGACCGTCTACGTCACATGAAGGCACAAGCATGAACGACGACATCTGGAAACGCGACGAGGTCGAAAGCCCCTGCATCAAGATCTGCGTGATCCACCCGGAGGCACGGCTTTGCACCGGCTGCCTGCGCTCGATCGACGAGATCACGGCATGGTCGCGCATGTCCAACGACGCCCGCCGCGCGGTGATGGCCGAACTGCCCGCACGCGAAGGCCTGGTCAAACAGCGCCGTGGCGGGCGCGCCGCACGGTTGAAGCGCCAGCCATAACGCCGCGCGACACCCCGGTATCGCGATAAAATCACAAAGAAAAAGGCGCGGAAGGAAGCCCCTCCGCGCCTTTTTCTTTGCCCGAAGGCTGTGATGGATCAGGCGAACCCGTCCACCGCAACAAGGCTGACCAGATCGACGGTCAAGGTGCCGCTGGCCACATTCACGGACATTGCCAACTGCCCGTTGACCGACACCTGCTGTACGCCGTCCACCTCGGCGATGGTCACATCGGCGCCGACCACGTCGAATTCGGGCGGGACCGCAACGACCAGCAGATCCTCTGCCGCGTCGAAATCCGTCACATAGGCTCCCTCGCCGCCGAACACCCACGCGCCGGTGCCGAAGATATCCGCACCCTCGCCGCCGGTCATGGTGTCGCCGGTGCCCGCGATCATGAAATCAGCGCCCGCATCGCCGAACAGCTCGTCGGCCTCGCGCGTGTCGTCGGCGGTGTCGCCCTCGGCATAGGTGTAAAGCCCGTCCTCGGTCGCGTCGTGATAGCCGATGATCAGGTCGTCGCCGTCGCCGCCCATCATGGTGTCAAGCCCGTCTGCGCCTTCAAGAAAGTCGTCGCCCTCTTGCCCCATGATCAGGTCGCGCCCGTTGCCGCCATACAGCACGTCATCATCCGCGCCGCCGTCGATCGTGTCATTGCCAGACCCGCCGTTGACCGTGTCCAGCCCGTCCGCCGCGCGGATGTCATCGGGGTTGGCGCCACCATTGATGAAGTCGTCACCGCGCCCGCCTTTCAGCAGATCCTCGCCCGCGCCGCCATCAAGGCTGTCATCGCCGAAGCCGCCGAACAGCGCATCCGCGCCCGCGCCGCCATCCAGCGTATCGTCGCCCGCCTCGCCCGACAGGATGTCGGCCCCTTCGAGACCTTTAAGCAAGTCGGCCAGATCGCCGCCTTCCAACGTGTCGGCCCCTTCGGTGCCGATCAGCGTGTCGCCTTCCGCCGCGATGGTATCGCTGCCATCGGTGTTCGGATCGGTCAACAGATCGTCGGTGCCGTCGGTCACGGTATCGGTGCCGTCAGCGGTGTCATCCGGCGTGTCGGGCGTGTTGTCCGACCCGTCATCGTCGAAAAGGCCAAATGCAGCAGCGGTGCCCATCAGCCCCAGAATAAAAAGCAATTCAATCATATCGGTTCCCCAAGGTGGTCTGCCACATTTCGGCCACATTAAGGAAATGTTATCAAATATTTATGGCGCACACCGTATCTGACGCGCGAACAATCCGCCAGAAACCGGCGAATTGATCTCACATTCAGAAAACTGAAGCTACCCTAGGGACTTACGCAGCATATTCAACGCAACCAGAACGAGGAACACGGCAAAGACCCGTTTCAACGGCTTGGGGTCCATCGCATGGGCCAGTTTCACCCCCAGAGGGGCCGTCAGCAGGGTCATGGCGATCACCACGGCAAAGGCAGGGATGTTCACCGCGCCCAGCGTATAGGGCGGCAGCGCGGTGCCGTCGATCGGCAGCAGCAAGAACCCTATGACCGAGGGCACTGCGATCAGCACACCGAACCCTGCCGCCGTCGCCACCGCGCGGTGGATCGGCACGTTATGCAAACTCATCAGCGGTACGCCAAAGCTGCCGCCGCCGATCCCCATCAACACCGACAGAAAGCCCACGGCGGGGGACATGACGGCGCGCTTGATGCCCTGCGGCATCTCTTGCGCAACGCGCCAAGTGGCCTTGCCCAGCCCCATGTAAAGCCCGATCACCAGCGCAAGGCAGCCAAAGATCAGTTGCAAGGTGGCCGAACGCAGCGACGAAGCGACCAGTACGCCCGCCACCGCGCCGATGGCGATGCCGATGGCCCAGCCCCGCAGGATAGACCAATCCACCGCGCCCTTGCGATTGTGGCTTAGCACCGACCGCACCGAGGTAACGATGATCGTCGCCAGAGAGGTCGCAAGGCAGACCTGCATCAACTGCGGCCCGTCATAGCCAAGTGTCTGGAAGGCATAAAAGAAAGCGGGCACCAGCACGATGCCTCCGCCCACGCCCAATAGTCCCGCCAGCACCCCGGCGAATGCGCCGATCACGGCCAGAAGTGCCAGCATGGCCAGCAATAGCGTCATATCCGGCATGGTCTGCCCTCCCTCATTTCCCTGACCCGCTTACACGGGGCGCGCGTCTTGATCCAGTGGGATGACATAGGTCAGCGCCTGTTCCACCAGTTCCGGTCCCGCGCCGGGGCGGTGCGCGCCCTCTGACAGGACACGCCGCCACATGCGCGCACCGGGCCTTCCCGCGAACAGGCCCAGCATATGCCGCGAGATCTGGTTCAGCCGACCACCACCCGCCAGGTGCGCCTCGATATAGGGTAGCATCTGCCGTGCGACCGTCACCGGATCGCTGTCGGTGCCAGTGCCATAGATGCGCCGGTCGGCTTGGCACAGGATGTCGGCAGGCTGATGATAGGCGGCGCGCCCGATCATCACACCGTCCAGCCCGAATTCCAGGAATTCCTCGGCCTGGTCCAGGCTGCCGATCCCGCCGTTCACGGACAGATGAAGCGAGGGGAAATACCCCCGCATCCGCTTGACCAGATCGTATTCCAGCGGCGGAATATCCCTGTTTTCCTTGGGGCTAAGCCCTTGCAGCCAAGCCTTGCGGGCATGGATCTGGAACCGCTCGCAACCTGCCGCGCCGACCCGGGACAGGAATTCGGGCAGCACCTCTTCGGGGGTCTGGTCATCCACGCCGATGCGGCATTTCACGGTGACTTCGACCCGCACGGCCTCGCGCATCGCCGCCACGCAATCGGCCACCAGCGCGGGGGTTTTCATCAGCACCGCGCCGAACGTGCCCGATTGCACGCGATCCGACGGGCAGCCGCAATTCAGGTTGATCTCGTCATAGCCAGCCGCTTCCCCCATGCGCGCGGCCTTTGCCAGTTCCACCGGGTCAGAACCGCCAAGCTGCAACGCCACGGGAGCTTCTTGCGGTGAATGGTCCAGCAAATGCACGGCCCCGCCCCGCACCAAGGCGGGGGCCGTCACCATTTCGGTGTAAAGCAGCGCCTGACGGCTCAGCAGCCGGTGCAGATAGCGGCAATGACGGTCGGTCCAGTCCATCATGGGTGCAATACTGAGCCGAGAGGCTGATTCTACTTTTGAATTCAAAGGCATAACAGGAATTCCGTGGTTTCGTTACTTTGCCGCATTTCCTGTGATTCACCCCGATTTTCGGTGGTTTCCGTGGGTTTTCCGAGAACGCTTGCTACCGAGTAGCAGCTTTTTGCATGGCCTGCATCCCCAAGTGAGGGGCCCTCCTGAAACACATTCCCACCCATTTCAGGCCTGAACTTCGAAAAAAATCCCTCATGCGATTTCCGGCCGGAAAAAACCAACACCAGCTCCTCATAATCGATCAAGGAAAAATATCATGTCTCAGACCACTCAACATAGTTCCGCAAGCCTTCTTGCAGAAATCTCGCGCAATCAATCTGCCGGCTCACCTTTCACGCTCCCATCAACGATATCCACTGGGACGGCACCAAGAAGTGTGAAAACCTCTAAATCCGAAAAGTCGCCCAAACGCTCAATCGCCCAGAGCAAAATGGTGATACCAAAGCCAGCGGGGAACTCTCCCGAGCGGACAGATTGCTCTCAAGAACCATTCATCTCTCAACGCTCCGGCAAAGATGGATCAGCAAGATACTGCGTACAAATACGTCGGAAACAAGATCAAGGATATGTCAGCTCAAGCAAGACCTTTTCAACTCTTGAAGCGGCTAAGAAATGGCGTGACGACACACTGGCTAAGATTCAACTGGGGTTGCTTGCCCCCAAGCAGAAAGAAGAGGAAACAAAACAAGTCCTTGTCTGCGACCTGTTGCAGCGAAGGAGGAAAAGTGGTCGGCCCTTGGGACGCTCGGCCAATCAAAACTTGGATTTACTGATCAAACATGATCGTTGTCAGGTGCCAGCGTCAACCATCGACCTAAAATGGTTCATGGCCATGGCCGATGATCTTATCGACACAGGGATGCGTCCTCAGACTGCTGCCAGCTACATGGCCATGCTGGCCTCTTCACTCAAATGGGCCGCAGATCGGGAAGCCGATGTACCATATGACGTCATTATTCGGGCAATGAAAGTGCTATGGGACGATGAAATTCTTGCCCGTTCAGAAGAACGCGAACGCAGGCCATCTCTGAAAGAGCTGGATCAAATTTTTAACGCTGTACTTGCCAACAAGCGGCAAAAAATTCCTGTAGTCACCATAAGTGTATTCGCAATTTATTCGTGTCGACGCCTTAGCGAGATTTGCCGGCTTCGCTGGAGCGACCTGAACGTCTCTGAGAGTACGATTCTGGTTCGCCAGATGAAGCATCCGCGAAAAAAGAAACGGCACAACGTACGCGTGAATTTGCCCCCTGAAGCATTGAAGATCATCCTGTCAATGCCGAGGACGTCAGAGTTTATCTTCCCGTATAACCCGAGATCTATGGGGACTGCGTTTCGTCGTCACCGGCAATTGGTCGAAATTGAAGACCTTCGGTTCCATGACCTACGCCATGAAGGGATTAGCTTGCTGTTTGAGAAAGGTGAGGGTGATCACTTCGTTATGAAGACATCTGGACACCAATCGCGACAATGCTTGGATCGCTACGTCAACGTAGAAAAAACCGGTGACAAATTCGAAAATTGGCACTGGCTGGATTGGGTGATTACCTACTGGAACACCAATTAGGGCCATTACTATTTTGGGGTCGGCGCCATCTTCGCGTCGACCTCAAATCAAATTATCCACCACTGACAAACCTTTTCTCCTGACAGCCTTTCCGCTCGCAGAAGAATGTTCCCACCTCCTTCAAAGAAAACAACTGGAGGCAAAAATGACAACATTCGAAATGCTCTTGGCACATTTCGGCGGCATCCCAATGATCCCACTGGAAGCCGCAGCGCCCTATTGGGGCTATGAATCTGATACTTTGGCAAAGAAGGTAGAAGCCGGTGACGTCCGCCTTCCCTTTTTTCGTCTGGACACAAGTCAGAAGGCTGCCCGCCTTGTGATGTTAAGCGACGTAGCTGAGCTTCTCGACGAGTGTCACCGCGCTGCCAGCGATGATTTCTCAAGAAAATGGGACCAGGGGTGACCGGCGGCCATTTGCCAAGGAACTTGCTATTGGAGCAAAGGACCACGTCCCTCGAAGGGCCCTCACTGACCACGGATCCCGTCAGTATCCTTGCTTAGCAGTCTAAAAGGTGGATCCGAATAAATTCGGCGGGGTCAAAACTGAGCGCGTTCACCCAATTACAAAACTCGACAACGTCGAGACGACGCTCACAAATCTCCACTTTTGCGATGAAGGAACGGTTACGCCCCAACAGATGGGCGAGGTCTGTCTGTGACAATCCCCGTTCCGACCTCAACTCGACAAGGGCTGTCACAACCGCCTTATACTCTTTGGTGTGTTGTGCCCCCGCCATGACGCCCCTTTCACTATAGACACAACCACTTAGCCTATGCTACCAACTGCTCCCAAAATGGGAGCAACCGATGAGCAATTGCAATTTCGGTTACCTAGGTGCCCAATGGCCACCACACAGTTGGTACCACCCTAATGGGCTGCTTCTGACGGCCTCAACGAGCGAAGATGGAGACAGGGAGCGTGTCGAGAAAGCGATGCGAGGGACCGTCCGGTTCGAACGAAGGTTGCATGATGTCGCAGGTGAAAGTTTTTCATCCTCAACTCAACTTCCGACGTCACAGGCAGTCTTATGACAGACCACTTTTTAGACAACTACGTGATCCTGGATTTTGAGGCCTCCAGCCTGTGGATCGAAAGTTGGCCAATCGAAGCCGGCGTTACATGGTTTGAGCAAAGCAAACCGAATACCTGGTCTTCATTAATCAAACCTGCGCCCCATTGGAACAAACAGGATTTCAACGTTTTCTATTCTGCGACACACCGATTGTCCTTAAAGGATCTCCGAGACGCCCCAGAAGCCACGCAGGTTGCCCTTACACTGATCTCGCACATCGCTGGTCGTACAGTCGTATCCGATCAGCCGGACTACATACAGCACTGGCTCGCCAAATTACTTGGCACGATCCATCTGACACATACTCTGTCGGTCGTATCTTTCGACGGGGCCAGCCGAGAGCACTTCTCGGATGAAGGACTTCGTATTATCCACGAGACCCTATCAGGACAGCCAGAGCCGCGTCGTGCAGGCCCTGACAGTGCGCGGCTCGCATCCGGGTGGGCAGCGGCGCTCAAAGAGGAAAACAAGCGGTCTACTCTGGGTGACAGCCCCCCTATTCCATGAGCGGTGGCGGGACTTGCACAAGCCTGCGTCACCCTGTGGATCCCCGGGCCTTAACACATTTACTTTCAGCTTTGTCGCGGTACCTTAGCCCTCTCGCCCCCCCCCTGATCACCGTTAACCGGTTGCGTTCCGTTTACTGGCCAACCACATGAAATGTACATCTATTACACTGTTTCAAAAGGTTAAATCATGTCTTTAGAGTATCTAACCTTCTTTTGTGGATGCCGCTC